>NZ_JBOHGA010000019.1:0-50264 GCF_050699915.1 Actinophytocola sp.
GAGCTCGGCCGCGTATCGGTGCACCGACACGACGTCTACGTGCACCGTCGTCGCGATGCGCAGCAGGCCCTGGCCGGCTTCGACGAGCGCGTGCGGCGGCTTCACCAGCCGCCACAACGACGAGCGCAAGCATGCCGCTGCCCGCCGGTCCGGGGTATCGGGCCACAGCGCCGCGGCGAGCGTGTTACGGGTCACCGGCCCGTTGTGCAGCGCGAGATAGGCGAGCAGACGCTGTGAACCAGGCGGGACGGGCACGCCCCGGTCGTCGACCAGGAGCTCGAAACCGGCCAACAGCCGGACGGAGATCAACGGCGCGGTCATGTGCGGTCCCCCCGCAGTTCAGTGATGTCGGAACGCCAACAGGCGTATTCCCCGATAACGCGAGCCCCAACGTGCCCGGCCAAGGTTTTCTGGGACGGTTCCACTATCGGGTTCCGAGCACGGCTGCCTGCAGCGGTAACCCGGCGGTCACGCGGCCGTGACACACCCCTTGCACGAATTCGTGATCGCGGTACGCGCGTGGTGGCAGTCCCCTCACAGCCTGTTCCTAGCGTTCCCGTCACCGCGTCGGGGCCGGCCCGAACCAGCCCCGACCCAGACCGAACGGGAGGCGTGGATGTTCACCCACACGAGCCGGCTGCAGTTCGAGGCGAAACCCGAGAAGCCGGACGCGCACTACGCGCGCAAGCTTCAGGAGCTGATCGGCGGCGCCTGGGGCGAGATGACCGTGACGATGCAGTACCTGTTCCAGGGCTGGAACTGCCGTATGGAGGGCAAGTACAAGGACCTGATCATGGACGTGGCGACCGAGGAGATCGGCCACGTGGAGATGCTCGCGACGATGGTGGCGCGGTTGCTGGAGGGGGCGCCCGCGCAGACGACGGCGGCGATGGTCGACAACGACCCGGTGATCGCCGCGGTGATCGGGGGGATGGATCCGCAGCAGGCGATCGTCAGCGGTGGCGGGCCGACCCTGTCGGACGCCAACGGGGTGCCGTGGAACGGCCGCTACATCGTGGCGAGCGGGAACCTGCTGGCCGACTTCCGGGCGAACGTGGCGGCCGAGGCGCAGGGTCGACTGCAGACGGCGCGGTTGTACAACATGACCGACGACCCGGGCGTACGGGACATGCTGAAGTTCAACCTCGCCCGCGACACGGTGCACCAGAACATGTGGCTCGCGGCGATCGAGGAGTTGCAGGAGGACGGTCTGGAGAGCGCGATCGCGCCGAGCGCGCTGTTCGACGAGGAGTACGCCGAGCACGCGGGCACGATCTGGCACCTGTCGGACGGTAAGGCCGGCGCGGAGGGGCGATGGGCGTCGGGCCCGGCACCGGACGGTATGCACGAGTTCGAGTATGTGCAGAAGCCGAAGCCGTTGGGCGGCAAGGCTTCCGCGCCCAAGCCAGACCCGATGCTGTACGCGACCAGCCCGGCGAACCTCGGGCTGATCGAGAAGGCGATCAAGAAGCTCACCTGATTCCCTCGTGCCCGCCGGCCACCGAGTGGCCGGCGGGCACATCCGTTTCGCCCCGGGAGATTCTTCATGGTCAGCTCCGTCGCCCTGCGCCCGCCGCTGCGGATGCCGCGACTGCGCGCGCTGGCCGGGCTCATGGGCCCGGCGTTCGTGGTCGCCGTCGCCTACGTCGACCCCGGCAACTTCGCCACCAACATGGCCGGCGGCGCCGGCTACGGCTACCTGCTGCTGTGGGTGATCGTCGCCGCCAGCCTGATGGCCATGTTCATCCAGTACCTGTCCGCCAAGCTCGGCATCGCGACCGGGCAGAACCTGCCGCAGCTGTGCCGCGAGCACTACTCCCGGCCGGCCACCGCCATGCTCTGGGTCCAGGCGGAGCTCGTCACGATGGCCACCGACCTCGCCGAGTTCGTCGGCGCCGCGGTCGCGCTGAACCTGCTGTTCGGCATCCCGCTGCTGCCCGCCGCGGGCATCACCGCCGTCGTCTCGTTCGGCATCCTGCTGTTGGCCCCGTTGCGCCGCAGGCGCTTCGAGAGCGTCATCGTCGGCCTGCTCGCCATCATCCTGCTCGGCTTCCTCTACCAGACCCTCCAGGTCGGCCCGCTCACCGGCGCGGGCGCGGGCCTCGTACCCGGCTTCGCCGGCACCGACAGCGTGCTGCTGGCGACCGGCATGCTCGGCGCGACCGTCATGCCGCACGTGATCTACCTGCACTCGGCACTCAGCCGCCGCCACGGCGACATCGCCGAGCGCCGGCGTGCGCTGCGGAGCACGCGCGTGGACATCGGTGTCGCGCTCGGCGTGGCCGGGTTGGTCAACGTCAGCATGCTCGTCGTCGCGGCGGGCGCCCTGCACGGCACCGCCGCGCCGGCGGAGTCGCTCGAGGACATGCACGGCAGCCTGGGCGCGCTGCTCGGTCCGGGCGCGGCGCTCGCATTCGCGCTCGCACTGCTCGCGTCCGGGTTAGCCGCGTCCAGCGTCGGGACGATGTCCGGGCAGGTCGTCATGGAGGGGTTTCTGCGCCGCCGGATCCCGCTGACGCTGCGCCGGCTCGTCACGATGGTGCCCGCGCTGGCGATTCTCGCCACCGGCGTCGACCCCACCCGGGCACTCGTGCTGTCCCAGGTGGTGCTCTCTTTCGGCATCCCGTTCGCGCTCGTGCCGCTCGTCCTGCTGTCCCGGCGCCGCGCTGTCATGGGCACATTCGTCAACCGTCGCGCCACTACCGTCGCGGGCGCCGTGATCGCCCTGCTGGTGTCGGGGCTCAACGTGTTCCTGCTGGCGCGCACACTGATGGGCTGACGGCGCGTGACTCATGCGCTGTCGTCTCCCGGAGTCGCCATGGTGACCGCGGCGAGCGCCGAAGCGACGGTGCCGAAGACGTGGAGATGGTCGGTGAGCCCGGACACGTCGAGTGACCGGGCGGTGGCCATCGAGTTGGAGACAACCCTCACCGAGGTCTTGCCCGCGGACTGGTGGGCCATGAGCAGCGCCTCGAGGCCACGCGAGGCGATGAACTCGACGGCGGACAGGTCGATCACCAGGACGGTGGGCTCTGCTCGCATCGCGCCCGTGATGGCATCGGTCAGCGTTGGCGTGGTGAGCAGGTCCAGCTCCCCGCTCACGTGAAGCACCACGCCGTCCCCGTGATGCTCGACTCCTACGGCGGCGCGGCCGGATGGTTCGTCGACGGTCTCATCGCGGGTCTCGTCGACGGTCTCATCGTGGGTCATGACCACAATCCTGCCCACCTCGGCACGACTTGAACAGAGCACTCCCACCCAGGTCACAGATGCCTCGGTCGGTCTCGCAGCGCATCCAGGTCACCGACGACGAGCTCGCCGCGCCCGACGAGTTCGGCCACGAGGGCCGGCGCGCGGACCACGTTCGCCGAGGTGTTGGCCCTGGCCCGCCTGTGATGTCAATCCGCTGTGGCGGCGAAGGCTTCGGTGCCGGCGCGGACGCGGAGGGGCTCGACCTCGGCACGCTGTAGCTCGGCGCGACCGATGAGCTCGTCGAAGTCGATGTCGGGCAGGCGGGCGGCGAGGCCGGCGAGATCGCGCAGAGTCGTCCAGAGCTGCTTCTTGCCGTCGATGCCCATGGCGAGGAACTCGAGTTCTTCGAACCGGCTCAGCGGCGAGTAGGACCGCAGGTTCCCGTTGGGCTTGAGCCGTCCGATGCGCTCGGCGCCCCACGCGAGAACCGGCTTGACCGGACTGATCCGCACGCCCAGCCCCCGCATGATGTCGCGGAAGGTTTCGACATCCTCGGTGATGCCGTTGGCTACCCGCTCGAGCGCGACGCCGAGCTCCGTGCCGCGGTTGCTGCCTGCCGACCGCCGCGCCAGCTCGCGCCAGCCGACGCCGAGTGCGAGCTGATCGTTGAGATAGATGTCCAGGAACTTCTTCATGCCCCGGAGGTACCCCTGCGGCGCAGGAGTATCCCCGCTCCGTGCGTGGTCAACCGACCCCGCGCGACCAGCTGACCGGTCCACCGCGCACGCTCGGCACTAGGTTGGCGACGGTGGCGCTGGGTATGCCTGGGTCGGCAAGTGGAGCGCGCCCGTCAGGCCGCGCAGCAGCTTCGCCGCAAGCGTCGATAGGTCATCACCGCGAACACAGCCGAAGGATTCGGGCCGGTCAATGACAGGAGCTCTCGTGAGTGCGGGCACTGAACGCGAGCCGATGATCCGCCCACCCGCCCTACGTACCGGTTGGGCGGCGTCGGCCAGCAGACTCGAGCTGTTCTTCGACCTCGCCTACGTCCTGGTCGTCTACGAGCTCGCCGCCACCTTCCTCAAGGATATGACTTGGTCCGGGTTCGGGACGTTCGTGTCCCTGTTCGTCGCCATCTGGATGTCCTGGGTCGGGTACACCCTCTACGCCAACCGATTCGACACCGACGACGTCGTGTTCCGAATCGCCAAGCTGGCCGCGACTCTGTCCATCGCCGGATGCGCCGCGGCCGCTTCGGCTGCGACTTCGTCGTTCTCGACGCCGTTCGCCATGAGCTTTCTCGCCGGCCGGCTGATCCTGCTGCTGCTCCACGCTCGCGCATGGCGGCACATTCCCGATGCCCGCCCGACCATCGGCGTCTACCTCACCACCATCGCGGTGAGTTCGGTGCTGTGGGCGGTGTCGTTGGCCGTCGTTGGACCCGCCCGGTACTGGTTGTGGGCCGTCGCTGTCGCCGCCGATGCGGCCGGACCCGTCATCGCCACCTGGCGCGACAATCATCTCCCGTTGCATATGGAACATCTCCCGGAGCGGTTCGGGCTTCTCGTCATCCTGGTTCTCGGGGAGGCCGTGGGTGGCGCGGCGACTGGCGTGCACGACACCATGTGGGTCGCTCCCGCGGTCGCCGTCGGCGTTGCGGGGTTCGTCATCGCCGCCGCGATGTGGTGGAACTACTTCGACGTCACCGCCGCCAGCAGCGCCGCTTCCCTGCAGCGGCGCGACGACGATGAGCGAGGCGGGAAAGCTGCCGACGAACGGCACGATCTGTTCGTTTACGGCCACCTGCCCCTCGCCCTGGGCATCGTCATGGCCGGAGTCGGCGTTGAGGACCTCGTCCTGCACCCGGATGCGCTTCCCTCAGCTGGCGGCTGGACCCTCGCCGCTGGTCTCGTCTTGTTCCTGGCAGGGTGCGCGCTCATCCTCGGCGGCAGCAGGCGCTCCTGGCGGGCGACCTGGCCGTGGCCCACCGCCGCGATCCCGATCGTGCTGGCCGTTGCCGCGGTCGGGCAATGGAACGCGCTGTTGCTCGTCGCGGGATTCGCGCTGTTGTGCCTCGCCCTGGCCGTGCGAGGAACTCTCAGCCGTCGCAGCGACACGGAGGGTCGCGCGTCCTGTGAGGACGGGGCGCGCTAGCTAGCTGGTGCCGTGTGTGGTGATGGCGGCGATGTCGGCGGTACCGTCGATGACCTTGCGGGCCAGGGCGGACAGACGTTCGTGGTTGGCGCGGGCGTAGTTGCGGAGCGCGGTGAAGGCGGCTTCTGGGGTGAGGGTGCCGCTGTGGGCGGCGAGCATGCCCTTGGCCTGTTCGATGACGACTCGAGCGGTGAGGGCGGCCTGCAGTTGTTCGGCGAGGGTTTCGCGCTGGACGATGCTGCGTCGCTGCAGGATGCCGATGGTGGCTACGTCGGCGAGTGACTGACCGAGTTCGGTGGACTTGGAGTCCGCACGGGCGGGCCCGGTGTTGAGCAGTGACAGTGCTCCGATCACGCTGCGGCGCAGCCGCAGCGGCAGTGCGTGTACGGCGCGGTAGCCGCAGAGTTCGGCCGCGGCGGCGTACCTCGGCCACCTGTCGGTGTCGGCGGCCAGGTCGTGGCTGAACACGGGTTGCGCGGTGAGCACGCATTCCACGCATGGCCCGCCCTCGGTGTCGGCGGCGAACAGCTCCAGCAGTTCGGCTCTCTCCGACGAAGCGGCCGCCATCCGCACGCCGCCGCGTTGATCGGCGAGCAGGACCCCGGCGGCGTCCACCTCGAGTAGGTCCACGCAGTGGTCGACGAGCATGTGCAGGAAGTCGGTGAGGTCGAATTCGTCGATCATCGTGTCCGCGAGGCTCACGAACGCCCGGGCTACCCGACGCTCGCGCAACGCTCCCACGCCGTCGGCGGGTGCGCTCGACGCGGCCGTGTGGATGGACGTTTCTCGTGGCTGGTGTTTCATCCTGGTCACTCCCCGTGTCCGCGGATGCGGTTCACCGACGCCAGTTACCCCCCGAACTCCTCTCGACACCTCCGCGATCCCCGTCGACGCGTCGCAGCGCGTCACCTCGATAACCGGTATTCCGCGGGTGTGTAAGCCGAGTTGGGGAGGGTAGTCCGAGCGAACGGAGCTGCCGAGCTCCCACGGCCGCGACGCAGCGGCCGTTTCCGGCAAGTTTGTCGCCCCAGATCCCGGTGACACTTTGTGAGAGCACCATCACCAAAGTATGTCGCTGACTTGAATTGCCGCCACGTCAAGAACTTCGCAGCGAAATCCGATAACGCACGCCTGCTCGGGCGTGCATGCACGTCGAAGGAAAGAACATCATGACTCTCGCGAACATGAGTAACCCGGACGAGATGACCGGCGCTTCGGTAAACGGCCGAGACGGCTCGTCGCTCGGCAAGGTCGACGCCATCTACTACGCCAACGACACGAACAAGCCTGAATGGGCGGCGGTGAAGAGCGGTCTCTTCGGCGGACACGTCTCTCTCGTTCCGCTCCAGGACGGTAGCTGGGACGGCAACGCGTTGACCGTGCCGTTCGACAAGGAAGCCTTGAAGTCGGCGCCACACCGTGATCCGGACTCGGAGTTGTCGCCGACCGACGAGGAGGAGCTCTACAGCCACTACGGCATGTCGAGTTCCGGCGGCTCACCGACCTCGGCCGACGACGCGCAAAACGCCTCCGGGGACCGCCGGCGCGACCGGGCCGGTGAGCCCGGCGTTCGGGGCCATGACACCTCGGGTCCGACCACCGACGACGCGATGACCCGTTCTGAGGAGCGGCTGCGGGTCGGCACCGAAGAACGTGAGGCCGGCCGGGCAAGGCTGCGCAAGCACATCGTGACCGAGAACGTCACCACGACGATCCCTGTGTCGCGCGAGGAAGTCACCCTCGAGCGGGAGCCGATCACCGAGACCAATCGTGGTGCCGCGCTCACGGGGGAGGATCTGTCCGAAGAGACCCACGAGGTCACCCTTACCGAACAGCGACCCGTGGTCGAAAAGCAGACCGTCCCGGTCGAGCGTGTCCGGTTGGGCACCGAGACCGTCACTGACGACCAGCAGGTCGATGAGACCGTGCGCAAGGAAGTCATCGACACCGAGGGCGCCCACCCCGCCGGCAGGCGTCGCCGCGGCAAGAAGAACTAGTCGCCGCGAAGAAACTCGGACGTCGACAACTGGAACCGCGAACATCACTCGCCATTCGACACGAACGGGAGTACATCCAATGTCTGATCGCAACACGACTATCCGCACGATGCATGACCTCGGGCTCGCCGCCTGGTTCGGCGGCTCGCTCGCCGGAGCGGTCGCCGTGAACGGCGCAGCCGCTGACGTTCCCGACCCGAAACAGCGGCTCATCGTGGCCAACGCGGGCTGGGCGCGCTGGGCTCCGGTCAACGCGGCGGCGATCGGCGCCCACCTCCTCGGCGGCGCCGGGCTGCTTCGTGCCAACCGGGACCGGGTGGCGGGACAGCGTGGTGTCGCCGCCATGACGGCCGCCAAGCTCACGCTTACCGGGGCCGCACTCGCGATCACCGCCTACAGCGGCGCGCTGGGTAGGAAGCTGCGCGCGGCGGGCGGAGTCGTGGTCGAAGGTGGTACCGACCCGGCTCCGAGCACCCCGGACGAGGTTGCGCGTGTGCAGCAACAGCTTGGTCTCTGCCAGTGGCTCATCCCGGCGCTGACTGGGGGGATCTCGGTACTCACCGCCTTGGCGGGCGAACAGCAACGTCCTGCCCAGCAGTTTGTCGGAATCGTGACAAGACCAGTGAAGTGGTTGCGTTCCGCCGGCTGAGGTAACTCACGAAACACACCCCAACAGGAGTCAACATGAACGGCACACCAAGTGGCGCCCATCGTGGCCGGTCGGACACCACAACCGACGACCGTCCCTCCCGCGAGCAGACACCTCAGACGCCGGCGCCTCCGACGTCGGCGCCGGACACCCTCCCAGAGCGTGGACCCGACCACGGGGAGGTCACCGACCGGCAGAAGGAGCGATTCGGCGGAATCAAGTGGGGATCCGCGTTCTTCGGCTGGCTGACCGCGATCGGCACCGCGGTCCTGCTGACCGCGCTCGTCGCTGCCGCGGCCGCCGTGTTCGGACTGTCGTGGGCCGGTGGCCCAGGACAGACCGCGGAGCAACTCGACCAGGCCGGCGAGACCGTTGGCATCACCGGCGCGATCATCGCGGCGGTCGTCATCTTCATCGCGTACTACTGCGGTGGCTATGTGGCCGGCCGAATGGCGCGATTCAGCGGTGTCAAGCAAGGCATCGCGGTATGGATCTGGACGATCATCATGACCGTTCTGGTCGCGATACTCGTCGCGGTCACCGGAGCCCAGTTCGACATCCCCGACGGACTGCCCCAGCTGCCGATGGAGGACGGGACCCTCACTGCCGCTGGCATCGTCTCCGCGCTGATCGTGCTCGCCGTGAGCCTCGTCGGCGCCATTCTCGGTGGTCTGGCCGGCATGCGATTCCACCGCAAGGTCGACCGCACCGGCTATGAAACCCGTACGGACAACGACAGCTGACCGACTACGTCCAGCGAACGCGGAAGCGCCGACGCCCTGGACTCGACCGCCTGACTCCGACAGGCGGTCGAGTCCAGGCATCCAACGTCGTCCAGACATGCGCCGAGCAACGGCGGCGAGCGATCAAGTCCGGACCTACGCGGGGTACCGGGCGCCGGCGCGTCGGGAGCGTCAGCTGACCTTCAGTGAGGAGATCTTGTTGTTGAACGCGGTCAGTTCGATGTCGTGGTCCTGGTAGCCGGCGAAGTGCGCGCCGGACAACCGCAGCCCGTCGTAGGCCTTGATGTCGCAGTTGTTGTGCGTGGTGAACGAGCCGGCCCAGTTGGACCGCTGGCCGAGGTCGGGGATCTGGTAGTCAGGCCGGCCGGTGCCTACCGAGCAGTTCTCCTTGCTGAAGCTGCCGATCAGGTAGGCGTTGCCGTCGTAGCCGGTCCGGGGGAACAGCCGGACGTGGATGTGGAACGGGATGCCGCCGGTCGACCGGAAGCCGGCGACCTCCGTCGTGCTGTTGAAGCAGGTCTCCTTGCCGTCGTCGACGTTGAGGACACACTGCTCCCCGGACGCCTTCGCCGTGCCGTCGGACGCCGTCGCGGCTACCGCGCCACCGACGCTGAACGCGACCGCACCACCGACGCTGACTGCGGCCACGGCGGCGGTGGCGATGCCGGCCTTCCAGAACGCCTTGCGCATGTGTCGAACCCCTCTCGTTACCGGTGCCTTCTGCACCGCGCACCGCCTTCGACACCCCACGGCCCAGATCGGATCGCCGCACAGCACCTCGGTAAGAACCCCGTAACCACGTGCCGGAACCAGCAGTGGAATGGCACGGAGCCGACGATTGGCCACTTCGTCCGGCTCGGCCTTCACCGGCGCCGGCGCCGGGCGCGGATACACCGGCCGCGAACGCGGCCGGCCCGCACTACCTCCCGGCCAGCACCGGGATCGTGACGCGGACCGGGAGCCGCACGCCCGAACGTGTGTTGGCGACGTCGCGATAGCCACCCGCGGCCCGGTGTCGCTGGTACACCACCGTCAGCAGGGCCGGGCGATGGGCGGTCACCGCCACCGAGGCACCGTTCACCGTTACCGTGCCGGCGCCGGCCGGGCGGAGCGTGGCGCGCAGCCGGTTCTGCGGGTTCGTCAGGTCGAACTCGCCGCCGGGTGCGGCTCGCACGTGGACGGTGGTCGACGCCGGAGCATGCAGCACCCGGTCCGAGGCATGGATCCGCAGCGGGCCGACGCCGGACGGCACCGGCTCGTCCGATGTGGACGAGGTGATCGACAGGCCGCCGGGGTCGATGTTCATCGTGGACGTGTACAGCGCGCGCGGTGACGTGGTGGATGGGCGGCCGTGGTGCACGTAGTAGGTCTGGCGTCCGTCGGGCGAGTCCACGATGCTGCCGTGCCCGGTCGAGTACAGGCTCTTCGCCGGGTCCTGCGACAGGACCGGGTTCGCCGGGCTCTTGCGCCACGGTCCGAGCGGACCGCGGGCGGTGGCGTAGCCGACCCCGTAGTACTCGTTCTCGAAGTTGTTCGCCGAGTAGGTCAGGTAGTACAGCGGCCGGCCCTGGGCGTCGACGGTTCGGACCGTGGTCGAGCCCTCGGCCCAGCGGCGGTCCTTCTTCTCGCCGCCGCTGTTCGCGTAATCGTCGACGTGCGCGTTCTCCCATGCCTGTTTGTCCGAGCCGTAGTTCAGGATCGGCACGAAGCCGTCCTTGCGGGTCCCCGGCGGGTCGTCCGGCGCGAGGTTCGCGTTGCGGTACGCGGGCGCGATGGCCGGCATCGTGGTGCCGGCCGGGTCGTGCCACCAGTCGCCGGTCAGCTCGACGGCGTAGATGTTGGACTCCTCGATGTACTTGCCGAGGTCGTGGTCCCACACCCAGTTCCGGTAGGCGTTGCGCGAGTAGTACAGGTAGATCCGGCCGTCCACGTCGAAGAACACGTTCGGGTCGATGAACGGGATGTAGGTGCCCAGCGGGGCCGTCTGCCCCTCCTCGAGGGTCGCCGGCGGCTTCTTCTGCGTGGCGTCCATGATCAGGTTGACGTCGTGGTAGGCGGGGTCGAACGGGTAGTAGTCCAGCGGGGCCTCGACGATGTCGCGGAACGGCCCGGCCGGCGAGCGCGACACGGCCACGCCGACCTTGCTCGCCTCCTCGAAGTCCGGGTAGCGGAAGTGCTCGGCCACGTTCCGGTTCATCCGGCCCGCGTAGAACAGGAAGTACAGGCCCGTGCGCGGGTTGTGGTAGACCTCCGGCGCCCAGAACCAGTCGTTGGCCCAGTCGCCGTCCTGGCCCGCCCGCAGCGCGCCGCCGGGCAGGTGTTCCCACGTGGCGAGATCGGGCGAGCGGTAGATCGCGAAGTGGTGACCGGGGTCGGCACCCTCGGTGGAGTAGGCGTAGTAGTAGCCGCTGGCCCGGTCGAACATCACGAACGGATCGGCGCCCGGGGTGGCGGCGTCGTTGTGGTAGGTCGCGTCGGTCGACCAGCCGGGGTGAGCGGAGGCGGCCCCGGGCAGCAGGGCCCAGACCAGGACACAGGCAAAGGTGACGAGCAGGGCGTCGCGTCGCATGTTCCCATCTTGCCGCCCGCGCGCCCGCGACGATTAGTGCCGTGAGTCGTTAGTCCGAGGCGTGCGGCTTCGGTGCGACGGCCGGCAGGTGCGACTCGACGTCAAGCCTCGACGTCATGCCGTTGCTTCGGACTGGCGCTGATCCTGACGCTGATCCTGTCGCTGGTCGTCGAGGAACATGCCGGTGGCGATCGTCCGGTCGCGCAGTGCGTCGATGCCGCCGAACGCCGTCTGGGGCAACTGGACGTACTCGTCGAGGAACACGCGGGCGTTCGCCGGTCCGAGGACGTCCCACACCACCGTGCCGTCGGTGACGGTGATCGCCATCCGCAGGAACGCACAGCACCGCTGCTCGGACGCTGCCTGCGCCCGCACTCGCTCCTCGACCCCCTCCTTGGCCTGGAAGGTCCACCGCACGCCCCAGTCGGTGCGCTCCCCGGTGACGAAGACCTCCTCGGCGAACAGCGCGCGGTAGGTCTCCATCATCGCCTGCTCGTCGTCGCCCGGTCGGATCGTGCACACGATGGGTGCGTCCGGCGGAATCTCATAGGTCTCGGTCATCGGTGTCCTCCTCGTGCTCAGGGTGCTGGTGCACCATCACCGATAACCGTAAACTCTTGACTCTGGTCCAGAGTCAAGGCTTATCGCGGAGGTGTGTGGATGAAGATCGGCCAAGTCGCCCAGCAAGCCGGTGTCACCGTCGACACGGTCCGCTTCTACGAACGCCGTGGCGTACTACCTGCGGCGCAGCGCCGACCCTCCGGCTACCGCATGTTCAGTGAGTCCACAGTAGAACGAATCCGCACGGCCAAAGCCCTACAGGACATGGGCTTCACCCTGGACGAAGTCATCGACGCGCTGCACGCCCACGACGCCGGCGGCACCACCTGCGACAGCGAACGCTGGCGCCTCGAAGCCGTCGTCGACCGCATCGACACCAAGATCGCCCACCTGAACCGAGCCCGGCGCCACGCACAGACCATCCTCGACGACTGCCGAACCGGCCACTGCCAACTCACACCCAACCACGACACAAACCCTCACCACCGCTGAGCGGGACGCCAGTAAGGGCGGCTGGCAACACCCCTGCTCCGGCCTCGACCCCGGTCAGCGGGCTCACCTGTCAGCGTGGCGGGGTGTCGCGGCGCCTTTTGTTGACCACGGCGAGAAGTGCGAGGGTTGCGGTGGGAAGCAGGCCGAGGGCGGCGAAGCCGAGGTGTTGGGCGAGGAGGCCGCCGAGTGCGGGGCCGGCCAGGTAGCCGAAGATGCCGAGTTGAGACCAGACGATCATGGCGGTGACGATGCGCGTGGTCGGGACCGCGTTGAGGAGCAGACCGGTAGCGCCGGTTTGGGCGGCGCCGATACCGAGGCCGATGAGCAGGAGGGCGGCGGCCCAGGGGAGGTAGGCGTTGGTGGCGCCGGCGAGGGTGAGGCCAACCGTGATGGCGACGGCTCCGGTGACGAGCATGCGGGCGGGCGCCTGGTGGCCCGCAGCGGCGGAGCCGATCGCGATGAGGGCTCCGACGGCGAGGTAGGCCAGGCCGATGCCGGCTTGGGAGAGGCGGCCTGCGAAGTGCAGGGGGAGGACGCCATCGAGTGCACCGGTGGCGAGGATGGCGAGCATGATGCCGACGGCGGCGATCCAGAATCCTCGGGTGCGTAGAGCGCTGCGGTCGGAGCGGAACTGGTCGGCTGCGGGACTGGGGAGCGCGGCCGCGGCGGGGGCGATGAGGGCGAGCAGCAGGGCGTAGGTGAGGAAGGGGGCCGTGGTGCCGCCGAGCGCGCCGAGTAGCGGGCCGAGGAGAGCGCCGGCGGAGTAGGCGGCGTAGATGCGGCTCATGCACAGGTATTCCTGGCCGGGCCAGTAGGCGAGCGTGGCGAAGGTGACGCCGATCCAGAGTCCGCCGGATCCGAGGCCCATCAGGGCGCGCGCGGCGAACAGCAGGGGAAGCCCGGACGCGGTGGCGAACAGCACGGCGCCGACGGCGGCCACAGTGACGGCGGCGAGCAGGGTGGCGCGGGTGCGGCCGGCGCGGACGAGGCGCCCGGCCGCGGCGAATCCGGCCATCATGGCGAGGGGGAAGGTGCTGGCGAGCGCGCCGATGAGGGCGGGGCCCGCGTCGTGGCGTTCGGCGAGGGTGGGCAGGGTCGGTGCGATCACGCTGTAGCCGGCGGAGTCGATCGCGGCGAGGGCGAGCAGGATGGGGTAGGCGAGCGAGCGGGCCCGGGTGTTGCGTAGCCACACGGAATTCCACCGCCGCCAGGGGCCTGCGGCGGCGTCGTCTCCGTGTGCCGACACCATCGCCGGTTACACCTGTCTGGTCATGAAGGTGTTGTGCGGGCTGGGTTGGTAGTCGGCGAAGGGGGCGCAGTAGTCGAAGGCGAACTTCTCGTACAGCCTGCGTGCGGGAAGGAAGAACTCGTCCGCGCCGGTTTCGAGGCTGAGGCGGGTGAAGCCAAGGCGCTGGGCTTCGGTGATGATGTGGTCGAGCAGCAGGGCGGCGATCCCGCTGCGCTGGCGGGTTGGGCTGGTGCGCATCGACTTCACCTCGGCGTGGTCCGGGGCCAGTCGTTTGAGCGCGCCGCAGCCCACCAGGGCGTTGCCGTCCCGTACGGACCAGAACGTGATGTCCGGTGCGCGGAGTGCGTCGAGGTCCAGGGCGTACTTGCTCTCCAGCGGGGTGATGGCGCGCAGCTGCCGGATGTGCTCGTCGAGGAACGCGGCGATCTCCGGTCCGGAGAGGTCGTCCACCACGATCTCCATACGCGCTCCCGCGGGGTCAGCTCGTGACAGGGTCGGTGACGGTGTCGGCACGGCGTTCGATGACAACGGTGTCGTGCCAGGTGCCGTGGAGTTGGGCGATGCGTTCGCGGACGCCGACGATGCGGTAGCCGGCGGAGTGGTGCAGGGCGATGCTGGCGCGGTTCTCGGTGAAGATCGCGGTCTGTAGCGTCCACAGCCCGGCCGCGTCGGCGGCCACGACCTGCTGGCGGATGAGGGCCTTGCCGACTCCGCGGCCGCGCCGTCGTTCGGTGACGTAGATGGAGCTTTCGGCGACGCCGGAGTAGCACTCGCGGGTGGACACGGGGCCGAGCGCGGTCCAGCCGGCGACCTCGCCGTCGACCTCGGCTACCCAGCGGTGGCCGAGTAGCCATTTCGCCTCGAGGCTGGCGCGGTTGGGGACGGTGGTCTCGAAGGTGGCGATGCCGGTGGCGATGCCCTCGGCGTAGATGCGCCGCACGGCGGGCCAGTCACGCGGTTCGAGCGCGCGGACGGTGACGTCCTCGGGCACGTCGGCCGGGCAGCAGGGGCGCGGCGCGAGTAGTCCCATCACGGCGTCCGCTGCGTGCGGCAGGCCGACGCAGCAGGCCTGGTTCACCGTCACCCGGGTGCTGGCGCCTTCCTTGTGCAGTAGCAGGAACCCGACGTCGGCGAGTTTGCGGACGTGGTGGGAGCAGGTGGACTGGCTGATGCCGAGCGTCTCGGTCAGGGCGCCCACGCTGATCCCGCCCGGCGCGATGGCGACCGTGTGCAGCAGCCGCACCCGGTTCGGTTCGGACAGGCAGGCGAACCATTCGGCGTAGGTCGCCGCCTCCGCGTCCGGGAGGACTTGCGCGGGCGGGACGGTCGACGTCATGACGCATGATTATCGACGTAGGTCGATGGTAGGTCAACTTGTTCAGGTGGTCAGAGGCGATGGCGTCAGCTGTCGCCGACGTTATCCGCAGCATCCGCGACCGGCGTCGATGGCTTGCGCCCGGTCGGTCGGGGTGCAGCACCGCCCTGCGGCAGTGGCCTCAGCGCTGCCGCAACATCCGCGAACCGCCGGGTCGGTCTCAGTGGTCTCGGCCGTGACGGTGTCGTGGCAGCAGTCGGTCGTGACGGGCGTGACGTTGCCGACTGTGGCGTACGTGCTCATGTCGTGCTCCTTGGTTAGATAGCTGTCTAAATCTTCTGGGCGACAGCTTGCAGGTTGATTCGACAAGTGTCAATATAGAAGTGTGTCTAATCAGCTGTCGTCGAGATCCCTGCGGCGCGGGGGCTGTCACCCGCGGTCGGCTTGCCGGTCGCGGACCGTGACTCAATGATCGATCCTGATCGATGGTTGTGTTCGTCGAGTCAGGTCGATAGCCTCTGCCGCAGTCGATCGAGCGGCATCGATGAATGGGAGTGGGAGATGTCGGCGTTGCCGGTGATCGTGGTCGGTGCCGGGCCGGTGGGTTTGGCCGCGGCGGCCGAGCTGGCCGCACGTGGCCTGGAGCCGCTGGTGCTGGAGAAGGCGGATCGGGCCGGCGCGGCGGTCGCCGCGTGGCACCACGTGCGGTTGTTCTCGCCGTGGTCGGAGCTCGTCGGCCCGGCCGCCGGTCGGCTACTCGAGCCGACGGGGTGGGAGCGGCCCGTCGGGGCGGAGTATCCGACGGGGGAGGAGTGGGCGAGTCGCTATCTGCGACCGCTGGCCGACGTGCTGGGCGCGCGAGTCCGGTTCGGCGCGGAGGTGGTCGGCGTGGCCCGCCGCGGGCGCGACCGGGTTGTCGACGTCGGCCGCGAGACCGAGCCGTTGACGGTGCACGTCCGGCATCGTGACGGTCGGGAGGAGCGGATCACCGCCCGCGCGGTGATCGATGCCTCGGGGACCTGGGAGCTGCCGAACCCGCTCGGCGGTGACGGGCTGCCCGCGCTCGGCGAGCACGACGCCGCCGACCGGATCTCCTACCGGGTGCCCGATCTCACCGACGAGGCCGTGCGGGCACGGTACGTCGGCCAGCACGTCGCCGTTGTCGGCAGTGGACACTCGGCGCTGACCGCGCTGGTCGCGCTCACCGGTCTCGCGGACACCGGGACGCGGGTCAGCTGGGTGCTGCGCCGCGGCACGGTGGGTGACGTCTTCGGCGGCGGCGATGCCGATCAGCTGCCTGCGCGCGGTGCGCTGGGGTTGCGCGCGAAGCAGTCGGTGGCCGCGGGCCACGTCGAGGTGGTGACCGGATTCCGCACCGAGACAGTGGAGCGCGACGCCGAGGGGCACCTGACACTGGTGTCCGGCGCCGGGCATCGGGTGTCCGGTGTGGACGCGGTGGTCGTGCTGACCGGCTTCCGGCCGGACCTGTCGTGGCTCTCGGAGCTGCGGCTGGAACTGGATGCGACGCTGCAGGCGCCGGTCGCGCTGGCACCGCTCATCGACCCGAACGTGCATTCCTGCGGCACCGTGTACCCGCACGGTGTCAAGGAACTCGGCCACCCGGAGCCGAACGTCTACCTGGCCGGTATGAAGAGCTACGGCCGCGCGCCGACGTTCCTGGCGATGACCGGCTACGAGCAGGTCCGCTCGATCGCCGCCAGTCTCGCCGGTGACCGCGCGGCGGCGGAGCGGGTGGAGCTCGTGCTCCCGGAGACCGGGGTGTGCGGCGGCGCCGGGGTGTTCGACGAGCCGGCACAGGACCAGGCCCAGGACCAGGCGGGTGGCTGCTGCGGCCCCGTCACCGTCCTGGAGACCGCACCCGAGATGCTGACCTTGGCCGCGCCGCCGGCGCGGTGACCGGTCCGCGCGACGCCACGACGCCTGCCGCGTCGGGGGAGGTGTCGCGCACGGGGAAGCGGGTGGTGCTCGCGACCCTGTGCGCGACACAGATCACCAGCTGGGGCGTGCTCTACTACGCGTTCCCGGTGCTGGCAGGTGACATCACCGCGGCGACCGGCTGGTCGACGGCGGCGATCACCGCCGCGCTGTCGGCCAGCCAGCTGGTGGCCGCGCTCGTCGGGATCCCGGTCGGCCGCCGGATCGACCGACACGGCCCGCGCACTGTGATGACGGCGGGCTCGGTGCTCGCCGTGCCGGCCGTGGTTCTGGTCGCCACGGCGCAGAACCTGCTGTGGTTCGTCGCGGCCTGGCTGGTGGCCGGAATGGCGATGGGTGCCGTGCTGTATCCGCCCGCGTTCGCCGCACTGACCCGCTGGCACGGCCCGGACCCGGTGCGGGCGCTGACGATCCTGACCCTGGCCGGCGGTCTGGCGAGCACTGTGTTCGCCCCACTGACCGCCGCGCTCGTCGCGCACCTGGACTGGCGGACCACCTATCTCGTGCTCGCCGCGATCCTGGCGACCATCACCGTCCCGGCGCATTGGTTCGGCCTGCGCCAGCCCTGGCCGCCGCGGCCCGAACCCGGTCGCGTGGACACCGACCCGCGGCACACCGCGCGCAGCGGCACGTTTCTCGCGTTGGCGGTGGTGATGAGCCTGGCCGCGCTCGCGACGTTCGCCGCGGTCATCAACCTCGTGCCGCTGCTCACCGAGCGGGGCATCTCGACTGGCGTCGCCGCGGTCGCCCTCGGGCTCGGCGGCGCCGGGCAGGTTGTCGGCCGCCTCGGCTACGCCGCGATCGTGCGCCACACCAGCGTCCTGGCGCGCACCGTGGCGATCCTCGCAGCGCTGGCACTGACCACGGCCGCGCTCGGCGTGCTCGCGACCGTCGTGGCTCTGACCGTCGGGGCGGTGGTGGCGGGCATGGCCCGTGGCGTGTTCACCCTGCTGCAGGCGACCGCCGTCACCGACCGTTGGGGCCGCCGCTACTACGGCCACCTCACCGGGCTGCTCTCCGCGCCGATGACGATCACGATGGCGACGGCGCCGTTCGCCGGTGCCGCGCTGGCCGATGTGCTCGGCAGCTACCACACCATGTTCCTGGTCCTCGGTGGACTTGCTGCAGCTGCGGCAGTGCTGTCCGTGCTGACAATCCCCAGACCCGCGAGCGCGCTCTCATGACTGACGTTCGCTGAGTCGCGCTGCGCCGACCGTCATGCCGGCCGGTTCTGACGTGTCCTTCGGGCCGGTGTCGAGCGCGGAACTCGCCTGACGGTCGGGGAGAGGCGGAGTACCCGTTCGGTCAGGGAGTCCACGGTCTGGTCGAACGCCTCGTCGGTGCCGGCGGCGGCGGGATCCGCGATCGACCAGTGCAGGCGGCGCAGCCCGGTGTCCAGCGCCTCGTGCGCTGCGTCGCACACCGCGACGACCAGATCGTCCGGACGAAGCACCTCGCCCACCCGGCGTGGCGCGGAGGTACGGATGGGCAGCTGGTGACGCCGTGCCGCGGCGATCGCGCCGGGGTGGATCCGCGGCGCCGGGTCGGTGCCCGCGGAGGTCGCCGGTACCTCGCTGTGCCGGCGCCACAGCGCAGCCGCCAGCTGAGAGCGGGCCGAGTTGTGCGTGCAGACGAACACCAGCCGCGGCGCGGTGCGCGCCGGAGCCGGGGCCGGGGTCAACGGTCCCAGCTTGGTATCGACCGCGCTGAGGTAGATCCGCCGCTGGTCACCCGCCGACCGCGATCGGCGGATCAGTCCCACCTTCTCGAGCACGCCAAGGTGGTGTGCCACCAGGTTCGACGGCATCGACAACAGTGTCGCCAGCTCTGAGGGCGCCGCATCGGCGACCTGCAGTAGGTCCATGATGGACAGACGCGCGGGGTCGGCCAGGGCGGCATGGATCGCCACCCGGCGTTGCAGATCCGCGCTTGTCTCAGCTGTCACTGAGCCAATATCTACTGAGGCGGGTGCGTGCTTGTCAACGTCAACCGGTCGGTGGCTTACGGGCATGGACGATCGCCGAGTGCATCGCGTCCGCGGCCGCGTGGGTCGGCGTGATGTCGATGGCGGTGAAACCGGCCGCGGCCAGGCCGGTCCGGTACTCGGAGAAGGACGCGGCACCCGCTAGACAGCTGACGTACGCGCCGCGTTCGGCGCGCTGGGCTGGGGTCAGGTGGTCCTCGGCAAGGATGTCGCTGACGCCGAAACGTCCGCCGGGGCGCAGGACGCGGAAGGCCTCGGTGAACACGGCGGGCTTGTCGGTGGACAGGTTGATCACGCAGTTGGAGATGATCACGTCGACGGTGTTCGCGGGGAGCGGGACGGCTTCGATCGTGCCCTTGAGGAACTCGACGTTGGTGGCGCCGGCCTCGCGTGCGTTGGCGACGGCGAGCGCGAGCATCTCGTCGGTCATGTCCAGCCCGTAGACCTTGCCGCTCGGGCCGACCCGCCTCGCGGAGAGCAGTACGTCGATGCCGCCGCCCGAGCCCAGGTCGAGCACCGTTTCGCCCTCGCGGAGCTCGGCTACGGCCAGCGGGTTGCCGCAGCCGAGACTGGCGGCGAGCGCGTCAGCGGGCAGGGCCGTCCGGTCGCTGAGCTCGTAGGCGGTACCGGCCGGCGAACAGGAGTCGCCACACGAACTGTCGCAGCAGCTCGCATCGGAGCCGGTGCTCACGGCGATGGCCGCCGCCGCGTAGCGGTCGCGGACCTGTTCGCGCAGCTCGCTGTCGTTCATGCGGCACCGCCTTGTTTAGATGGTTGTCTAACAGCTTGCCGGTTGATTCGACGTACGTCAAGATAGAGGTGTGTCGAATCGAGAACTGATCGACCAGCAGCTGGATGCGTGCTGCGCGCCACTGGACCACGAGCCGCTCACACCCGGCCAGGCGGATGTACTGTCCCGCGGGTTCAAGGCAGTGGGCGATCCGATCCGGCTCCGGCTGCTGTCGCTGATCGCGTCCACCGAGGGTGGCGAGGCGTGCGTGTGTGACCTGACCGGCGCCTTCGCGCTGACCGGGCCGACGATCTCCCATCACCTCAAGGTGCTGCGCGAGGCCGGCCTGATCACCGGCGAACGTCGGGGCACCTGGGTGTACTACCGCGCGGTCCCGGACGCCATGCGCCGGCTCGCGGCCGTGCTGATGCCCGCCGAGGAAGCAGTCGCCTGAGGCACCGTCTCAGCGTCGTCGAACTCGTGACTGGTATGTGAGAGCTCAGGTGTCGAGAAGTTCGGCGAGGAGGCCGCGGATGCGGCGGTCGATGTCGTCTCGGATCGGGCGCACGGCCCCGACGCTCTTGCCGGCCGGATCCACGAGGTCCCAGTCGAGGTAGCGCTTGCCGGGGAAGATCGGGCAGGCGTCGCCGCAGCCCATGGTGATCACCACGTCGGCCGCCTCCACATCCGCCGTGGACAGCTTGGCGGGGATCTCGGCGGCGATGTCCAGGCCCCACTCGGCGAGGGCCTCGGCCGCGGCCGGGTTGACCTTCTCGGCGGGCTCGGAGCCGGCGGAGCGGACCGCGACCCGGCCGAGCGCGTGGTGCTGCAGCAGGGCGGCGGCCATCTGCGAGCGCCCGGCGTTGTGAACGCAGACGAACAGGACCTCGGGCGTGTGGGCCACCGTGTACTCCTCGGATCGGCGCGGGCTCCTGTTTCGATAGTGCCCGATCGAAGTGAACACTGTGGAACTCCGGTGGTGGCATTCCGGTGGTGGCATTCCGGTGGTGGAGCTCAGGAGGTGGTGGCGCCCTCAGCCGTCGAGGAGCTCGGTGAGCAGACTGCGCACCCGCCTGTCGAGGTCGTCCCGGATGGGCCGGACCTGCTCCAGCGGCCTGCCGAGTGGATCGGCGACCTGCCAGTCGAGGTAGCGCTTGCCGGGGTAGACCGGGCAGGTATCGCCGCACCCCATGGTGACCACGACGTCGGCGGCCCGCACCACCTCGTCGGTCAGCGGCTTGGGGTAGGCCTCGGCCAGACCGACACCGAGCTCGGCGAGGGCGGTCGTGACGGTTTCCGGGATGGCGCCCTGGGGCTGGGAGCCGGCCGAGCGGACGGTGACCTTGCCGAAGGCGTGGTGGTCCAGCAGCGCGGCGGCCATCTGCGAGCGGCCGACGTTGTGCACGCAGACGAACAGCACCTGGGGCACGGTGACCCTGGTCAGACCCTGCTGGTGGCCGTAGTCGGTGAGCCGCTGCTTGGCGAACCGGCCGGTGAGAGTCACGAGATGGGTTTTGATCGTCGCGTGCTCGTCGAGCAGGGCGTGGGTCTCGTAGACGAACCTGGTCACCGTGTCCGATGCGAACACGCCGCGAAACGTGTCGGCGAGCTCGTCGGCGATACGGTCCAACTGGTCTGCCACGTGGCGGTGCGGCACATGCGGGGCGCTGGTCATCGGGGACCCCCTGCGGACATCCGACTGTATCGGCATCTTCCGATATAGCGAATCAGTCGGTCTGACCGCGTGTCAACGCTCGCATCGACTTCGACTGGTCGATGACCTACCCTGGCGTCGTGACGACCCCGACCGGGCGCGGGCTCGACCTCGTCGAGAGCTGTGGGACCCGGCCGCGCATGCCGTTGAGCTGCGCAATCCCGGATTCGGAGGCCGTTGCGATCGCCGCCGTGTGCAGGGCCATGAGTAGCCGGGTCCGGCTGCGGCTGCTCGCGGCGATGCACGCCGCTCCGGCAGGCGAGGCGTGCGTGTGCGACCTCGTCGACGTGGTCGGGTTGAGTCAGTCGACGATGAGTCATCATCTTGCCGTGCTGGTCGACAGCGGACTCGTGCGCCGGAAGCGAAGCGGCACCTGGGCCTGGTACGCGCTCGTGCCCGAGCAGTTCGACGCCGCGCACGCGTTGCTCGCGAGACCGAGTGCGCTGGTCGACTGACCGACCCGCCGCTGGAGCGAGATTCTTCAATCCGAGTCGTCAGCTTCACCTCGCGTTCACGCGGCGTTTAGAACGAAACTATTGGATTCAGTCGTTCCTTGACCGAGGGGCACCCGAACGTCCCGACCGCGGTCGGGGTTCCTACGCAGGAGGCAATCCAAGTGACCATCCGCCAACTCTCGCGGGCGCGTGCCGCGGCCGGTGTTTTCGCCACTGTTGTGGCAGCCGGACTGACCTTGTCCGCCTGCGGTGGCTCCGATGACGGCGGTAGCGGTGGCTCCGGTGGTGGCGAGGGCGAGACCGTCTCGGGGGCGGTCGTGATCGACGGGTCCAGCACGGTCGAGCCGCTGTCCTCGGCGGCCGCGGAGCTGTTCATGGAGGAGAACCCGGACGCCAACGTCACCGTCGGCACGTCCGGAACCGGTGGTGGGTTCGAGAAGTTCTGCGCCGGGGAGACCGACATCTCCGACGCGTCGCGCCCGATCAAGGACTCCGAGATCGCCATCTGCAAGGAGAACAACATCGCCTACACCGAGCTGTTGGTGGGCAACGACGCGCTCAGCGTCGTGGTGAACAACGAGAACGACTGGGCCAACTGCCTGACCGTCGAACAGCTCAAGAAGATCTGGGAACCGGACTCCAAGGTGAAGAACTGGAACCAGGTGGACCCGTCGTTCCCGAACGAGCCGCTGGAACTGTTCGGCGCAGGCTCGGACTCGGGCACCTTCGACTACTTCACCGAGAAGGTCAACGGCGAGGAGGGCGCCAGCCGCACCGACTACAACCCCACCGAGGACGACAACGTCACGGTGCAGGGTGTGTCGGCGACCAAGGGCGCGCTGGGCTACTTCGGCTACTCCTACCTCGAGGCGAACGCGGACAAGCTCAAGGCGGTCGAGATCGACGGGGGCGGCGGCTGCGTCGCGCCGTCGGCTGAGACGGCCCAGGACCAGAGCTACACGCCGCTGTTCCGGCCGCTGTTCATCTACGTCTCCGACGCCGGCTTGAAGAAGCCGCAGGTGGTTTCCTTCGCGGAGTTCTACCTGGAGAACAACCCCGACATCGTCGAGGTCGCGAAGTTCATCCCGCTTACCGACGACCAGATCAAGACCGCGCAGTCCGAGCTCGCCGACCTGAAGTCGAAGGCCGGCAGCAAGTGACCACTGGTCCAGTCACGGCGGGCTCCCCCGGAGCGGGGGGCCCGCCGCCGCCCGACACCCCGCTCGACCTGAGCACACAACGCAGCCGGATCGGCGAGCGGATCATCAAGGTCCTGCTGGCCGCCTCGGCGTTGTTGTCCGTGGTGATCACGGCGGGCATCGTGGTGTCGCTGCTGGCCCCGTTGGGCACGTTCTTCAGCAACGTCGGCATCGGCGAGTTCCTCTCCGGCACCAGCTGGACCGCCGGGTTCGGCGACAAGGCGTCGTGGACCGACAAGGACTGGGGCGTGCTGCCGCTGGTGCTCGGGACGCTGACCACGACCGTGATCGCGTTGCTGGTCGCGGTGCCGCTCGGCCTCGGCGCGGCGATCTACCTCTCCGAGTACGCCAACCGGCGGGTGCGCAGGGTCCTCAAACCCATCCTGGAGATCCTCGCTGGCGTGCCGACGGTGGTCTACGGCGTGTTCGCGCTGCTGTTCTTGACCCCGATCCTGCGGGACCTGCTGGGCGCGGGCATCTTCAACAACCTCTCGCCGGGCATCGTGATGGGCTTCATGATCATCCCCACGGTGGCGTCGCTGTCCGAGGACGCGATGTCCGCGGTGCCGGCAGCGCTGCGCGAGGGCTCCTACGCGCTAGGTGCCAACCGTATGCAGACCACGCTGCGAGTGGTGTTCCCGGCGGCGCTGTCGGGAATCGTCGCCGCGATCGTGCTCGGCATCTCCCGCGCGGTCGGCGAGACGATGATCGTCGCGATCGCGGCTGGCAACCAACCGCAGTTCACTCTGGATCCGCTGGTGGGTGCGCAGACGATGACCGGGTTCATCGCGCAGGTCGCGAGCGGTGACGCACCGCAGGGCAGCCCGGTGTACTACTCGCTGTTCGCGGTCGGCGCGCTGCTGTTCATCCTCACGCTGTTGATCAACGCGATCAGCATCTGGCTGGTCCGCAAGTTCAGGCAGGCCTACTGATGAGCCTCACCCTCTCCCCGCCGGCCGGCACCGAGCGACTCACCCGCGGCAGCCGAACCGACGTGCGGTCCGCGGTGTTCGCGGCCCTGCTGTGGCTGTGCCTCACCGTCGCGTGCGTGTTCCTGCTCATCGTGCTCGCGGTGATCGTCTCCGAGGGTTGGCACCGGTTCGACGCCAACCTGATCGGTAACCAGCCCTCGCGGCTGCGCCCGGAGACCGCTGGAGTGCAGTCGGCGATCCTCGGCACCTTGTGGGTGATGGGCGGCACCATCGTCCTCGCCCTGCCGCTGGGCATCGGCGCGGCGATCTACCTGGAGGAGTACGCCGACGACACGAAGTGGTGGAACAGGCTCGTCGAGCTGAACATCCAGAACCTGGTCGCCGTGCCGTCGATCATCTACGGCATCCTCACGCTCGCGTTCGTGGTCCGCGGCCCGGTCTCCGTCGGCGCGGTCATCATCGCCGCGTCGGTCGCACTCGCCCTGCTCATCCTTCCCGTGGTGATCATCACCACGCGGGAAGCGCTGCGTGCCGTGCCTCGGGAGATCCGCGACGCGTCGCTCGCACTCGGTGCGACCCAGTGGCAGACCACGTGGCGACAGGTTCTGCCCGCCGCCGTGTCCGGCATCGCCACCGGCGTGATCCTCGCGCTGTCCCGCGCCATCGGCGAGGCCGCACCGCTGATCCTGGTCGGTGCCACGGTGTTCGTCACCGTCAATCCCGAAGGAGTGCTCGACCGCTACACGGTGTTGCCGGTGCAGATCTACCGCTTCGTGTCACTGCCCGGCATCGAGATGGAGCAGCTCCTCTGGTCCACGATCCTGCTGCTGATGATCATCCTGCTCGTGATGAACGGGCTCGCGATCTGGCTGCGCAACCGATTCCAGCGACGCTGGTGACCACCGTGACAAATCCCGAGAGGACCCCAGCCCGATGAGCCGAGCGGAGCACACACGCGTGACCGACGATCAGCGAGCATCCGAAGTAGACGATCAGGGCGAGCGGCTGTTCGTCGAGATTGCCCACCACCAGACGCCCCGGATGCCGATCTCCGAGCCGGACGGGGTGATCACCACGCACGAACTCGGTGTCAGCTACGGCGACTTCCTCGCCGTCAGCGACGTAGAACTCGCGTTCGGCAGCAAGGAGATCACCGCGCTCATCGGCCCGTCCGGGTGCGGTAAGTCCACAGTGCTGCGCTGCCTGAACCGGATGAACGACCTCATCCCCGGCGCACGGGTGCACGGCCGGATCACCTACCACGGCATCGACATGTACGGCCCGGACGTCGACGTGATCGAGCTGCGCCGCCGTGTCGGCATGGTGTTCCAGAAGCCCAACCCCTTCCCCAAGTCCATCTACGACAACGTCGCCTACGGCCCGCGGGTCACCGGGATGAACGTCGAGAGCATGGACGCCGTCGTCGAGCAGGCGCTGCGCGGCGCCGCCCTGTGGGAGGAGGTCAAGGACAAGCTCAAGCAGAACGCCTACGGACTGTCCGGCGGCCAGCAACAGCGGCTGTGCATCGCCCGTGCCATCGCCACCTCCCCCGAGGTGATCCTCATGGACGAGCCCTGCTCAGCGCTCGACCCGATCGCCACCGCCAAGATCGAGGACCTGATGAACGACCTGGCCACCTGGTTCACGATCATCATCGTCACGCACAACATGCAACAAGCCGCCCGCGTCTCCCAGCGCACCGCCTTCTTCACCGCTGAGGCCGACGAACAGGGCAACCGCATCGGGCGCCTGGTCGAGTTCGACACCACCGAACACATCTTCGCCAACCCGAGCGACCGGCGGACCGAGGCCTATATCACCGGTCGATTCGGCTGAACCGCCATGCCGGGGACCCTCACCCAGGGGTGGGAATCGGACAACACCCAGTTCCACGCGCGGCGACGTGGCTGCATGGCGGCCCGCGCGCGTACGCAGGACCGGCTCGCCGTGCTGCTCGTCGAGCACGACACCGACATCGCGCACGAGCTGATCGACGCGTTCGTCGGGCAGCCGGTCGAGGTGCACCTGTGCACCGACCCAGCCGTGGCGTTGCTGCAGGTCGGCCGCACCTGCCCGGACGCCGTCGTGCTCGGGCCCGCGTCGGGTCGGCTGGGCGCCGCGGAGTTCCTGTCCATCGTCCGCGAGGTCGACCGCGAGCTGCCGATCATCGTGGGCGCCGGCGCCGGATCCGGTGACCTCGCCGCCCAAGCCGCGGAGCTGGGGGCCACCGCCGTCGTCCAGCGTCCGTACCCGGCGCGACGGTTGCTCGGCCTGCTCCGTTCGTTCGCGCGGGAACCCGACGAGGTGGAACTGCGACCGATGGTGATCGACCTCGGCCGGCTCCGGATCGACGGCGCCGTGCCCCAGTTCTGGTTGGACGGACGCCTCGTGCAACTCCCGCCGCAGGAGTTCCTCCTCCTCCGCTACTTCGCCGAACGCGTCGGCGCCGTGCTGACACGCACGGAACTGAATCGGGCCGTGTGGGGCGACAAGCACGGCGTGAGCAGCAACAGCCTGACCGTGCACGTGATGCGACTGCGCAAGCGTCTCGGCGACCACGACCACGACCCGCGATGGATCAAGGTCATCCGAGGTCTCGGCTACCAGTTCACCGTCCCCTCCGCCGACACGCCAGACGACCAAGAGACCCGCAGCGTTCCTGCTCAGGCCACACCCGCCAAGCGTTCACCGGACGTTCATACTGGTTGAGCACCATGTCATCATGACGCAGGCGAGGCCGTGCTCGAGCGCAGGAACGGGGTGGTACTGCTGGATGCGTTGCCCGGTGAGGACAACCCCGCCCACCCCGACGCCCACCTCGACGCTCTTGCCGACGCCGCGCCCCTGTTCAAGGCCCTGTCCGACCCGATCCGGGTCAAGCTGCTCGCCCTCGTCCGTCAGACCCCGACCGGCGAAGCCTGCTTCTGCGACCTCGCAGACGAGTTCGACATGCCGCAGTCCACGCTCTCGCACCACCTGAAGATCCTCGTCCAGGCTGGCCTGCTCTCCCGCGAACGACGTGGCACCTGGAGCTGGTACCGCGTCCGCCCCGAACCCCTGGACCTCATCTCCGCCCTACTCCAGCCCGGCGGTCCGTTCCGTGACGACCCCCACCGCGCCGCCCCCTGAGTACTGCGGGTAGCGACATCACCACCATGAACGATGGGCAGCCGCGCCCTCGTCCGCCTGTCCTGACACGATTCGCAGCATCCGTCCACGTTCGTGCACAAATGGAGAGTCCATGGGCCGATTGGCTCGCAAAACGTTCGCCGAGTTCCTCGGCAGCCTGCTGCTCGCGACACTGGTCATCGGCTCCGGCATCGCGGCCCGACGCCTCTCACCCGGTGATGTCGGCCTGCAGCTGCTGGAGAACGCCGCCGCGACCGCCGTCGGTCTCTACGCACTGATCCTGATGTTCGGTCCGGTCAGCGGTGGGCACTTCAACCCGGTGGTGTCACTGGTAGACGCCGTGCTCGGTGGACTGTCCTGGCGAGAGCTGGCGGCCTACGCACCGGCCCAGCTCAGTGGCTGCGTCGCCGGCGCGGTACTGGCCAACGCCATGTTCGAGCTCGATCCGGTCAGCATCAGCACCACCCACCGGGCCAGCGCCGCACACGGACTGTCCGAGTTCGTCGCGACTCTCGGACTCGTCCTACTGATCTTCGCCCTCGTCCGCACCGGTCGCGTCGAGCGAGCCCCCGCCGCGGTCGGCGCCTACATCGGCGCGGCCTACTGGTTCACCTCCTCCACCAGCTTCGCCAACCCCGCGATCACCACAGGCCGCATGTTCAGCGACACCTTCGCCGGCATCGCCCCGTCCTCGGCACCGCTGTTCATCCTCACCCAACTCGCCGGCGGGGCAGCGGCGATCCTCCTGCTGCTCGTGCTCTACCCACACACCACACCAGCCCAGGCCGAGACCGCCGTGCTGCCACACCCGCACCTCGACGACACCCCGGCAGGCCCGGGCCTCGTCCGAGACCCCGGCCGGTGATCTCCATCAGCCTCCGAGACACATCGGCCAGGTGTCCGTGGCGGTTGGCTGCTCTGGCGGCCGAGCGGGCGGTCTGAGCGCTCAGGTTCGTTGGTACACGTCGGGAATTCCGTCCTGGTCGGTGTCGCGTTCCTCTTCGGCGCACACGCGGCGGTAGACGCGGTTGCGGGTGCGGAGCACCACGGCGGCGAGCAGTGCCGCGGTCGCCGACCCGAGCAGTACGCCGATCTTCACGTCGGCGTCCCAGTCCGAGCCGGTGCCGAAGGCCAGTTCGCCGATCAGCAGTGAGACGGTGAACCCGATGCCGGACAGTAACGCGAGGCCGAGCACGTCCCACCAGCTGAGTCCGTCGGCGAGTTGGGCGCGGGTGAAGCGATGGACCAGGAAGGTGGCGCCGAACACTCCGAGGGCTTTGCCCAGCACCAGGCCGGCGATGACGCCGATGGTCACCGGCTGGCCGAGCGCGGCGCCCAGCCCGCCGGAGTCGGCGATCGACACTCCGGCGGCGAAGAACGCGAACACCGGCACGGCCACGCCCGCCGACAGCGGCCGCCACCGGTGCTCGAAATGCTCGGCAAGACCCGGGCCCTCTCCCTCGGCGCGCCGTCGCACCGGCACGGCGAACCCGAGCAGTACGCCGGCCACCGTGGCATGCACGCCGGACTCGTGCACCAGTACCCAGGTCAGCAGGGCCAGCGGCAGCAACAGCCACCACGACCGCACCCGCTTCTGCACCAGAACGGTGAGCAACGCCAACGGCACCAGGGCGAGCAGCAGCGGCAGCACCGCGAGGTCGGCGGTGTAGACCACGGCGATGACCACGATGGCGACCAGGTCGTCGACCACCGCCAGGGTGAGCAGGAAGACGCGCAGCGCCGCGGGCAGGTGCGTGCCGATCAGTGCCAGTACGGCCAGCGCGAACGCGATGTCGGTTGCCGTTGGTATCGCCCAGCCCGTCAACGTCTCGGGCGAGCCGAGGTTCACCACGGCATAGGCCACGGCCGGCAGCGCCATGCCACCCACCGCGGCGGACACCGGCAGCACCGCTTGACGTAGGTGCCGCAGGTCACCGGCGACGAACTCGCGTTTGACCTCGAGCCCGGCCACGAAGAAGAAGATCGCCAGCAGCCCGTCGGCGGACCACTGCGCCAGCGTCAGGTCCAGGTGCAGCGCAGCAGGACCCACCCGCACATCGCCGAGCGCGAAATACGCCGCCCGCCATGGCGAGTTCGCCCATACCAGCGCCGCGACCGCGGCCACCGCGAGCAATACGCCGCCGACCGTCTCCGCGCGGAGGATGTCGCCGATGCGTCGTACTTCCGGCCAGGAGCCGCGACCGAGCAGCAACCGGCGCGACGACGAGGCGGGCTGCTGAGCAGAGTGACGAGAGTTGCGCACGAGACTCCAGCGGTCGACAACACGGACTGCCGACCAGACTTCCCGGCTCTCCCACGTCTCACGCTGCCTCAATCACCAGCCCGACGCAAGTCACATCGGACGCCGCTCGCGCCCTCGCGGTCACCGTCATCGATCCTCGGCGCAGTCCAGTCTGCTGAACCTGGTCGGCTTCTTGTCCCCGTCGGCCGTGCCACGACCGGGTCGTGCCATGGGCGGGTGGTTCAGATGTGGAAGTGGGCGCGCAGGGTCGTGCCGTCGTTGTGGGTGTGCACTCGGACGAGGTCGGCGAGGTGGTTGACGAGCAGCAGGCCGCGGCCGCGGGTTTGGCCGGGGCGAGCGGGACGGCGTCCGGCCAGGGGGTCGGTGAGCAAGCCGTGGTCGCGGACCTCGAGGACGAGTTGACCGTCGCTGGTCCAGAGCCGCATCGTGCCCGAGCCGCCGCCGTGATCGATGCTGTTGGCGAGCAACTCGGTGACCACTAGCTCTACGTCGACGATGCGGTCGTCCGGCATGCCGGCGTCGCCGGCACGGGTGCGGGCCAGCCGTCGACCCTGCGCGACGTCCGCGGCGGTCGCGACCTCGACAACCAGGGGCGACTCGGCCGGTTCGGGCAGGGTTCGGTTGTAGGTGGCGACGATCTGGTCGGGGGAGTATGCGCGGCTGTCCCGTTGCCCGTTGCCGTCGATGAGGACCGGGTGGGTCGCTTCGGCATCCGCCAGCACGGTCGGGGTGAGCCGGTCGGCGTCGTAGGGGCACAGGATCGTCACATCTCGGCCCGTGAACGCCATGTTGATCAGCGCCTCGTGCTGGACACAGGCCGGATACTCCAGTTCCGATCGCATCGGCCAGATCGGCTCCCCGATGATGCGTACCGGCTGATCGGCGTGAGCGTCGGCGAAGGTCCGCAGCACGCCAGGGATGATCCGGCCGGGATTGCGGCCCGCCTGAGTCATGTCCAACAGCCGTATCCGTTCGGCGTCCGGCCCGAGCTCGGCGCGCAGCAGCTCGAGGTTGCCACCGGGTACGGCCACCGCCACCGCGTCGCCGGCGGCGAGCCCGTCCCGCACGAACGGCACGGTCCCAGCCAGGTACTCCGCCTTGCCCCGGTAGAACAACGCCGGGTGCACGAACGGCTCGGCCGGGGACACCTCAGCCGGAGCAGGGGCGGCTGCGCTCATTCCGCCTCCTCGTCCTCGATGGTGATCACGGGCAGCTCGCCCGGCCACAACATGTCCAGTATGCGCCGCAGGCACAGCGGCGGCCGGTACAACGTCAAAGTCGTGTCGGACGTCATCCGCTGCGCGGCAGCGACCAACGCGGCCGCTCCGTACGCGTCGATGAACGACAGTCCGGACAGATCCAGCCGCGCGGAGGTGTCGGCGGCGAGCAGCGACTCCAACGCGCGCTCCCACCTGCGGTGGGTCGTCAGGTCGACCTCGCCGAGCACGCTCAGCCCCTGCCGACCGGGCAACCGAACGACCTGCAGAAAAGGATCACCGAGGTGAGCCGTGTCGGCAGGCCCACCCGGATGGACGTGCCTGATGTTCCCCGACTCGGCCATCACCGCAGCCTACTGCCCTCGTACTGCCTAGGGCCGAGGATCCGGCCGGACCCGGCTCGAGTCCGGAAGATCGCCAGCGGCGCCGCCACCTGCAGGCGCATGGCATCCGCGTGCCGCCGCGTGCGAACGGTATGCCGATGGGCGTTCACGGTCAGGACGACGACACGAGACGTTTCGAGGATCAGGCCGTCGCGGCTCGTCGGCGTGCGGACGAGGCCGGGAACCGGGTGGTCGAGTTACGGGCTTGGCTGGCACGGGTGCCCGGACCGACTGGCTCACCTTCCGCAGCCCGGCCGGGCGACCGCGAACTGGCTGGTGATGCCGTCGTCAACGCCCGTGAGCGGGCGGACGTGGCGGCGCGTCGTTTGCGGCATGCGATCGCGAGGCATCGGACGTGGTCGGGTGAACCTTCCCCGAGCTCGGACGGGACGTCTTCTGAACACGTCGGACTAGTTCTCCGGCCGCGGCGGAGTCAGTACGTCGGATCCAGTGTGGGCGTGCTGAGGTCCGGGTTCGTTGACGGGGCCGGCGTCGTCCCGGTACCGGTCGGGTCCTCTGTGGACGTCGTGGTCGAGTCCGGCGTGCAGACGGCGGCCGCGTCGCCGAGCGAGGTGAGTAGGTCGTTCGCGGCCGTCCGCAGCCCGGCGGTGTCGACCGGCCGCGCGGCGAGCGCGTCACGCGCCCGTGCGAGAGCCTGCCCGGCCTCGTCCAGGTCCGCGGCGGCGTCGGGTCCCACGGCCGCCTTGACCTCGTCGAACGAGTCGGACAGGCCGTCCGCCGCGGCGCGCAACTGTCGGGCAGTCGAGTCGCCGTCGGCCAGCCGGACGACCCGGCTGAGGAACTCGTTCGCCTTGTCCGCGACGTCGACGCACTCCGGCCTGACGGTAACCGGAGCGGCGTGCTCAGTCGCCGTGGTCTCCTTGTTCGGCCGGTCGTTCGCGCTCGAGGTGCAGCCGGCGAGGAACAGCCCCGCGCAGAGCACCGCGACGAGAAGTCGACTGGTCATGATGACCCTGATGCTTGCGGTACCAGTGGAGGACGACTAGGTCGAGGGCTCGGCACAGGCGGGCGGCCGGCGTCGAGCAGGCCCAGCCGGTTGGCGACGGTCAGAGCTTCGGCCCGGTTGCGCACGCCCAACTTCCGGAACAACCGGGACTGCGTGTTCTCCACCGTCTTCGCCGCGATACCCAGCTCCCTGGCGGTCTGCCGAACGGTGTGACCGCACGCGATCGAGCCGAGGACGTCGGCCTCGCGGGTGGTCAGCGCCGCCGGCACGGTCGGACCGTCGGAGAGCCGCGTGGCCATCCAGCCGGTCATGTTCTCCAGGTGCGCGGCGTCCATCGCGACGTAGCCGCGCACCACCGCGGACAGCACCGACGCCAGATCGTCGATGTGATCGAGATGGACGACCGCGCGCGCACCATGCGACAGCATGTCCACGAGAGTCGGCAGATCGGGATGCCTGGCGAGCACCACGACGATGTACGCGCCGGCAATCGGCGGCACCGCCCAGGCTTCGTGCGTTGGGTCGACCAGCACCCACACCATCGGCCCCCGCTGCCAGCGCGCCCAGTGCTCCTCCTCGAGCGACTCCGGTATCGGGTTGTGCACCCACGGGATCCTCGCCAGAAGGAGCCTGCACAGCACCCCGTCGGTGCTGGGACCCTGCCCGTGCACCACCGTGAGCAGGGCGCGGCCCCGCTCCCTGCGGTCGACGATCCGGTGCGGACCGCCCGCCGGCGGGTCGATCAGGCCGAGCGCGCTGGCCCGGAAGACGGCGTGGCGCGAGCTGCCGACATTGAGCTTCAGGTACAGCCGCCGCTTGTGGTTCTCCATGGTTCTCGGGCTGATTCCCAGTAGGCCGGCCATCTCCGCGACGCTGTGCCCGCAGCTCATCAGCGACACGATCCGCATGTCGTACTCGGTGAGCGCGCGGGCGTCCGGCTGCAAGTGGTCGACGGGATCGGCACGTTCAGACAGCGGACGCAGCACGGCGTGCAAACCGCGAGAGGAGGGCACGAGCATCGTGATGTCGGCACGCACCGCGGCCTCCAGCGCCGAAGGCGCCGCCTCGGCGTAGGTGACGACGATCTCGGTGGCCGGCGCGGCCAGCCGTGCCCGGCGCAGTGCCTCCACCGCCGGTAGGTTCAGCTCAACCACGTCCACCAGTGCGGCGTCCGGCCGGCGGAGCACGCACAGCTCGGCGAGTTCCTCGATACGACCGGTCTGTCCGACCACGATGAACTCCGGTCGCCCGGCGAGATAAGCACAGAGCACGTCACGCACCAGCCGGCGGCGTGCCTTCACGACGATGCGAATCGCTGTGGTCCTCATGCGACCCCATTTCAGGGAACCGGAACCTACTGCGTCGCTCCCCGAAACGGCCGCGAAACGTACAAAGTGTACGACCGGGCCGGTCATGTGGTCGACACCTGACGTTTACCAACTAGCTGAGTACTGCTGCACTTGCATCCGGCTCGGCGAATGCACGAGCCGCCTCTGGGCCGACTGGAGCCGTCGGCGCCCGTCGCAAACTTCGCTCCCCCCAAGGGAATTTGACAAAATCGATTCAAGCTTGCGCGACTCCAGGGTGCTCTCCAAGATGTCAGTGGAGGAGTGACGCAAAGCCGTGCCAAACCCTCCTCTTCCCCCTGCTCTTTCTGTTTCATTTGCCCTCTACCAAATGGAGTTGAGGGAACTCATGCCTGCATCGAACCCAGAAGTCGAGAACCACTCAACGACGTTGGACCGCCGCCGCTTCCTCGGTGGTGTCGGCGTCGGCGTCGCCGGCGCGGCGAGCTCCCTGTTCCTCAAGGACGTCGAGGCACGTGCCGAACAGGTCGAAGGCCCCACCGTCACCGCGGCACCGGATCCGCGGTTCAGTCGCATGTTCCAGCTCCCCGCGTTCGCCGATCCGCGGTCGAGCGCGGTCCGCGCCGCGATGTCCGACATCGGCAAGCTCGGCGGGCTGATGGACGCCCGGGATCCGTTGAACGAGGGCCCGGTGCGGCTGATCACCATGCCTGAGCTGAGCCCGCGCAACATCGACCAGAACATCGCCAACATGACGGCCGGCACCACGTTCGTCGGCCAGTTCCTCGACCACGACATCACGTTCGACAACAGCTCGCCGCTCGGCACGCCGGCGGAACCGACCGCGACGCCCAATGTGCGCGACGCCCGGCTCGACCTGGACTCGGTGTACGGTGGCGGTCCGTCAGTCACCCCGGAGATCTACAACTCCAGCGACCGGGCGAAGTTCCTGGTCAGCAGCGGCGGGCGGTTCGAGGATCTGCCGCGCTACGCCAGCAACCTGTCTGCGGCCATCGTCGATCCGCGCAACGACGAGCACCTGATCATCGCCGGGCTGCACGCGGCGTTCCTGCTGGCGCACAACAGGACCGTCGACCACCGCCGGGCCAACAACCTGCCGGGAGACGTCTGGTTCTACTCCCGGCGCACGATGATCCACCACTGGCAGTGGATCGTGGTCAACGAGTTCCTGCCGCAGATCGTCGGCCGGCCGCTGGTCGACGACATCCTGCGCAACGGCCGGCGCTGGTACCGGTTCAGCAGGCCCGCGATGCCGGTGGAGTTCCAGACCGGTTCGTACCGGTTCGGGCACAGCCTCGTGCGGCCCTCCTACCGGGCGAACCGGGACGGGGATCCGGGTGGCAACCCCGACACCGGTGCGCCCGCGTTCTTCGGGTTCATCTTCGACCCGGCAGGGGAAGGGCAGTCCGACCCGGTCGACCTCCGTGGTGGCGCACGGGCACGCCGTCGGTTCATCGGCTGGGAGACGTTCTTCAACTTCGGCGGCGCGTTCACCCAGCACGTGCGGCCGAACAAGCTGATCGACACCAACATCTCGTCGCCGCTGTTCCGGCTGCCGCTCGGGGCGATCCCCAGCCGTGACGCGCCGATTTCCTTGGCGCAGCGCAATCTTCTGCGGCACCTGACCTGGTCCCTGCCCTCGGGACAGCGGATCGCGGCGGCGACCGGGTCCCCGGTGCTCAGCTCCGCCAACTTCCAGGAACTGCGCACGTACAACCTGGGCCTCGATGCCAGCACGCCGTTGTGGTACTACGTCCTGCGCGAGGCTCAGGTGGTCAACAACGGCGTGCGGCTGGGCCCGGTCGGCGGGCGCATCGTCGCGGAGACGATCATCGGCCTCCTGCAGCTGGACGAGTTCTCCTACCTCAACAGCGGGTTCCGGCCGACCCTGCCGAGCCAGACGTCCGGCACCTTCAGAATGACCGACCTGTTGCGCTGGGCCCGGGTCGATCCGATCAGCCGCGGGACGGCACCATGATCCCGCCTGACTGACGAACGTCGTCGACTTCGATCGTCCCGAAAGGACGGATACGCCGACGGTCCACTCGCGCACCGGGACAACCGTCGACGCGGGGTGCGGCACCTGCGCGGTCCGCACCGGGTCGTCGAGCTGCTCGGCCACCTGCCGCCTGCGGTCCGCCGCGAAGCGAGGGCATGCCGTCGCCGGATTCGTCGCCGAGCAGGTCAGCCAGCGTGGCCATCGCCGCCCGGCGAGCCCCGCAGCCGCCGACAGGCTCAGGCCTCGCCAGTTTCGCAGTGGTGGTGAGTGCCCGCCTGGCGGCGGTGCGAATCTTCGCCACTCGCGGATCGGGAAGGGCATGGCGGACCGAATCCGACCCGGCGGCGCCGGTCGCGCCGAACACGGCGATGCGTAGACCGGTCACGGCCGGGGCGCCTCGGCTGGGCGGAATCGGTCCCGAATGGGTGCGGTACAGCGCGGTGAGCAGGATCGCGTAGGTGAGGTACTCGAGGCTCATGTCGACGAAGCGAGATTCGTTGGTCAGATAGCCGAATGTCTCGATCGCGCACATCGTGGCCAGCGTGGCGTAGGACGTGGCCATCGCGGTCGGGGTGGTCGGCCAGCGGCGCAGGTAGCCGGCCAGGAATACCGACCCGGTGCCGAGCATGAGTAGCCAGTGGACGACGAGCACGCCTGCGGGTAGGTCGGGGTTGGCGACTGCGGGCCACGGCCAGGAGGGACGTGTCAGTTCGACCAGGCCGACGACCGCCCACAGCGCGACTGTCGTGTGTACCGCCAGCAGCAGGGCGCCGAGCAGGGCGTGTGTGCGAGCTCTCACGACAGTGGACACGGAACGAGCATTACAGGAATAATCGTTCCGGTCAACACGCGAACTCCGATGTGGAAGGTCGTTCCGATGAACGCTGTCGTCACCAAACCGAGTATCAGCCAGGACGCCGCGGCGAGCATGATGCTCGCCGCGGTCGCCAAGGCCAGGGAGTTGAGCATCGCGCAGGCGGTCGCGGTCCTGGACGACAGCGGGGTGCTCAAGGCGTTCGTCCGGATGGACGGGGCCGCACTGGTCGCCGTAGACGTCGCCCAGCGCAAGGCGTTCACCGCGCTGTATGGCCTGCCTTCGCACGCGCTGTTCGACGCGATCAAGGGCGACCCGGCGCTGCTCACCTCGATGCCGCTCGTGCCGCGGTTCACCATGATCGGTGGCGGATTCCCGATCACCGTCGACGATGTCATCGTCGGCGCCATCGGCGTGAGCGGCGGCACCGTCGATCAGGACATCGAGTGCGCCCGAGCCGCCCTGCACGCGCTCGACGCGGCGGCCAGCTGACCGGCGGTACTGTGCTGCCGTGGTGAGGCCCCGTTCCCGCGAGAAGGACGAGCAGATTCTGCTCGCCGCGACGGCGTTGTTCGCCGAGCACGGCTACCCGCTGGTGGCCGTGGCGGACATCGCCGCGCGGGCCGGGGTCGGGCTGAGCACGCTCTACCTACGGTTCTCGAGCAAGGAGGCGCTCGGCAACGCGGTGTACCAGCACTGCAAGCGGACCTGGGCACGGTCGACGTTGGACAAGGTGCCAGCCGGCGCTCCGCCCGCCGACCAGTTCCGCGCCTACTGGGACCACCTGCACCGCTTCGCCAAGACCCACCGTGACGAGGCGTCCTACGCCGAACGCCGCCCCGCCGGACACGCGCTCGACGCCGAGACGACCGCCCTGCTCGAGGAGCTGCACGCCCGCTCCACACGGCTGGTCGACTCCTGGACCGTATCGTCGGCCGACCCGCTCAGCCACGAGGTCGTCGCCGCCCTCATCCACGGCACCTTCTGGCAGATCTACGCACTGCCGGTGCCGGCTCGCCGCCGCGCCACACTCCTGCGCCAGGCCCGCGACACGATCTGGAACGCCATCACCCACCAACAGCACCCATGACGTTCTCTTCGGTCGAACTACGCGTTTGGAACCCGCACTGTCCACTGTGGGAGCTCAGCACGTGATGCGGGGCACCTTCCCCTCGACAAGTACACCGAACGAACCCAGGGCAGCATCGGGCTGAAGGCGCGAAGCGCCGGGTCAGGCGTCGCGGTGGGTGAACGTCGTCCAGGCGGCCGCCAGGACGATTGCGACGAACGTCGCGAGAACACCGCCGGACACCCACCGCCCGAAGTACTCGGCGTAGACCTCGCCGCCGGTGTAGAGCAGCCGTTGACCGGCTGTGAACGGGAGGAACTTGATGGCGGGCCCCAGCCAGTGCAGCACCGGGACGTAGCTCAGGCTGGTGATCAGCTGTTCGACGATCAGCGGTACGACCAGGATCACCGCCAGCGCCACCGGCACGCTGCGGAAGAGCTGTGCCAGCGCCGCGCCCAGTATCGTCCACAGTGGAACCAGGACGACGTAGCCGGGTAGCGCCTCGTCGAGCGGCCAGTGTGTCAGCCCGGGGACCTCGCCCCAGACGGTCAGTACGGCGGCGATGTTGGCGAGCAGGGACACGACCGCCACGACCAGCGCCGTTGCGGCCAGCACGGCGACCTTGGCGGCGAGCACCGTCGAACGCCGTGGCACGGTGGTCAACGTCGGCTGGATCGTGCCGTACCGGTACTCGTGACCGGTGGCGAGGATGCCCACGACCGCAAGGAAAACCGCGGCGAACGGCACCGGCAGATCGCCGCCGCCGCCGGTCAGGGCCGCGCCGACGATCTCGTGGGTGAGCGGGTCGGTGGTGACGGCGACCGCGAACGCGCCGGTGAGGTTGAGGAGCAGTGCCGAGGCGATGAGCCAGTAGGTGGAGCGGAGGGTGCGGATGCGCACCCATTCGAACCGCAGTGCATCGCTCACTCGACACCTCCGGCCACGTACTCCTCGGCTGCCGCGGTGGCAGTGATGAACGCGGCTTCCAGGGACGCGGTCTGGGTGGTCAGCTCTCGCACCATGATGTTGTTGCGGTAGGCCACCTCGCCGACGTCGCCCATCGCCATGCCGGACACCCGCAGCGCACCGTCGCCGAGGGCGTCGACGGTGACGTCGCCCGCGCCACGCAGCGCTGCCGCGAGCCGGTCGGCCTGCGGGCAGCGGACCAGGACCGTTGACCGCGTGAACTCGCGAACGAATCCCTCGAGGTCGCCGTTGTAGATCATCGCGCCGCGACCGATGACGACGAGCTCGTCGGCCATCAGCGACATCTCCGACAGCAGGTGGCTTGAGACGAAGATGGTGCGGCCCTCGGCGGCCAGCGACTTGAGCACGTCGCGCAGCCAGTGGATGCCGTGCGGGTCGAGACCGTTGGCCGGTTCGTCGAGGATGAGCGTCGGCGGGTCACCCAGCAACGCCTGAGCCAGCCCGAGCCGCTGCGCCATGCCGAGCGAGAAACCCCTGGGCTTCTTGCGTTTCACCTCTGCCAGACCGACGAACTCGAGCACCTCGTCGGCCCGCGACGCGGCGATGCCGCTGCCCGCGGCGAGCATGCGCAAATGGTTTCGCGCCGATCGGGTGGGGTGGAAGGCCTTGGCCTCGAGCACCGCGCCGATCTCTCTCGTGGGGTGCCGGATGGCGGTGAAGCGGCGGCCGTCGAACAGCGTCTCGCCACCCCCGCGGTCAAGGTCGAGCATGAGCCGCATGGTGGTGGACTTGCCGGCCCCGTTCGGGCCGAGGAAGCCCGTCACCATGCCGGGACGGACCTCGAAGGACAGGTCGTCTACGGCGACCGTGTCGCCGTAACGTTTGTGCAGTGCCGTAGCGGTGATCACGGCGTCGACGCTAGGAAGCAGACCGTGCCGGGGCATCGGTCTTCCGTCAGGCAGGCACCCTGACTTTCGTCAGAGGCACCGCATCCGTCCCGGTTTGTATCGTGAGCCTGTGCGATACCGGCGTGCGAACCTGACCTGGGCGCCGCTGCTCGTCCTGTCAGCTGGGCTGTCCTTCTCGGCAGTGCTGACGTTCGACGGCGGCGGCTGGCTGTCGTTGCCGATGGCCGCTCTTGCGTATCCGGCGGGTCGGCGGATGGCGTCCCTCCCGCTCGCGTTGTGGGTCTTCACCGCCGTGACGTTCACCGGTCTCGTGTTGGCGTTCTGGCGCTCGACCGACCCGCTCTCGAACTGGCTGTCGGTGATGTTCGTGGAGTTCACCGCCGCGGTGCTGCCGTGGTGGTTCGGCCGCTACCGGCGTCTGCGCGCCGAGCAGCGGGAGCGCGAGCGGGACATCGTCGCCGAGCAGGCCCGGCTGCGCGAGCGGGCCCGGATCGCACAGGACATGCACGACTCGCTCGGCCACGAGCTGGCGCTGGTCGCGCTGCACGGTGGTGCACTGGAGCTCGCGACAGGTCTGACCGACGAGCAGCGCGTTGCCGCCGGTGAGCTGCGCGCCGGCGCTGTCCGGGCCACCAACCGGCTGCACGACATCGTCCAGGTGCTCGGCAGTGCGAACGCCACGGCCGGCCTGCAACCGGCGGACGAGAGCATCGACGACCTGATCCTGCGGTCCGCCGCGGCCGGCATGCGGGTGCGGCTTCGGCACGACGGGTCGCTCCCCACCTGGGCGCCGATGACGAGCCAGGCAGTTCACCGCGTGGTCCAGGAGTCGCTGACCAACGCTGCCCGACACGCGCCGGGGGCGCAGGTGACCGTCACGGTCACCCGGCAGGACACCGGCACCCGGATCGAGGTCGTGAACGACGCGGCGGTGCGACCGGGTGGTGGCACGGGAACCGGCCAAGGGCTGATCGGGTTGGACGAGCGGGTCCGGCTCGTCGGCGGCCGGCTGGACGCGGGTCCGTGGCCGGACGGCGGTTGGACGGTGACCGCGGTACTACCCGATGGCATGGCGCAGCCGTGGCGGGGCGAGGACAGCCAGTCCGGCTTCGAACTCGGGGCCAGCAAGCGGCAGACCCGTCGCCGGCTGCTCCAGACCGCGGCGCTGCCGGTCGGCGTCGGGCTCGCGCTGATCGCGGCGCTCGTCGCCGTGCAGGTAGCCACCGTGACGCGGACCGGGCTCGCGCACGACCAGTACGACAAGCTGCGACCCGGCCAACAGCTGACGGACATCGCGGAGCTGCTGCCGCCACGCGACATCGGCCGGGAGCCGAGGGTGATCGCCTCGCCGCCGCCACGGCCGGCCGACGCGAGCTGCGTCTACTACCAGGCCGGCGATGGCTTGCTGGACCTCGGCCCGGAGGTTTACCAGCTCTGCTTCGTGGACGGGATGCTGGTCTCGAAGAACCGACTGGAACGAGCGTAACGCGATGATCCAGGCACTGGTGGCCGACGACGAGGCCATGGTCCGCGCCGGCATCCGAGCGATACTGGCCACCGACGGCAGCATCGAGGTCGTCGCCGAGGCCGCCCACGGGCACCAGGCCGTCGAGCTGGTGTGCGCGCATCGCCCGCACGTGGCGCTGCTGGACATCCGGATGCCCGGCCTCGACGGCCTGGCCGCGGCTGACGAGATCGCCGCTGTCGCGCCGGCGACGAAGGTCATCATGCTCACCACGTTCGGACAGGACGACTACATCGCGCACGCACTCGGCAGCGGCGCGGCAGGCTTCCTGCTCAAAGCCTCCGACCCACGCGAGCTGATCACCGCCGTCCACGCCGTCGCCGCCGGGGCTGCGTTTCTGTCACCGGCCGTCGCCCACCGCGTCATCCGCAACTACCGCACCGTGGGTGTCTCGGCAACACAGGCACGGCAGCGAGTGGCGACACTGACCGAACGCGAACGCGACGTACTCGCACTGCTCGGCGCCGGGCGCTCCAACGCCGAGATCGCCAACACCCTCTACATCGTCGAGGGCACGGTGAAAGCCCACGTCAGCGCCATCCTCGACAAACTCGGCGCACGCAACCGGGTCCAGGCCGCCATCCTCGCCTACGAGGCCGGGCTGACCTGAGTCGCTTCGCGAGCCTGTCTATTGGAATGGTTGCACCGGTGATGCCGCCCGGTAGCAGGCTCAGCACGTGCACGCCGTGAGGTCCGTGTTCGTCAGCCAAGGTCTTGGCGACGCTGCGCCACCCGGTCGTTGGCATGCCGCGGACAGCTGCACGACGCAACTGGGCGTGTCGGGGAGCGGCTGGCGCCGTTCGGGTGTCCACCCACTGGGCCAAGATTTTCGCCATGGGACCGGAGCGGGTGCGTTCGTGCTACCCGCGGTTGCCCGACTTCCGTGAGCTGGTGCGGCAGTACGACCCCGGCGGGAAGTTCCGCAACCCGTTCGTTGACCGATACGTTTCGGAGCCCTCGTTCGATGCGATTCCAGCATCTTGATCACCTGGTGCTGTCCCTACCTCGGCTTGGTTGCTTCAGCATGCGGTCGCACGTATTCTTTTTCGATGAGCGTTCCGAACTCCCTGACCGAAGAGTCCGATCCGTTCTGCATGTCCGCCGAGGACGCGGCGGCGCTGCTCTTCGACGCGCCGTGGTCTCGGTTCGCCGTGATCGGGGACAGCTTGTCGGCGGGAACCGGCGACGCGAGCCCCGGCTACACCGACCTCGGCTGGGCCGACCGAGTGGCCGAGATCCTCCGCCGGGTGCGCCCAGACCTGCGCTACCTCAACGTGGCCGTGGTCGGCGCCAAGACGCCGGAGGTGCTGGAGCAGCAGATCGAGCGGATGCTGGAGTTCGCGCCGGATCTGCTGCACGTGCCGTGCGGCGCCAACGACATCGTGCGCCGCAGTCCGGACTACGCCGAGATCGAGCGCAGCCTGCGGCGGGTGTACGACATCGCCGCGCAGGTTGGTGCCCAGCTGATGTCGTTCACGCTCGGCAAGGCCTACGTCGTGCCCGTGTTCCCTGACTGGGACGAGCGGGTCCACACGATGAACGCGATCACCCGCCGGCTGGCATCCGAGTACGGCGCGATCGTCGTCGACATGTGGGATCACCCGGTCAACGCGAGGGCGGACCTGCTCAGTGCGGACCAGATCCACTTCTCGACCTCGGGTCAGGCGGTGATGGCCACCGAGATCGTCAAGCAGCTCGCCTACGTGCTGGGCCGCCTCACCCGCGCCTGAGCCGCACGGCCGGCCCTCATCTCGCGCGGATGAGCTGGTACCGGTCCGAAGCGGGGGTGTACCGCCGCACGCTGTCGTCGGAGCCGGTGATCGCGGACCGCAGCTCGAGCCCGGGCCGCACGCCCAACTCGTCCCGGAACACGCGTTCCGCGTCGCGGTAGGCCTCCGCTGCCTCGGCGTACCGCCCCATCTTGCGGAGGGCGATGATGTGGCGGGTGCGGATCGATTCGTTCAACGGGTTCTCCGCGATGAACTTGCGTGCGTTGAGGACCACCTTCTGGTTGTTGCCGAGCGCGATCCACGCGTCGATCAGTGTTTCCCGCGCCGCGGACCGCCACTGGTGCAGTTCATCGGCCGCGGTCGTGATCAGCGGGCCGTCGAGGGTGTCGAGCAGTGCTTGTCCGCGCCACAGCGAAAGCGCGTCCTCGAGAATGGCGGCGACCACCGTCGGGGTGCCCGGCGCCAGGTTCAGCGCGCGCTCGACGAGGTTGACGAAGCGGTGCGCGTCGACCGCGTTCCGCTCGATGTTCAGCCGATATCCGGAGTTGACCGTCTCCAGCACGTCGGTCCGCGCGCCGTTGGCGACGAGCCAACGGCGCAGCCGCGCGACGTGCGCATGCAGTGCGTTGATCGCATCCCCCGTGGTCCGGGCCAGGTCGAGCTCCTCGATCAGTTCGTCGCGCCGGACCTCGTCGTCAGCCTGGAACGCCAGCACCGCGAGTATGCTGCGGAGCTTCACGCCGCTCAGTGTCACCTCCGCATTTCCGAACCTGGGCCGCAACGGGCCGAGGATACCTATGTCGGCTAAGTTCATCGCCCTCGTTCCTTCTGCGGCAGAAACTGCCGCTGAACTTCCAGAAATAATCGCGAACGTCAGGCCTCATGCACCACTGAGCAGCTCCCCCAGAAACGCGACCCTTGGCATGGCGAACGGAAGCATAGCAAGTGGGTATTTGGTGGCGCAGCCACACATTCAGGTAGGTGCCACCCGCACGATCAGGTCCTTCGGGCGGAGTAGGGGCAATACGGCCAACTGGGCCACGATCTGGGCGCATGGATTTACGACACCAGGCGGTAAGGAAACCCGGTGCCCGAATTTGAATGATCCGCTAGTGCGGCACCGTCCGGCAAAAGGCCCGATTCGTGAGGTCTGCCCCTTGGGAACGGTTTATTTCACTCGATTGCCGGTTGTTTTTTTGTGGTCGTCACTCAATGCGTAAATTGGGTCGGCGAATGTTGCGACTCTTGGGGGTATCCGTCAGCGCACCTCCGTCGGACCGGCGTCCGCCCGAGACGAGCCGTACGCGATGGCCGTGACGCGACAGCCCTGTGACCAGGAGAAAACGGCGATGTGAGCGTATGATCGGTCGTATGGGAAGTGGTCCGGAGCAGCGCACTGCCTGGCACCCGGGTGCCGGAGCCGCGCTCGGTCGCGAACCGGGTGAGATCACGGACAAGCGTCTGCTGCGCGGCGCCCGGACCCGCCAGATCGTGCTGCGCGAGGCCGTCGACATCGCCTCGCTGGGAGGACTGGAGGGAGTCAGCTTCGGCAGGCTCGCCACCGCCACGGGCATCAGCAAGGCCGGGGTGCAGACGTTGTTCCGCACCAAGGAGGCCCTGCAGCTCTCGGCGATCGAGTACGCGCGCGAGCTGTTCACCGACGCCGTCGTGGCGCCGGCCCGCTCGGTCACGCACGGCGTCGACCGGCTGCGCGTGCTGATCGAGAACTGGATCGGCTACGCGGAGCGGCCGTTGTTCGCCGGCGGCTGCTTCTGGGTGGCCAACCTGGCTGACTACGACAGTAGGCCCGGCCCGATCCGCGACGCGCTCAGGCGCCAGCGACAGGAGTGGATCAGCGTCATCACCGCCGAACTGCGCCACGCGGTGGCGGCCAAGGAGATCGGGGACCTCGACGCGGAGCTGGCAGCGTTCCAGATCGACGCCGTGCTGTGCGCGACCAACACCGCGCTGCGCATGGGAGACGACGATGCGGCGGACAAGGTCCGCCGCATCGTCGAGGGGATCATCGGCTGAGGAGCCTCAGCGTGCCTCGGCCGTCGTTTTCGGCAGCAGGAACACCAGCGCGGCCACGATCACCGCGACGACGAACACGCCCATCGAGGCCATCGCGAAGCCGTGGCTCGCGGCCTCCACCCGCCCGTCCACGTCGGGGCGGAACGAGGTGAAGAACACCACGCCGATCACCGCGACGCCAAGCGCCGCGCCGACCTGCTGGGCGGTCGAGAGCGCACCGGAGGCCATGCCGACCGACTCCGGCTCGATCCGCGCCAGCACCGAGTTGAGCAGCGGCGTGATGAGCAGGCCGCCGCCGATGCTCTGCAACATCAGGGTCGGGATCACCATGCCCGGCGTCATGTCGCCGCCGGTGAACAGCACCACCGCGGTCGACAGGTAGCCGAGCGCGAGGATGACCGAGCCGACCTGGAGCACGCGCCTGCCGTATCTCGGCACGAGCTTGCCCGCGACCACGCCGAACACGAAGAACATCACGGCGGCCGGCGCGTACACCAGACCGGAAGCCAGCGCGGAGAGACCCAGGCCGTCCTGTAGCGACACCGACAGGGCCAGGTAGTACGACGTCAACAGCGCGTACACGCAGATGACGAGCACCAGGCCCAGCGAGAACGAACGCTGCCGGAACAAGGTGAGGTTCATCAGCGGGTCACCACCGCTCCGGGCCACCCGCCGCTCGATGGACACGAACGCGGCGAACGCGGCCAGGCTGGCTGCGAAACACGCCCAGGTCCACCACGGCCAGCCGTTCTCCCGGCCCTGGATGAGCGGGAATGTGAGCAGGAACAGCGCCACGCTCATGACCGCGACGCCCGGGATGTCGAGCCGTCGTGCGCCGGCCACCTTCGACTCCGGCACGTACTTCGCCGCGAGCGCGAAGGTGATGATGCCGATCGGCACGTTGACCCAGAACACCGAGCGCCAGTCGGAGCCGAACAGGTTCGCCCCGATCAGCAGGCCGCCGATCAGCTGCCCGCCGATGGTGCCCAGGCCGATCACCACGCCCAGAACGCCGAAGACGCGGTGCCTGCCCTCCGCCGGGACGAGCAGGGTGATCACGCCGAAGACCTGCGGCACGACCATGGCGGCTCCGAGGCCCTGCACGATGCGTGCGACGACCAGCATGCCGGGACTGGTCGCGACCGCGCACGCGACAGAGGCGAGCGTGAAGATCACGACACCGAGCATGAACATCCGCTTGCGCCCACGGAGGTCCGCGATGCGGCCCGCCGTGATCATGAAGACGGCGTAGCTGAGCTGGTAGCCGGCGAGCACCCACTGCAGCTCGCCCGCGGTCGTGTGGAGGTCGCTCTGGATCGCGGGGCCGGCCACGATCACGATGTAGGAGTCCAGGATCGCCATGAACATCCCGACCATGACGGTCGAGACGGCGGGCCACGGGATCGCGGAGGGCGTCTCGGGTGGGCTCGCGACCCCGCCTTCTCGGGTATTCGTCACGAAGGACTGATTCCCTTCTCGTCGAACGACTTCGAAAAAAGCATACACTCGACCGTATTGTTACTACAAGCAAACACGCGCCCGTTCCGACGCAGGTCGTGGGGCCGCAGGGGCGTGAGGGGGCCTGGTCAGCGGCTCACCGTGGCGCGGACGCTGGAGAAGGTGAACGCCTCCGGACGCGGGCGTCGGGTGGCTCGCCAGTAGCTCGTTCCGGTGCCCGGCCACGACTGGCGGTTCGCGCCGGTGTGGTCGAGGAACCAGCTGTGGCAGCCACCGGTGTTCCACACCGAGCGCGACAGCTTGCCGTGCAGCCAGGCGTTGAACTTCCGCTGCACGTTGGTGCGCACCTCGAGGCGGGTGGCGCGGCGCGCCTTCATCATGCGCAGGCACTCGACGATGTAGTGCAGCTGCGCCTCGATGACGAACAGGATCGACTGCGCGCCACCGCCGGAGTTCGGGCCCATGATCATGAACATGTTCGGGAACCCTGACACGTTCATCCCGAGGTAGGCGGTCATCCCGTCCCGCCAGGCCTCCTGGATGGTCTCGCCGCCGCGGCCGACGATGTGTTCGTGCGCGCAGCGGTTGTCGGTGCTGTAGCCGGTGCCGAGGATGACCACGTCGGCTCGGCGCAGCTCGCCATCGCCGTCCCGGATGCCGGTCTTGGTGAACTCGGCGACCCCGCTGGTGACGAGATCTACGTTGGGTTTCTGCATGGCCGGGTAGTAGTCGTTGGTCAGCAGGATCCGCTTGCAGCCGATCTGGTAGGTCGGCGTCAGCTTCTCGCGCAGCTCCGGGTCGGCGACCTGCTTCCGCAGCGTCCGCCGCGCGACGACCTCCAGGACCTTCACGAACCGCGGGTGCAGGAACGCGAGCACCGGCAGTTCGTGGGTCCAGTAGGCGACCAGCCGGTAGAGCCGCTGCACGAACGGCAGCCGTCGGAACGCCTTGTGCTCGAGCTCGGCGATCGGGCGGTCGGCCTTGGGCAGCACCCAATGGGCGTTGCGCTGGAAGACGTCCACGTGCGCGGCGGTGTCGACGATCTCGGGGATGAACTGCGCGGCGCTGGCGCCGGTGCCGATCACTGCGACCCGCTTGCCCTTGAGGTCCACCGAGTGGTCCCACTTCGCGGAGTGGAACAGCGCGCCGCCGAAGCGCTCCGCGCCGGGGAACTCCGGGACGTTCGGCAGGTGCAGCGCGCCGTGCGCCATCACGACGATCCGCGGCCGGTACTCCTCGCCCGAGCGGGTGCGCACGTGCCACCGGTCGGCGGCCTCGTCGAACTCGTAGGACACCGCCTCGGTGTTGAACCGGATGAACGGCTCCAGGTCGTGGTCCTTCACCACACGCCGGATGTAGTCGAGGATCTCCGGCTGCCCCGCGTACAACCGGCTCCAGTTCCGGTTCGGCGCGAAGGAGTACGAGTACATGACGCTGGCGACGTCGCACGCACAGCCTGGGTAGGTGTTCTCTCGCCAGGTGCCACCGACACTGTCGGCCTTCTCCAGGACCACGAAGTCCCGCTGCCCCGCCTGGAGCAGCTTGATCGCCATACCGAGCCCGGCCAGCCCGGTGCCCACGATGAGGACGTCCGGCGACTCGATCGCTCCTGGTTCGCTTGGGTTGGACCCCACGACCGTTCTCCTAACGTGTTCACGCCCGGGTGTGTCGTGCTCGGATCATCCGCGACGTGCCTGAAACCTCTCTGCCCGCCAGGTCCCCGTGAGGTCAGGGGCTCGTCAGATCGCTTTGCGAGGATCGCCGAATCGACCGTCGGACGGGCGCGATGGGAGTTCTGACCCCGTGAGTACTGCTGAGAAAACGCAGAGCCGGCACGTGCGCGTGACCGTGATCGGGGGTGGGATCGCCGGCGTCGCGGCCGCGGAGCGCCTCCGCCGCGACGGTCACGAGTTCCTGGTCCTCGAACGCGGTGGAGACGTCGGCGGCACGTGGCGCGACAACACCTACCCCGGCGCGGCCTGCGACGTGCCATCGCACCTCTACTCGTTCTCGTTCGCGCCGAACCCGAACTGGACGCGCTCGTTCTCGCCGCAGGGCGAGATCCAGGACTACCTCGTCGACGTGGTCCGAAGGCACCGGCTGCGGGACAACTACGTGTTCGGCTGCGACGTGCTGACCGCGACGTGGAACGACGCCGACGCGCGCTGGGAGCTGGAGACCACGAAGGGCCGCTTCACCGCGGACGTCGTGGTCGCCGCCTTTGGTGCGCTGTGTGAGCCGTCGCTGCCCGACATCGCCGGCATCGAGGACTTCGACGGTACGATCTTCCACTCCGCCCGCTGGGACCACGACACCGACCTCAGCGGCAAGCGGGTCGCGGTGATCGGGTCCGGCGCGTCGGCGATCCAGATCGTGCCCGGGATCGCCGACCGGGTCGGACAGCTGGAGGTGTACCAGCGGACAGCGCCGTGGATCCTGCCGCGGATGGACCGCCGCTACACCGCCTTCGAGCGCTTCGCCTGCCGGTACGTGCCGTTCTACCAACGACTCATGCGCACCGCGATCTACTGGTCGCGCGAGGCACAGGTGTTCGGGCTGGCGAAGAACCCGCTGCTGATGCGCCCGATGGAGCTGGCCGCGCGGGCGAAGATGCGCTTCGACGTGCGCGACCGTGCGCTGCGGCGCAAGTTCACCCCGGACTATCGCCTCGGCTGCAAGCGGATCCTGATCTCCAACGACTACTACCCGACCTTCGCCAAGGACCACGTCCGGCTGGTCACCGAGGGCATCCAGGAGGTCAAGGCGAACGCGCTGGTGACCGAGGACGGCGAGGTGCACGAGGCGGACGTCATCGTGCTGGCCACCGGGTTCCAGATCGCCGACTCGCCCGCGCACCGGCGGATCTTCGGCCGCGACGGCCGCAGCCTCGGCGACGTCTTCGACCAGGTCGGGAGGGAGTGCTACAAGGGCACCACGATCGCGGGCTTTCCCAACATGTTCTTCATGGTCGGCCCGAGCACCGGTCTCGGGCACAGCTCGATGATCTTCATGATCGAGGCGCAGGTGAACTATCTCGCCGATGCGCTGGCCACCATGCGCCGCCGACGGATCCGCACGATCGAGGTGCACAAGCCGGTCCAGGAGGCCTTCGCCCGCATGCTGCAGAACCGGATGGTGGGCAGTGTGTGGACCACCGGCGGCTGCGCCAGCTGGTACCGGGACAAACATGGCCGCAACACCACGCTCTGGCCAGGGTTCTCGTTCGAGTTCCGCCGGATCACGCGCAAGTTCGACCTCGACGCCTACGCAGTCTCGATGGAGGAAGCAGCATGAGCACGGGGTTCACGGGCAAGGTAGCGGTGATCACCGGGGCAGGCTCCGGCATCGGCCGCGCACTGGCGGTCAACCTCGCCGGCCGCGGCGCCCGGCTGGCCCTGTCCGACGTCGACAGGGACGGGCTCGAGGCGACCGCGGTGCGCTGCGAGGCGCGCGGTGCCGACGTGCGCGAGGACCTGCTCGACGTCACCGAGCGCGAGGCCGTGCTGGCCTACGCCGCGGAGGTCAAGGCGCACTTCGGCACTGTCCACCAGCTCTACAGCAACGCCGGCATCGCCTACTACGGCGAGGTTTGGCGGGAGGCGTTCAAGGACATCGAGCGCGTTCTCGACGTCAACTTCTGGGGCGTGGTCAACGCCACCAAGGCCTTCCTGCCGCACCTCATCGAGTCCGGCGACGGGCACGTGGTCAACGTGTCCAGCCTGTTCGGCCTGATCACCCTGCCCGCGCAGAGCTCCTACTCGGCATCGAAGTTCGCCGTGCGGGGGTTCACCGAGTCGTTGCGGCAGGAGATGCTCGTGGCGAGGCACCCGGTACGGGTCAGCTGCGTGCACCCGGGCGGGATCAAGACATCGGTGGCCCGCAACGCCATGGTCGCCGACGGACTCGACCCGGACTCGGTCGCGCGGATATTCGACCGGCGGATGGCGCTGCACAGCCCGGAGATGGCCGCGGAGACCATCGTCGAGGGCGTGCGCAGGCAGCGCGCGCGGATCCTGATCGGCGGCGAAGCCAAGCTCTTCGACCTGCTCAACCGCGTCGCGCCGACAGGCTCACAGCGGTTCTGGGCCTGGTACTCGCGGTTCCTGGCCGTCGCGCCACGCAAGGGGACGGCATGAGCCTGCCCAGGATCCCGGTGCCGCTGGCACGCGTCCTGCTGCACCCGTACTTCCGGCTGACCTTCCAGCGACGGCTGCCGTGGAAGGTGCAGCGCCTGCTCCTCGAGCTCGCCGCCTGGACGCAGCCGATGCCGGCCGGTGCCACCACTCGCACGCTCCTGCTGGGCGGGCGACGCGCCGAGGTCGTCTCCGCGGGCGAGGTCGACGGTCCCGGCGCGGTGCTGTATCTGCACGGCGGCGGGTACACCGTCGGCTCCACCGCCACCCACCGGTCGCTGGCCGCGCACCTCGCGCGCGAGGCGGCCCGGCCGGTGTACCTGCTCGACTACCGGCTCGCGCCGGAGCACCGCTACCCGGCACCGGTGCAGGACACGGTGGCCGCGTTCGACGCGCTCGGCCGGTCCGGCCACGCGCCAGGGTCGATCGCGCTGGCCGGTGACTCCGCCGGTGGCGGCATCGCGCTCGCCGCGGCGCAGGCGCTCGTGG
>NZ_JBOHGA010000020.1:0-48863 GCF_050699915.1 Actinophytocola sp.
GTGCTGGTCGGAGTGGTGCCCGCGGCACCCGACCGGCGAGCCCGCGTCGGCCGCTCGCGGCGCGGTGCGCGCTGCTCCGGCGCCTGCGAGCGGGTATCGAGCTCACGCCGGCCGCCGACCACGTCGCCCTTGTAGATCCACACCTTCACGCCGATCCGGCCGAACGTGGTGCGGGCCTCGAAGAAGCCGTAGTCGATGTCGGCACGCAGCGTGTGCAGCGGCACCCGGCCCTCGCGGTAGTGCTCGGAGCGGGACATCTCGGCGCCGCCGAGACGGCCACCGCACTGCACCCGGATGCCCTTGACCTGCGGGCTGCGCATGGCCGACTGGATGGCCTTGCGCATCGCGCGGCGGAAGGACACGCGGTTGGACAGCTGCTCGGCGGTCACCTGGGCGACCAGCTGGGCGTCGGCCTCGGGGTTCTTCACCTCGAGGATGTTGAGCTGCACCTGCTTGCCGGACAGCTTCTCCAGCTCGCCCCGGATGCGGTCGGCCTCCGCGCCGCGGCGGCCGATCACGATGCCCGGCCGCGCGGTGTGGATGTCGACGCGGACCCGGTCACGGGTGCGCTCGATCTCCACCTTCGAGATGCCGGCGCGCTCCATGCCCTTCGAGAGCAGGCGACGGATCTTGACGTCCTCGGCCACGTATTCCGCGTACTGCTTGTCGGCATACCAGCGGGACTTCCAGTCAGTGGTGATCCCGAGCCGGAAGCCGTGCGGGTTGATCTTCTGACCCACTAGCTGGCACTCCTCTTCGCACTGGGCTTGCGACCACCCTTGGCCGCCTTCTTCACCGGTTCGGGCTTCGGCCGCGACTCCACCTCGACGGTGATGTGGCTGGTCCGCTTCCGGATCCGGTAGGCACGGCCCTGGGCCCGCGGGCGGAACCGCTTGAGGGTCGGGCCCTCGTCCACGTAGGCCTGGCTGACCCAGAGTGTCTCCGGGTCGAGGTCCAGGTTGTTCTCGGCGTTGGCCACTGCGCTCGCCAGCACCTTCGCCACCGGCTCGCTGGCCGCCTGTGGGGCGTACCTGAGCACGGCGAGGGCGTCCTCGGCGCTGCGGCCCTTGATGAGCTCCACAACGCGGCGCACCTTCATCGGCGTGGCGCGGACGTAGCGAGCCCGAGCAAACGCGCGCGGAAGCTCTTCCTGCGCGGTCGCGTCAGTCATTGCTTACTCCCTATGTCCCTAGCGCCTGCGCGCCTTGCGGTCGTCCTTCACGTGACCCTTGAAGGTCCGGGTCGGTGCGAACTCGCCGAGCTTGTGCCCGACCATCGACTCCGAGACGAAGACCGGCACGTGCTTGCGGCCGTCGTGCACCGCGATCGTGTGGCCCAGCATGTCCGGGATGATCGTCGACCGGCGGGACCAGGTCTTGATCACGGTCTTCTTGCCGGACTCGTTGAGCGCGTCCACCTTCTTGAGCAGGTGGTCGTCGACGAACGGGCCCTTCTTCAAACTCCTAGGCATCTGTCACTCCCTCCTGCTCTAGCGCTTCTTGCCGGTCCGGCGCCGGCGGACGATCATCCGGTCGCTCGGCTTGCCCTTGTGGCGGGTACGGCCCTCCGGCTTGCCGGCCGGGTTGACCGGGTGTCGGCCACCGGACGTCTTGCCCTCACCACCACCGTGCGGGTGGTCCACCGGGTTCATCGCGACACCGCGGACGGTCGGGCGCTTGCCCTTCCACCGCATGCGGCCCGCCTTGCCCCAGTTGATGTTGGCGTGCTCGGAGTTGCCGACCTCGCCGATCGTCGCGCGGCAGCGCACGTCCACGTTGCGGATCTCGCCGGAGGGCATGCGCAGCTGCGCGAAGCGGCCCTCCTTGGCGACGAGCTGCACCTTCGCTCCGGCCGAGCGGGCGACCTTCGCCCCACCGCCGGGCCGCAGCTCGATCGCGTGGATCACGGTGCCGACCGGGATGTTGCGCATCGGCAGGGCGTTGCCCGGCTTGATGTCCGCGCTCGGCCCGTTCTCGATCCGGTCGCCCTGCCGCAGCTTCTCCGGCGCGAGGATGTACCGCTTCTCGCCGTCGGCGTAGTGCAGCAGCGCGATCCGCGCACTCCGGTTGGGGTCGTACTCGATGTGCGCGACCTTGGCCGGCACGCCGTCCTTGTCGTGCCGCCGGAAGTCGATCAGGCGGTACGCCCGCTTGTGCCCACCGCCCTTGTGCCGGGTGGTGATCTTGCCGTGCACGTTGCGGCCGCCCCGCCCGTGCAACGGACGGATCAGCGACTTCTCCGGCGTCGACCTGGTGATCTCGGCGAAGTCGGAGACGCTCGAGCCACGACGCCCTGGCGTCGTCGGCTTGTACTTGCGAATGCCCATCTCTACGCAGTCCTCAGTGTCTCTACTCGCCGGCTCAGGCCGGCCCGCCGAAGATCTCGATCGGCTTGCTCTCCGCGGAGAGCGTCACGATCGCTCGCTTGGTGTCCTTACGCTTGCCGTATCCGGTGCGGGTCCGCTTGCGCTTGCCGCTGCGGTTCAGCGTGTTCACGCTCACCACCTTGACGCCGAACACCTTCTCGACCGCGATCTTGATCTGGGTCTTGTTGGCGCCTGGCGCGACGACGAACGTGTACTTGTTCTCCTCGAGCAGCCCGTAGGACTTCTCGGAGATCACCGGCGCGAGCAGCACATCGCGGTGGTCGGGGATCACTTGTCGTCCTCCTCGGACTTCCGCTGCGACGGCGGGAGCTGGAAGCCGGCCTTCTCGGCCTCATCGGCGCTGGCGAACCAGACCTCGGCCTCCGTGCGGTTGTAGAACGAGGTGCCCGGCAGGTGGTAGAGCTTCGAGCTCTCGTTGCCCTTGACCGGAAAGCCCTCCGGTTCGGCGCCGTCGTCCAGCGCGGCGTGGCTGCCGGCGCCGTACGGACCGGCCTCGGCCTTCTTCGCCTTCGGCTTGGACGCCGCCTTGTCGGCCTTCGCCTCCGCCTTCTCCGCCTTGGCCTCCGCCTTCTCGGCCTTCGCCTCCGCCTTCTCAGCCTTGGCCTCCGCCTTCTCAGCCTTGGCTTCCGCCTTGTCGGCCTTCGCCTCCGCCTTGTCGGCCTTGGCCTTCGCCTTCGGTGCGGCCTTCGGTGCGGGCTCTGCGTCGACCTCGCTCGACCGGGCACTCGCCTTGACCGAGACGCCCTTCGACGGGCCGGCCAGGAAGGTGTCCAGCGCGGCGCGGGTGAACACCACGTCGTCGTTGACCAGGACGTCGTAGGTGTTCAGCTGGTCCGGCGCGATGACGTGCACGTTCGGCAGGTTGCGCACCGAGCGCCAGCTGACCTGATCGTCGCGGCCCAGCACGACCAGCACGTGGCGTGCCTCGCTGACCGTCTCCAGCACCTTGCGGGCGGACTTGGTGGACGGCGTGTCGCCGTCGACGAGGCCGCTCACCACGTGCACCTGGCCGGCGCGGGCCCGGTCGGAAAGCGCACCGCGCAGCGCGGCGGCCTTCATCTTCTTCGGGGTCCGCTGCGCGTAGTCACGCGGCGTGGGGCCGTGCACGATGCCGCCACCGGCGAACTGGGGCGCGCGGGTCGAGCCCTGACGGGCGCGGCCGGTGCCCTTCTGCCGGTAGGGCTTCTTGCCACCGCCGCGGACCTCGCCGCGGGTCTTGGTGGAGTGCGTGCCCTGCCGTGCCGCGGCCTGCTGCGCGACGACCACCTGGTGCATGAGTGCGATGTTGGCCTGCACGTCGAAGACCTCGGCGGGCAGCTCGACCTTGCCGTCGGTCTTACCGGCCGGGGTCTTCACCTCAACGCTGGTCACTACGCATCACCCTTCGCGGCGGTCTTGAGGAACACCACGCCGCCCTCTGAGATCTCGCCGGGGATCGCGCCCGAACCGGCGATCTCGACAACTGCAACGTTGCTCACTGTGCATCCCCCTTCGCGGCGGTCTTCAAGAAGACAACGCCGCCCTTGGGGCCGGGGATCGCGCCCCTGACGAGGATCAGACCCTCCTCGGCGTCCACCCGGTACACCTTGAGGTTCTGGGTGGTGACCTTGACGTGGCCCATCCGGCCCGCCATGCGCAGGCCCTTGAACACGCGACCCGGGGTGGCGCAGCCACCGATCGAGCCGGGCGAGCGGTGCTTGCGCTGGGTGCCGTGAGAGGCGGACAGGCCCTTGAAGCCGTGCCGCTTCATCACACCCGCGGTGCCCTTGCCCTTGCTGGTGCCGGTCGCGTCGACCACCGTGCCGGCGTCGAACACCTCGGCGGTGATCTCCTGGCCCAGCTCGTAGGTGTCGGCGTCGGTCGTGCGCAGCTCGGCGAGGAAGCGGCGCGGGGTCACGCCGGCCTTCTCGAAGTGGCCGGTGCGCGGCTTGTTGACCTTGCGCGGGTCGATGGCGCCGAACGCCAGCTGCACCGCGGTGTAGCCGTCGGCGTCCTGGGTGCGGATCTGGGTGACCACGTTGGGGCCGGCCTTGACGACGGTCACCGGGACGATCCGGTTGTTCTCGTCGAAGACCTGGGTCATCCCGAGCTTCGTGCCCAGGATCCCTTTCATCTGCCGGGAAGACATTAGTACTCAGGCCTCACTGAATGTTGACGTCGACGCTGGCCGGGAGGTCGATGCGCATGAGTGCGTCGACCGTCTTCGGCGTCGGGTCGAGGATGTCGATCAGACGCTTGTGCGTGCGCATCTCGAAGTGCTCGCGCGAGTCCTTGTACTTGTGCGGCGAGCGGATGACGCAGTACACGTTCTTCTCGGTGGGCAGCGGCACCGGTCCGACGACCCGAGCGCCCGTGCGGGTAACCGTCTCGACGATCTTGCGCGCGGACGCGTCGATCGCCTCGTGGTCGTAGGCCTTGAGCCGGATGCGGATCTTCTGTCCCGCCATGGTGGCTTGCCGTCCTTCTCGTCCTGTGCTCTATCACGATGGCTCGTGCCGCTCCGGTCCACGCGGTCGGGTGTGTCGCGCCCTTCGCACAGACCGGCCCCGTGGACTTCTGTCCTTCGGGAGTGGTCATGACTGTCTCGCCCGACAGCCGAACACAGCCGTCCACGACGAGCAACCTGTCAAGGATGCCACACGCGTGTGCGGCACCCAGAACCGGGGCCCCAGGTGAGAACACCTGAGGCCCCGGTGGGTACTACTTGGCGATCTTGGTGACCCGGCCGGCGCCGACCGTCCGACCACCCTCGCGGATGGCGAACCGCAGGCCCTCGTCCATGGCGATCGGCTGGATGAGGTTGACCGTCATGCCGGTGCTGTCACCGGGCATGACCATCTCGGTGCCCTCGGGGAGGGTCACCACGCCGGTCACGTCCGTGGTCCGGAAGTAGAACTGCGGGCGGTAGTTGTTGAAGAACGGCGTGTGCCGGCCGCCCTCGTCCTTGCTCAGGATGACGACCTGGGCCTCGAACTCGGTGTGCGGCGTGGTGGTGCCGGGCTTCACGACGACCTGGCCGCGCTCGACGTCCTCGCGCTTGATGCCGCGCAGGAGCAGACCCACGTTCTCACCGGCGCGCGCGTCGTCGAGGATCTTGCGGAACATCTCGACGCTCGTGACGGTGGTCTTCTGGGCCTTCTCCTTGATGCCGACGATCTCGACCTCTTCCATCGGCTTGAGCACGCCACGCTCGACGCGCCCGGTGACCACGGTGCCGCGGCCGCTGATGGTGAAGACGTCCTCGACCGGCATGAGGAAGGCCTTCTCGATCTCACGAACCGGCTCGGGGATGTTCTCGTCCACCGCGTTCAGCAGCTCGATGACCTTGTCGCCCCACTCGGCGTCGCCCTCCAGCGCCTTCAGCGCGGAGACGCGGACGACCGGCAGGTCGTCACCGGGGAACTCGTACTCGGTCAGCAGCTCGCGGACCTCGAGCTCGACCAGCTCCAGGATCTCCTCGTCGTCCACCATGTCGGCCTTGTTCAGGGCCACCACGATGTACGGCACACCGACCTGGCGGGCCAGCAGCACGTGCTCCTTGGTCTGCGGCATCGGACCATCGGTCGCGGCGACCACGAGGATCGCGCCGTCCATCTGGGCGGCACCGGTGATCATGTTCTTGATGTAGTCCGCGTGACCCGGGCAGTCCACGTGGGCATAGTGCCGCTTCTCGGTCTCGTACTCGATGTGAGCGATCGAGATCGTGATACCGCGCTGCTTCTCCTCCGGCGCCTTGTCGATCTCATCGAACGGCGTGAAGGGGTTCAGGTCCGGGTACTTGTCGTGCAGAACCTTCGAGATGGCCGCGGTCAGCGTGGTCTTCCCATGGTCGATGTGACCGATGGTCCCAATGTTGACGTGCGGCTTGGTCCGCTCGAACTTCGCCTTCGCCACTTCTCTCGTCCTCCTGGACTTGTATCTCTCCGCCGTCTTTGATTTGGGACGACAGCTAAATGGGGTTCAGTTGTGCGGAACCATAGAGGGCGCTACCCACGCAGCCCGCACCGGATGCAATTACTCGCCGGTTACTCGCCGGTCGCCTTGGCGATGATCTCCTTCGCGACGCTCTGGGGAACCTCCGCGTAGGAGTCGAACTGCATGGAGTAGTTCGCCCGACCCTGGGTCTTGGACCTCAGGTCGCCGACGTATCCGAACATCTCCGACAGCGGCACCAGCGCCTTGACGACGCGGGAACCACTCCGCTCCTCCATGGCCTGAATGTGGCCACGGCGAGAGTTCAGGTCGCCGATGACATCGCCCATGTAGGTCTCGGGCGTGGTCACCTCGACCGCCATCATCGGCTCGAGCAGGGCCGGGCTCGCCAGCCGTGCGGCCTCCTTGAGCGCCATGGAGCCGGCGACCTTGAAGGCCATCTCGGACGAGTCGACCTCGTGGTAGGCACCGTCGATCAGGGTCAGCTTGATCCCCACCAGCGGGTAGCCCGCCAGCACGCCGTACTGCATGGCGTCCTGGGCACCGGCGTCCACGGACGGGATGTACTCCCGCGGGATGCGGCCACCGGTCACCTTGTTGTCGAACTCGTACAGCGCGCCGTCCTTCGTGGCCAGCGGCTCGAGCTTGATGATCACCTTGGCGAACTGGCCCGACCCACCGGTCTGCTTCTTGTGGACGAAGGTGTGCTTGTCCACGGTCTTACGGATCGTCTCGCGGTAGGCCACCTGCGGCTTGCCAATGTTGGCCTCGACCTTGAACTCCCGGCGCATGCGGTCCACCAGGATGTCCAGGTGCAGCTCGCCCATGCCGGAGATGATCGTCTGACCCGTCTCGTCGTCGAGCTTGACCCGGAACGTCGGGTCCTCCTCGGCGAGCTTCTGGATCGCGGTCGAGAGCTTCTCCTGGTCGGCCTTGGTCTTCGGCTCGATGGCCACCTCGATGACCGGCTCGGGGAACGTCATGCTCTCGAGCACGATCGGGTTCTGCGGGTCCGACAGGGTCTCGCCCGTGGTGGTGTCCTTGAGCCCGATGACCGCGTAGATGTGGCCGGCCAGCGCCTCGGGAACCGGGTTCTCCTTGTTGGAGTGCATCTGGAAGATCTTCCCGATGCGCTCCTTGCGGTCCTTGGTCGAGTTGATGACCTGGGCGCCGCTCGCGACCTTGCCGGAGTAGACCCGGATGTAGGTGAGCTTGCCGAAGAACGGGTGCACGGCGATCTTGAACGCCAGCGCCGAGAACGGCTCGTCGGTCCTCGGGCTGCGGAAGGCCGCCGTCTCGCCGTCCTGCAGCGTGCCCTCGACCGGCGGGAGGTCCAGCGGTGCCGGCAGGTAGTCCACGACCGCGTCGAGCATGGGCTGCACGCCCTTGTTCTTGAACGCGGAGCCGCACAGCACCGGGTAGGCGCTGCCGTCGTGCACGATCTTGCGGATGCCCTGCTTGATCTGGTCGACGGTGAGCTCCTCGCCGCCGAGGTAGAGCTCCATGAGGTCGTCGTCGGTCTCGGCGACGGCCTCGAGCAGCTGCTCGCGGTACTCGCCGGCCTTCTCGACGAGGTCGGCCGGGATCTCCTCGACCGTGTAGTCCTCGCCCTTCTTGACCTCACCGCGCCAGGTCAGCGCGCGCATGTTCACCAGGTCGACGACACCGATGAACTCGCTCTCGGCGCCGATCGGCAGCTGGATCGGCAGCGGCTTCGCGCCGAGACGTTCGGAGATGGTGCGGATGGTGAAGTAGAAGTCCGCGCCCAGCTTGTCCATCTTGTTGACGAAGCAGATACGCGGGACGTCGTACTTGGTCGCCTGCCGCCAGACCTGCTCGGACTGCGGCTCGACCCCCTCCTTGCCGTCGAACACGGCGACCGCGCCGTCGAGCACCCGCAGGTTGCGCTCCACCTCGACGGTGAAGTCGACGTGTCCCGGGGTGTCGATGAGGTTGATCTGGTGGTCCTTCCAGAAGCACGTCGTCGCGGCGGACGTGATCGTGATGCCGCGCTCCTGCTCCTGCTCCATCCAGTCCATGACGGCGGCGCCGTCGTGCACCTCGCCGATCTTGTAGCTGATGCCCGTGTAGAACAGGATCCGCTCGGTCGTCGTGGTCTTGCCCGCGTCGATGTGGGCCATGATCCCGATGTTTCGGACCTTGGCCAGGTCGGTCAGCACGTCGAGTGCCACGGGTCTCTTCCCCTGTCTCAGTCAGCGTTGGTGCGGCCCAGGCTTCTGGCCGCGTGCCGTCACCAGCGGTAGTGGGCGAAGGCCTTGTTCGACTCCGCCATCTTGTGCGTGTCCTCGCGGCGCTTCACGCTCGCCCCGAGGCCGTTGCTCGCGTCTAGCAGCTCGTTCATCAGTCGCTCGGTCATGGTCTTCTCCCGGCGCGCCCGGGAGAACGTGACCAGCCAGCGCAGCGCCAGCGTCGTGGAGCGGCCCGGCTTGACCTCGATCGGCACCTGGTAGGTGGCGCCACCGACGCGGCGGCTCTTCACCTCGATGGTGGGCTTCACGTTGTCAAGCGCACGCTTGAGCGTGACCACCGGGTCGGTGCCGGTCTTGTCGCGGGCGCCCTCGAGCGCCTGGTACACGATCTTCTCGGCAACGGAGCGCTTTCCGTCCCGCAGCACCTTGTTCACCAGCTGGGTGACCAGCGGGGAGCTGTAGACCGGGTCGGAGATCAGCGGCCGCTTGGTGGCAGGTCCCTTGCGGGGCATCTCAGCTCTTCTCCTTCTTCGCGCCGTAACGGCTGCGAGCCTGCTTGCGGTTCTTCACGCCCTGCGTGTCCAGCGAGCCACGGATGATCTTGTAGCGCACACCGGGCAGGTCCTTCACCCGGCCGCCGCGCACCAGGACCATCGAGTGCTCCTGGAGGTTGTGACCCTCCCCCGGGATGTAGGCCGTGACCTCGATGCCGCTGGTCAGCTTCACGCGAGCGACCTTGCGCAGTGCGGAGTTCGGCTTCTTCGGGGTGGTGGTGTAGACGCGGGTGCACACGCCACGCCGCTGCGGGCTCCCCTTGAGGGCCGCAGTCTTCTGCTTGGCGACCTTGTCCTGGCGGCCCTTACGGACCAGCTGCTGGATCGTGGGCATGGACCGGCTTTCTCCTGGTGTACTGCTCTGCTTGGTCTCTAGCTGTTTCGTCCCGCTCCGTATCACGAGGTCGGGCGTGTCGCCCTTCCCCACAACGCCCAAGCAGGATTGAATCATCCTGACAGGGCTCGGAAGGAACTCCGCGGTTACTGCCGGGTGTCCGCTGACGCGGACCTCCGCGCACGCACGCGGATCGACCCGACCTAAGCCGGGCGCAAGTACCAAAGATACCTGGCGCGTCTCGGAGGGTCAAAACCGGGGTCACCTGGCGCTGGAGCCGCACTCGTCCCTGACGGATACAACACCACGACGGCGCTGGTCATTCCACCACACCTGTCTTCGGGGCCGGTGCCCCAGGGGTGGTTTCGGTGGGTCAGATGCCGCAGCTGGGCGCCGACCAGAACTGGTCCGCTCGGTGCGCCACGTGGGTGTGGTCGTCGTGGCCGGGATAGCCCGGGCCGAGGATCTCGCGGAAACCGTGCTCTCGGGCCTGCTGTGCCAGCCCGCAGAAGCCCTGCGCGCCGGCACCCAGGTCGACCGCGTCGCCGTAGAGGTGCCGGCTGTTGGGCGCCCCGCCGACGTTGTTGTTGCACGCCACGCTGCGGAAGCCGCCGTTGACGTCGATCGGTCGGTCGCCCATCGCGTGGCGCATCGCCTGCAGCTTCCACATGGACACCAGCGCGTTGGCCTTCGCGGTGGCGGCGTCGACGTTGCCGCCGGACCAGTCGGAGTTGCAGTTGTTCAGCTCGTCGAAGGTGAAGTTCACCGGCGTGCAGTCGTCGTCCTGGAGCTCGTAGAGCTTGTCGAAGGTCGACTGGTTCGCGGCGCCGTCCGCGGGCAGGCCGTACGCCTGCTGGAAGCGTGTGACGGCCGCTTTTGTCGCCGGACCGTAGTCGCCGTCCAGGCCCAGCACCGCGCCCGTGCCCGGGTAGCCGGCGACGCGAATCTGCAGCTGCCGCACGTCCTCGCCGGTCGCGCCCTCGGCCAGCGGGCGGTCCCAGCTGAAGCAGGCGTCGGCGGGCGCCGCGTTGGCCGGCAGCACGGTGACCGCGACGACGATCGCCGCGGCGACCGCGGACAGCAGGGCGACGAGGCGAACCAGACGCGACTTCATGCGAGTCCTCCGGCAGGGTCGGATGATCCTCGGAGGGTCGTCGGCGGAGATCGTCACGTCAACGAGTAACGGAAAAGTGCCCTACTTCGGTGGATCATGACCGCCCAACCGGCCCACGACGATCGTCGCAAGCAGCGCGTTATGGTGCCGCACAGGCCGTCGCACCGAACCCGGTCGGACCCGCCTAATACGCCACCGCCACCGGCCCCGGCCCCGGCCCCGGCAACTCCCCGATCCAGGACCTGACGTGCTCAGATGACGGGGCCAACCTCGCCTGCAAACACCTCGGTGGCTGGACCGGTTCGCCCGTGCCGACCTGATCGCCGGCGGCGAGAGCACCCCGGACGACGGCTACTGCCACCTGTTCTTCCGCAGAGCTCCCGGACGCGGCTGAGAAGACGGCGGGGCCCCGGAAGCCGTGTGGCTCCCGGGGCCCCGCCGTGCCCTAGACCTTTACACCCCTACGACTACCGGTAGTCCCGACCGAAGTCGTAGTCGTCCAGCGGGACCGCCGCACCGGTGCCCGTGCCGAACACGTCCGGGGTGTAGTAGCCGTCGTCGTAGGACGGGATCGCGTACGCCGCGACCCGCGCCTCCTCGGTCGGCTGCACCTGGATGTTGCGGTACTTGTTGATGCCGGTCCCCGCGGGGATCAGCTTGCCGATGATCACGTTCTCCTTCAGGCCCACGAGCTTGTCCGACCGGCCGTTGATGGCCGCGTCCGTGAGCACGCGAGTCGTCTCCTGGAAGGAGGCCGCCGACAGCCACGAGTCCGTGGCGAGCGACGCCTTCGTGATGCCCATCAGCACCGGACGGCCCGACGCCGGCTCGCCGCCACCGGCGACGACCCTGCGGTTCTCCGTCTCGAACTGCGCCCGCTCGATGAGCGCGCCGGGCAGGAACTCCGCGGCACCGCTGTCGAGGATCGTGACCCGGCGCAGCATCTGCCGGACGATCACCTCGATGTGCTTGTCGTGGATGGACACACCCTGCGCCCGGTAGACCTTCTGGACCTCGTCCACCAGGTGCAGCTGGGCCTCCCGTGGGCCCATCACCCGCAGCACCTCGTGCGGGTTGGGGGTGCCCTCGAGCAGCGGCTGGCCGACCGACACGTGGTCACCATCGGACAGCGGGCCTTCCGCGCTCACCGCGAGCCGCTGCCGCTTGGACAGCTTGTCGAAGACGATCTCCTCGCTGCCGTCGTCCGGGATCAGCGTGATCTTCCAGTACCGGTCGCCGTCCTCGATCCGCACGCGGCCGTCGGTGTCGGCGATGGGCGCCATGCCCTTCGGCACGCGGGCCTCGAACAGCTCCTGCACACGCGGGAGACCTGTGGTGATGTCGTCTCCCGCGACGCCGCCCTGGTGGAACGTACGCATCGTCAGCTGCGTACCCGGCTCACCGATGGACTGCGCGGCCACGATGCCGACCGCCTCGCCGACGTCGACCAGCTGGCCGGTCGCCATCGAGCGGCCGTAGCAGGTGGCACACACACCCACCGCCGACTCACACGTGAGCACGCTGCGCACCTTGGCGTTGGTGACCGCGGAGGACACCAGCGTCTCGATCGCCGGGTCGCCGAGGTCGTCGCCGCGGTTGAGCAGGACGTTGCCGTCCCCGTCGGTGATCTCCTCGGCCAGCGTGCGGGCGTAGACGCTCGTCTCCACGTGCTGGTCGCGCAGAACCGACTTGTCGGGCTGCGCCTCGCCGATCTTCATGTTGATGCCGCGCGTGGTGCCGCAGTCGACCTCGCGGACGATGACGTCCTGCGACACGTCCACCAGACGCCGGGTCAGGTAACCCGAGTCGGCGGTCCGCAGCGCGGTGTCGGCCAGACCCTTGCGGGCACCGTGCGTGGCGATGAAGTACTCCAGCACGGACAGGCCCTCGCGGAAGTTGTGCTTGATCGGCCGCGGGATGTACTCACCCTTCGGGTTGGACACCAGACCACGCATCCCGGCCAGCGACCGGACCTGGGTCATGTTGCCCGCCGCACCCGACTTCACGATCATCGGGATCGGGTTGTCGTCCGGGAAGTTCTCCTCCATGGCCTTGGCGACCTCCTCCGTCGCCTGGCCCCAGACCTTCACCAGCTCGTTGTTCCGCTCCGTGTGGGAGAGCTGACCGCGCTGGTAGCGCTTCTCGACCGCGTCCGCCTTCTTCTCGTACTCGTCGAGGATCTCCGCCTTCTTCGCGGGCACCACGACGTCGGAGATCGCGATCGTCACGCCGGACCGGGTGGCCCAGTGGAAGCCCGCGTCCTTGAGCTTGTCGAGGGTCCGCGCCACGGTGACCATCGGGTACCGCTCGGCCAGGTCGTTGACGATCGCGGCCTGGCGCTTCTTCGGCATCGGCTCGTTGATGAACGGGTAGTCCTCGGGCAGCAGGTCGTTGAACAGCACCCGGCCCAGGGTCGTCTCCGCCAGCCAGGTCGAGCCCGGCTCCCAGCCCTCCGGCTTGTCCGCCGACGCCGGCGCACGGTCGGAGACGCGCACCTTGATCGGCGACTGCAGGCCGATCACCTTGCGGTCGAAGGCCATGATGGCCTCGGCCGGCGAGGAGAAGGCCAGCCCGGCGCCGACTCCTTCCTCCCTGAGGCGGGTCAGGTGGAACAGCCCGGTCACCATGTCCAGTCGCGGCATGGCCAGCGGACGGCCGGACGCCGGCGACAAAATGTTGTTCGACGACAGCATCAGGATCCGCGCCTCGGCCTGCGCCTCGGCGGACAGCGGCAGGTGCACCGCCATCTGGTCACCGTCGAAGTCCGCGTTGAACGCCTCGCAGACCAGCGGGTGCAGCTGGATCGCCTTGCCCTCGACCAGCTGCGGCTCGAAGGCCTGGATGCCGAGGCGGTGCAGCGTCGGCGCGCGGTTGAGCATCACCGGGTGCTCGGTGATGACCTCTTCCAGCACGTCCCACACGGCCGGCCGGGCGCGCTCCACCATCCGCTTGGCGGACTTGATGTTCTGCGCGTGGTTGAGGTCGACCAGCCGCTTCATCACGAACGGCTTGAACAGCTCGAGCGCCATCGCCTTCGGCAGACCGCACTGGTGCAGCTTGAGCTGCGGGCCGACCACGATGACCGAACGGCCGGAGTAGTCGACGCGCTTGCCCAGCAGGTTCTGCCGGAACCGGCCCTGCTTGCCCTTGAGCAAGTCGGACAGCGACTTCAGCGGCCGGTTGCCCGGGCCGGTGACCGGACGCCCGCGGCGGCCGTTGTCGAACAGCGCGTCGACGGCCTCCTGCAGCATCCGCTTCTCGTTGTTCACGATGATCTCGGGCGCGCCGAGGTCGATGAGCCGCTTGAGCCGGTTGTTCCGGTTGATCACGCGGCGGTACAGGTCGTTCAGGTCGGAGGTGGCGAACCGGCCACCGTCGAGCTGAACCATCGGCCGCAGGTCCGGCGGGATCACCGGGATGCAGTCGAGCACCATGCCCATCGGCGAGTTCTGCGTGGACGAGAACGCGGCGACGACCTTGAGCCGCTTCAGCGCGCGGAGCTTCTTCTGCCCCTTGCCGTTGCGGATCGTGTCGCGCAGGTTGTCGGCCTCGGCCTCGACGTCGAAGTCGGCCGCCAGCTTCTGGATGGCCTCAGCGCCCATGGAACCGGTGAAGTAGTCGCCGTAGCGGTCCACCAGCTCGCGGTAGAGCACCTCGTCCGCGATCAGCTGCTTGACGTCGAGCTTGGTGAAGGTGCTCCAGATCTCGTCGAGCCGGTCCAGCTCGCGCTGGGCCCGGTCGCGGAGCTGGCGCATCTCGCGCTCGCCGCCCTCCTTGACCTTGCGCCGGACGTCGCTCTTGGCGCCCTCGTCCTCGAGCGCCTTGAGGTCGGCCTCCAGCTTCTGCGCGCGGGCCTCGATGTCGGCGTCGCGCCGGTTCTCGACCTGCTTGCGCTCGACCCCGATCTCGCTCTCCAGCGTGGCGAGGTCGTTGTGCCGCAGCTCGCCGTTCACCCCGGTGATCACGTAGGCCGCGAAGTAGATGATCTTCTCGAGATCCTTCGGGGCGAGGTCGAGCAGGTAGCCCAGCCGCGAGGGCACGCCCTTGAAGTACCAGATGTGGGTGACGGGAGCGGCCAGCTCGATGTGGCCCATCCGCTCGCGGCGCACCTTGGCGCGCGTGACCTCGACGCCACAGCGCTCACAGATGATGCCCTTGAAGCGGACGCGCTTGTACTTGCCGCAGTAGCACTCCCAGTCCCGGGTCGGACCGAAGATCTTCTCGCAGAAGAGTCCGTCCTTCTCCGGCTTGAGGGTGCGGTAGTTGATGGTCTCGGGCTTCTTCACCTCACCGAACGACCACTGGCGGATGTCGTCCGCGGTCGCCAGGCCGATGCGAAGCTCGTCAAAGAAGTTGACGTCCAGCACGTCGGTACTTCCCCTTTGTTCGTCTGAAGCCTTGGGTTATGGGGATCCGTTGGTCAATTCACGACGTCGTCAACAGATGGCGACTCATTGCGGGACAGGTTGATGCCCAGGTTGGCGGCCGCGCGCTCGAGGTCCTCGTCGTCCCCGTCGCGCATCTCGATCGCCGCGCCGTCGCTGGAGAGCACCTCGACGTTGAGGCACAGCGACTGCAGCTCCTTGAGCAGAACCTTGAACGACTCCGGGATGCCCGGCTCCGGGATGTTCTCGCCCTTGACGATGGCCTCGTAGACCTTCACCCGGCCGAGCACGTCGTCGGACTTGATCGTCAGCAGCTCCTGCAGCGTGTACGCCGCGCCGTAGGCCTGCATGGCCCAGCACTCCATCTCACCGAAGCGCTGGCCACCGAACTGGGCCTTACCACCGAGCGGCTGCTGGGTGATCATCGAGTACGGGCCGGTCGAGCGGGCGTGGATCTTGTCGTCCACCAGGTGGTGCAGCTTCAGGATGTACATGTAGCCGACCGCCACGGGGAACGGGAACGGCTCGCCGGAGCGGCCGTCCAGCAGCACCGCCTTGCCGTCCTCGGCGACCATCCGCTCGCCGTCCCGGTTGGGCAGCGTCGAGCCGAGCAGGCCGGTGATCTCGTCCTCCTTGGCGCCGTCGAACACCGGGGTCGCGGTGTGCGTGCCGGGCGCCACGTCGTAGAGCTCACCGGGCAGCTTGGTCGCCCAGTCGGGACTTCCCTCGACCTTCCAGCCCTGCGACGCCAGCCAGCCGAGGTGCAGCTCCAGCACCTGACCGATGTTCATTCGGCGCGGCACACCGTGGGTGTTCAGCACGACGTCGACCGGGGTGCCGTCCGGGAGGAACGGCATGTCCTCGGCGGGCAGCACCTTGCCGATGACGCCCTTGTTGCCGTGCCGGCCGGCGAGCTTGTCGCCGTCCTGGATCTTGCGCTTCTGGGCGACGTAGACCCGGACCAGCTCGTTGACGCCCGGGGGCAGCTCGTCCTCGTCCTCGCGGGAGAACACCCGGATGCCGATGACCTTGCCGGTCTCGCCGTGCGGCACCTTCAGCGAGGTGTCGCGCACCTCGCGCGCCTTCTCGCCGAAGATCGCGCGGAGCAGGCGCTCCTCGGGCGTCAGCTCGGTCTCGCCCTTCGGCGTCACCTTGCCGACCAGGATGTCGCCGTCGCCGACCTCCGCACCGATGCGGATGATGCCGCGCTCGTCGAGGTCGGCCAGAACCTCCTCGGAGACGTTCGGGATGTCCCGGGTGATCTCCTCGGCGCCGAGCTTGGTGTCGCGTGCGTCGATCTCGTGCTCCTCGATGTGGATCGAGGTGAGCACGTCGTCCTGGATGAGGCGCTGCGAGATGACGATGGCGTCCTCGTAGTTGTGGCCCTCCCACGGCATGATCGCCACGAGCAGGTTCTTGCCGAGCGCCATCTCACCGTTCTCGGTGCACGGCCCGTCGGCGATGACCTGGCCGGACAGGACCCGGTCGCCATCGCCCACGATCGGCCGCTGGTTGACGCAGGTGCCCTGGTTGGACCGGCGGAACTTGTGCAGCCCGTAGGTCCGGCGGGAACCGTCGTCGGCCATCACCGTGATGAAGTCGGCGGACAGCTCCTCGACCACGCCGTCCTTCTCCGCGACCACCACGTCGCCGGCGTCGACCGCGGCGCGCAGCTCGGTGCCGGTACCCACCAGCGGCGACTCGCTGCGCAGCAGCGGCACCGCCTGGCGCTGCATGTTGGCACCCATCAGCGCGCGGTTGGCGTCGTCGTGCTCGAGGAACGGGATCATCGCGGTCGCGACGGACACCATCTGCCGCGGCGAGACGTCCATGTAGTCCACGTCGAACGGCTCGATGAACTCGACCTCGCCGCCCTTCTTGCGGACCAGCACGCGGTCCTCGGCGAAGTGGCCCTGGTCGTCGATCGGCGCGTTGGCCTGCGCGATGACGTGCCGGTCCTCCTCGTCCGCGGTCAGGTAGTCGATCTGGTCGGTGACCTGACCCTCGATGACCTTGCGGTACGGCGTCTCGATGAAGCCGAACGGGTTGACCCGGCCGTAGCTCGACAGCGAGCCGATCAGGCCGATGTTCGGGCCTTCCGGCGTCTCGATCGGACACATCCGGCCGTAGTGGCTGTGGTGGACGTCGCGGACCTCCATGCCCGCGCGCTCACGCGACAGACCGCCCGGGCCCAGCGCGGACAGGCGACGCTTGTGCGTCAGGCCCGCGATCGGGTTGGTCTGGTCCATGAACTGCGACAGCTGCGAGGTGCCGAAGAACTCCTTGATCGCGGCCACCACGGGGCGGATGTTGATCAGGGTCTGCGGCGTGATCGCCTCGACGTCCTGGGTCGTCATCCGCTCGCGGACGACGCGCTCCATGCGGGACAGGCCGACCCGGATCTGGTTCTGGATCAGCTCGCCCACCGTGCGCAGGCGGCGGTTGCCGAAGTGGTCGATGTCGTCGACCTCGACCGGGACCTCGTTGCCGTCGATCGTCATCGACGTGTCGCCCGCGTGCAGCCGGACCAGGTACTCGATCGTGGTGACGATGTCGTCCTCGGTGAGCACGCCCGTTTCCTTGGGCAGGCCGACACCGAGCTTCTTGTTGACCTTGTAGCGGCCGACCTTGGCCAGGTCGTAGCGCTTGTCCTTGAAGAAGAGGTTCTCCAGCAGGGTCTGCGCGGACTCCTTGGTCGGCGGCTCACCCGGGCGCAGCTTGCGGTAGATGTCGAGCAGCGCCTCGTCGGTGCCGGCCGTGTGGTCCTTCTCGAGCGTCGCGAGCAGCGTCTCGGAGAAGTGGAACCGCTCGCGGATCTGCTCGGTGGACCAGCCGAGCGCCTTCAGCAGCACGGTGACCGGCTGGCGGCGCTTGCGGTCGATGCGGACGCCGACGGTGTCGCGCTTGTCGACGTCGAACTCGAGCCACGCGCCACGGCTGGGGATGACCTTGACGCTGAAGACGTCCTTGTCGGTGGTCTTGTCGACGTTGGTGTCGAAGTAGACGCCCGGGGAGCGGACCAGCTGGGACACGACGACACGCTCGGTGCCGTTGATGATGAACGTGCCCTTGTCCGTCATGACCGGGAAGTCACCCATGAACACCGTCTGGCTCTTGATCTCGCCAGTGGAGTGGTTGGTGAACTCGGCGGTGACGAACAGCGGCGCCGCGTAGGTCATGTCCTTGTCCTTGCATTCCTCGACCGAGGCCTTGACCTCGTCGAAGCGCGGGTCGGAGAAGGAGAGAGACATCGAGCCGGAGAAATCCTCGATGGGTGAGATCTCGTTCAGGACCTCTTCGAGGCCACCGACCGGAGTCTCGTCACCGGCGTCGACACGGCGCTGGAACCACGCCTCGTCACCGGTGAACCACTGAAACGATTGAATCTGCAGGTCGAGCAGGTTGGGCGTGCCAAGCGGCTCGCGGATCTTCGCGAACGAGACCCGCAGCGGTGCGCCTGGTATACCTGAGTTCGACACGGTGGAGTTGGTCGCAGCAGTGGCCTTGGTCGCGCGGGAGACTGCCAAGATGCGTCCTTCCAGGACTATGTGCGGTCGAGCAGCCTCGTTAGCAACTGAAACGAAGCTGGTCTAGGGTGCGGTCGTGCCCAACAGTCTAGGGCATGCGAAAGTGGGCAGCGCAAAGGGGCAGTCTAGCCGTGAAGCCGGCGACTGTCTAGGCCCGCACTCAACCAACCTCCCGCCGAAGGCGCGCTTGGTGAACAGCGTGACCCGGTGGCGTCATTCAGTCAAGATGCCGCGCCAGGATCTCACCGGCTTTCGGCCCGCTCGTCAGCCGGCGTCCAGCTGTTCTGTAGCAGGGAGTTCGCGCTTCCAGCGCGCTGACCAGCGGCTCCTCCCGAGCCGTGTCCGGTCGAGACGATCACGCTCGGCGAACACGGTCGGTGACCGATAGATCAGCACTTCGGGGCGGGCTGGCCGTTCACGAGGGGCTGGTCGAACATGTTGAACTCGGTGATCTTCCAGGCGTCGCCCTCGCGGTGGGCCAGGACCGCGAACTGGGCCTCGCCAGCCACCGAGTTGTTCACGTCGACCCGGGTGCTGCTCTGGTCGATGAACACGAGCGCCTCGGCGCGGTCGCCGTCCAGGCGGATCAGGGCGATGTCCCGCACGGCGGTCACCATGACGATCTTCTGCTTCGGCGCCAGCGTCTTGACCTGGCCGAACAGCTGGTCGTACTCGCAGCGCGCCTTGCCGGTCAGCGTCTCGTCGACGGCCTTCTGCGTCGCCTGCAGGTCGGTGTAGTTGTAGCTGAAGGTCTCCTCGATCGCCGACTTGAGCTGGCCGACCACCTCGCTCGAGGTGCCCGAGTCGGTGAGCGCGGTGTTGCTGTCGGCGCTGCGCAGGCTGTCCGACTCGCCCCGGAACCAGACCGCGAGGCCGGCGAGCACGATCGCGGCCACGGTCAGCACGACGGCGACCGACAGCTGGGTGGCGGCGCGCTTGCGCGGGTTGTCCTCGACGCGGGCGCGGGCGCGGTGGGACTTGGTCCGCGCCTCGGCCTCGGTGAGGTCGGCCGGGCGGGTGGTGCCGGTGGCACGCCGCTTGCCGGCCGGGCGGCGGACCGGGCTCGGAGTCGCCTCGTCGGAGTCCAGGTCGGAGTCCAGCTGGTCCTCGTCCAGCCGGTCCTCCTCGAGGTCGATCGGTTCCTCGAGGTCCTCGACGACGGCGAGGTCGCGCTCGGGTTCGAGATCGGGCTCGAGATCGCGCGTGGGGCCGGGCTCGATGTCGTCGAGGTCCAGCGTGCCGGACAGCGACTCGCGGCCGGACTCGCCGGGCTCCACGGGCTCACCGGCGTACTCATCGCCAGGCTCACGGCCGGACTCGCTCGGCTCGAACTCGTCCGCGTTGTCCCGGGTGCTGGCCGGCCGGTTGCGCAGGCCGGCCACCCGCGGGCGGCGGACCGGCGGCACCTGCCCCGAAGAGGGGGGCGGGCGACGGCGAGACGGTGGCACTGCTCGGGTCCTTTCGCTACTGCGGCTGGGCGTACGGCACGGGGCCGAGGGTCTCTAGCTTCCAGCCGTCGGCCGTGCGGGTCAGCGTCGCCTGGATGCGCTGGTAGGACGGCTGCGGTTTGCCGTCGCCCGTCTGCACGGTCTTCTCGATGGCGGCGATCACGGTCGCCTTGCCGCCCCGGTCGTCGAGCTCCTTCACGGCCGACGACGTGATCTTCGCCGAGGTGATCGGCTTCGCGTCGGTGAGCTGCTTCTTCTTGTCCGCGGTCAGGTTCGTGATCTCGTCGTGCAGCGGGCCGGTGGTGGCATCGGCCCAGTTCGACAGGCCCTCGTCGAGCTTGCGGTAGTCCAGCTCGTTCATCGTGACGATCGCGGCGCGGGCCACCCGGTCCACCTCGTCGCGCTTGCCGGAGTACGCCAGCCCGTCGTCGTTGGAGGCCCGGAACCACGAGACGCCGAACCAGCCCGCCACCGCCGTCGCGGCGACCACCAGCGCGACGGCCACGCTCAGCGCGATGACCGGGAACCGCGGGCCCGACTGCCGCTTCGGCTCGGTGGCCGACTCGGCGACAGTCTCGTCGGAGGCGTCGGCGGCGTCGGTGCCGGTGTCTGTGCCGGTGTCGCTGTCGGCGGATGTCATGGCACTCCAGGGTAGAGGTACGGCTACGACCGCCCGGTCAGCCGGGGAGGCCGAGCAGTTCCGCCAGACCGGCCTGGCGGGTCGCCCCGGGTTCGGCCAGCGTGCCGGGGAGGCTACCCGGCGCGAGACCGGCCTGTTGCCGCCCACCCGTCTCGGGGCCGGGGGCGGGCTGCTGGGGCTGCGGCGGCCGGCCCGCGACCGGCACGTTGTTCGAGCCGCGCACGTTGATCGGGCTGCCCGGCGGCTCCGCGCAGTACGTGTTCGACGAGTCCGGCTGCGGGGCCGGCGCGGTGTCGGTTCCGTTGCGACGCGGGGTCTTCTCGTACCCCGCGGTGCACGGCGGCGGGTTGAACAGGTTGAGCACCAGGCCCAGGTGCGCCTGGCCGGGGTCGGCGGCCAGCAGGCCCTGCCCGGCCGCGCTGAACAGCGGGTAGGAGACCAGCGTGTACTCGAGCCCGTCCTTGCGTGCCCCGACGATGTCGGACACCGTCAGCAGGTTCGCGAACAGCCGCGACAGGCCCGGCCCGGACTCGCGGAGCAGGTTCGTCAGCGAGGCGGCCGCGCCCGGAGCCGCCGTGATCAGCCGCCGCAGGTCCGGGTCGGACTTGCGCAGCTGCTCGGCCAGCAGGTTCAGGTCGCTCGCGAAGGACTTGATGTTGCCCGACTGCGCGGCCTGGGTGTCGAGCACGGTGCCGCCGTCGTTGATCAGCCCGATGGTCTGCGGCAGGTGCTCGGTCGCCGCGGCGGTGAAGTCGGACGTGCTGTCCAGCAGCACCTGCAGGTCGTCACCGGTGCCGGCGAACGCCTTGTCCAGCTCGTCGACCAGCGTGCGCAACGAGTCGGTCGGCACCGAGCTCGCCAGGCTGTCCAGGTCGCGGATGACCGCGTCGGTGGCCACCGGCGTCTTGGTCCGGTCCGCGGCGATCACCGACTCGCCGGACAGGAACGGCGCGCCGTCGTGCCGCGGTCGCAGGTCGACGTACTGCTCGCCGACCGCCGACCGGTTGGCCACGACCGCGTCGAGGTCCGCCGGGATCCGCGGCGCGTTCGGGTCCATGTTCAGGTCGACCTGCAGGCCGTCCTGGGTCAGCCGGATGTCGCCGACCCGGCCCACGTTGTAGCCGCGGTAGGTGACCTCGGCGTTGGAGAAGATGCCGCCGGAGTCGTTCAGGTTCAGCCGCACCGTGTAGCCCTCGGCGCCGAACGCCTTGCCCAGGTCGGTGAAGCGGAACAACGCGTACACCACCGCCACGACCGCGATCACCACGAACGCGACCAGCTGCAGCCGGACCCGCTTGGTCAGCATCAGCCACCACCGCCCAGGATGCCGTCGAGGATGCCGGCCAGCCCACCCTGCGTGGAGCCCGGCGTGCTGCTCGGGATCGGCAGCGGCGAGCCGCCGCCACCCTCCTGGCCGCCGACCACGTCGCCGAGGATCGGCACGTCCTGCAGCGGGTTGCGCCGGCTGCGGGACAGGTTGTCGACGATGGTCTGCAGGTTCAGGTCGATCTTCGCGTACAGGTTGAAGTAGTCGCCCCGCACGCCGTTCACGGCCTCGTCGGTGAACGGGATCGTGAACAACACCTCGAGCGACTTCGGCAGGTCCGCGCCCGCGTCACCCAGCTTGGTCAGCGCCGGGGCGAGCGCCTTCAGGTCGGCCACCAGGTCCGCCTGGCTCGCGTCGACGGTCCGGATCGCGACGTCGGACAGCGACTGCAGGCTCTGCAGCATCCGCACCAGCTGGCCGCGCTGGTCGGTGAGCACCTTCAGGCCCGGGCCGAGGTCGTCGATCGCCGCGGCGAGCTGGTCGCGCTCGGCGTTGAGCGTGCCGGCGAGCCGGTTCACCCCGTCGATCGCCTGCGTGATGTCGGACTTGCTTTCGTCCAAAGTGGACACGAGGGTGTCGACGCTGCCCAGCGTCCGGCGGATGTCCGCCTCCTTGCCGGACAACGCGGCGTTCAGCTCCTGGGCGATGTTCTGCAGCTGCTCGATGCCGCCGCCGTTGAGCAGCATCGACAGCGCGCCGAGCACCTCTTCGATGTCGGTGTTGCGGTTGGTGCGGGTGAGCGGGATCAGCGCGCCGTCGTCGAGCGCGCCGCGCGCCTGGTCCGGCGGGGGCGGCGACAGCTCGATGTACTTCTCGCCCAGCAGGCTCGACTGGCGCAGCATGGCGAGCGCGTTGGCCGGCAGGTCGACGTCGCCGTTGACCAGCATCGTCACCTCGGCGGTCCAGCCGTCCGGGGCGAGCCGGATGTCCTCGACGCGGCCCACCGGCACCTCGTTGACCTTCACGCCGGACTGCGGCACGAGGTCGAGCACGTCCTTGAAGTGCGCCTTGACCGTGTACGGGCGGTCCCCGATATCCGCGCCACCGGGCAGCGGGATGTCGTAGATGCCGGTGAACGAGCTGCAGCCGGAGGTGACCAACACCGCGGCGAGGGCTGCGACCACGAGCTTTTTCATCGGCCACCCCCGGTGTAGCCGGAGAGGTTGCCGAGCGGCAGCGCGACCGGCGGCAGCTTGCCGGCCTGCAGCGCGGTCAGCACCTGCGCCGGGGTCGGCAGCGGCACGGCCTTCTCCACGAGCGGGGCGAGCTGGTCGCAGGTGTCGGCGAGGAACTGCGGCAGGTCGTCCGGGGTGCCCTGGCGGACCAGGTTGCAGACGGTCACGATCGGCGGCTGGGCCAACTCGTTGATGTCCGCGCGCGCGTCGAGCGTGCCCGACGAGCCGTTGTAGCTGTTGATGATGTTGGACAACGCGACCGGGGCGACGTCGAGCACCTCGGACAGCGCCGCCCGCTGGTCGACCAGCACCCCGGTCACCGAGGCCAGCTTGTCCACATTGGACTTGAGCTTGGCGCGGTTGTCGTCGATGAACTGCTGCACGGCGCCGAGCGCGATGCCCAGCTGCTGCACCGCCGCGGCGAGGTCGCCGCGTTCCTCGGCGAGGAACCGGCTGACGTCGGCGGCCTGCTCGTTGAACCGGTTGACCGCGTCGTCGCTGTCGGCCAGCGCGGAGGTGAACTGCTGCAGGTTGTCGACGGTGGCGAACAGGTCCTCGTCGCTGCCCGAGAGCGTCTCGGCCATCTGTGAGAGCTGGGTGACCGTCTGGTTCAGCGCCTGCCCGTTGCCCTCGGCGTTCTCGGCGAGCGTGTCCAGCAGGTCGGCCAGCGCGCCGTTCTTGTTGGCCCCGTTGGGCCCCAGCGTGGTGCTGACCCGGTTGAGGCTCGCGTACAGGTCGTCGACCTCCAGCGGGGTCGCCGTGCGCTCGCGGGGCAGCACGGTGCCCTCGGCCAGCACCGCGCCACCGGTGTAGGCCGGGGTGAACTGCACGTACCGGTCGCTGACCAGCGAGGGCGCCACGATGACGGCCTTCGCGCTCGACGGGATGTGGACGTCCCGGTCGACGAGCACCTCCACCCGCACGAGATCGCCCTTCGGCTCCACGGTGTCGACCCGGCCGACCTTGACGCCGAGCACCCGCACGTCGTTGTCCTCGTACAGGCCGACGACGCCGGTGAACACCGCGGAGTAGCGACGCTGGTTCGCATCGAGCAGCAACCACCACAGGGCGAACGCCACCACCAGCGCCAACACGACGGAAATAGTGACGCCACGCGCAAAGTCGCGCCCCAGCTTGGTCCGGGTGGTCATGACTGGACCGCCTCCCAACCGCACCCAAGGGGAACGGGACGCAACCCAGCCACAGGTACGTACACAACCGCAGGACACCGACTCGAGGTGACCAACACCTTGAATTCTGGGGAGGCGGAACGGACTCCGCGAGCGAAGTCCCGGCCGAGCTTGGTCCGGGTGGTCATGACGTCGCCCCCAGACAGCCTTCTTGGTTCACGGTTCCTATCGGTGGGGGCAGCAGGCCGCAGATGTAGTTGTCGAACCAGCGGCCGTTGCCGACGGCGTTGTTGAACAGCCGGACGAACGGGGCCATGTTCTTGATGCCCTGCCCGAGCGCCTCCTGGTTTCGCGCCAGCATCCCGGTGAGCTGGTCGAGGCTCGTCAGCACCGGCTTCAGCTGCTTGTTGTTGTCGTCCACCAGGCCCTTGAGCTCGGTGGCCAGCGTCTGCGTGCCGGTGAGCAGCGTGGCGATCGCGTCGCGGCGCCGGCCGACCTCCTCCAGCAGCAGGTTGCCGTCCCGGAGGAGCTTGACGACCTCGCGGTCGCGGTCGGCCAGCGTCTGGCTGATCTGCTTGGTGTTGTCGAGCAACTGGGCGAGCTGGTCGTCGCGGGAGGAGATCGTCTTCGACAGCGACTGCAGGCCGTTCAGCGCGCCGCGCACGTCGTCCGGGGTGTCGGCGAACGTGTTCGCGATGACCTCGAAGCTCTGCGCGAGCTGGGCGGTGTCGATCCGGTTCGTGGTCTCGGCGAGGCCGCGGAACGCCTCGAGCACGTCGTAGGGCGCGGTCGTGCGCTCCCGCGGGATGCGGTCCGCCGGGTCGAGCACCTCGCGGCCGTCGGGCTCGAGCGCCAGGTACTTCTGGCCGAGCACGGTCTTGATCTTGATGGCGGCCGAGCTGCGGTCGCCGACCCAGGCGTCCTTGACCTTGAACGTGACCACCACCCGGTCGCCCTCGAGGTCCACATCGGACACCTTGCCGACCTTGACGCCGGCGATGCGCACCTCGTCGTCCGGCACCAGGCCGGCCGCCTCGGAGAACTCAGCGCTGTAGGTGGTGCCGCCGCCGATGATCGGCAGGTCGTCGGAGAACATCGCGACCGTGAACGCCAGGCCCAGCACGACCAGGCCGGTGATGCCGATCGGGATCGGGTTGCGCGAGCGGAAGGACCTCATCGCACGCACCTCGCCGGCGTCGACGCGGAGATGGGGACGCTGATCGGCTGGGTGATGATCCCGGGGATGCCGATCGAGCCCTCCGCGGAGCAGAGGTAGAAGTTGAACCACGAGCCGTAGCTGACGGTTCGGGTCAGCTTCGCGGTCTTCTCGGGCAGGAACTGAATGAAGTGCTCCACCACGTCTTCGCTGTCGTTGAGGTTGTTCGTGAGCCGGCCGAGCGCGGCGATGTCGCGCTTCAGCGGCGCGCGGGCCTCGGTCAGCAGCCCCGAAGTGGTGTCGGCCAGGCCGCCCAGCGCCTCGATCGCGTCCCCGATCGGCTTGCGGTCCTCGGCCAACCCGGACACCAGCTGCTGGACCTGGACGACCAGGTTGGACAGCTTGTCGCCGCGGGCGTTGATCGTCTCGAGCGCGCCGTTCAGGTTGTCGATCACCTGCCCGATGACCTGGTCCTTGTCGGCGATCGCGGACGTCAGCGAGGCCGTGTGCGCGAGCAGCGACTCGACCGTGCCGCCCTCACCCTGCAGGACCTGGATGATCTCGTAGGACAGCTGGTTGACGTCGTTGGGCGACAGCGCGCGGAACAGCGGCTTGAACCCGTTGAACAGCTCGGTGAGGTCCAGCGCGGGGCGGGTCCGCTCCAGCGGGATCTCCTCCCCCGGGTCGAGCACGTCGTTCGGGTTGCCGCCGCTGCCCTCGGTCAGCGAGACGTAGCGCTGGCCCACGAGGTTGCGGAACTTGATCTGTGCCTCGACGCCCGCCGGCAGCTTGCGGTCGGCGGCGACCGAGAAGGTGACCTCGGCCTGCTTGCGGTCGACGATGCCGACCTCCTCCACCTGACCGACCCGCACGCCGGCGATCCGCACGTCGTCGCCGGGCAGCAGCAGGGTCGCGTCGGTGAACCGGGCCTGGTAGCTGTTGGTGGCGCTGAGGTTCACGTTGGCGATGCTGATCGCGAGGATCGCGGTCGCGGTCACCGTCACGACGGCGAAGACGACCAGCTTGAACAACGGCGCGGCCATGCCTCTCACTGGAAACGCACCTCCGCCCCGCGGTAGAGCGGACCGACGAGCAGGCTCGCCCAGCCCGGCACCTGCTGCGGCTGCACCCCGATCCCCGGCGCGATCAGCTGCGCGAGGAAGTCACGCTCGGCCGGCGAGTTCGGCAGCGCGCTCGGGGCGGTGGCGGACGACGGCGCGGTGTTGCCGGGCGGCAGCAGGCCGTCCTGCACCGAGCGGTTCGCCGGCCCGTGCGAGGTGCCGTCCTGCAGCGGGCCGTCCGGCGGCTGGTCGGGGAACGGGTCGCCCATCTGCGCCGGGTCGTAGCAGCGCGGACCGCGGTGCTCGTTGAACTCCGGCTCGTCGACGCCTGGCTCGTACGGGCCCTTGTTGACCACGACCTCGATGGTCGCGTGCAGGCCGGGCTGGTTCGTGCCGGCGCCGAACACGGGCTTCCCGGACTCGACCAGAGAGGCCATCTGCTTGAGGAAGCACGGGTAGGACGGCGAGTACCGGGCGAGCAGCTCGAGGGTGTCCCGGGAGCTGTCGGCCAGCCGGATGAGGTTCTCGGAGTTGGCCCGCAGGAAGGACTCCAGGTTCGCGCTCGTGTTGGTCACCTCGGCGAACAGGTTCTGCAGGCTCGCCTTCTGCTCGGCGATCGTCCGCGAGGTCACGGTCAGGTCGGACAGGGCGTCGACGAAGTCCGGGATCGCCTCGGTGTAGGTGTCGCTGACCTCCACCAGCTTGCGCAGGTCGTGGGTCAGCTGTGGCACGTGCGGGTTGATGTCCTCGACCAGCCGGCCCAGGTCGACCAGGGTCTGGCCGAGCTGCTCGCCCCGGCCGTCGAGCGCGGTGGAGATCGCGGTCAACGTGGTCGACAGCTTCTCCGGCTGCACCGCCTGTAGCACCGGCAGCAGGTGGTCGAGCGCCTGGGACAGCTCCACCGCCGGCGCCGAGCGGTCCTGCTCGATGCGGTCCCCCTCGGCCAGCGACACGGGATCGGCGTCGTCCGGGATCTGCAGCGCCACGTACCGGTCGCCGAACAGCGTCTTCGGGATGAACCGGGCGGAGACGTTGCGCGGGATCAGTTCGACCTTCTCCGGGTCGAGCGCGAGGTCGAGCTGGGACCCCTGTGCGGTCGGCGTGATCTTGCGGATCTCGCCGACGATCAGCCCGCGCACCTTCACGTCGCCGTGCTGCTGCAGCTGGTTGCCGAGCTTGTCGGTGGTCAGCGAGACACGCACGACCGGCGTGAACGCCTTGTTGTACAAGGCGATCGACAGGCTCACCAGCGCCGCGATCACGACGATGAACCCGATGCCGAGCAGCCGGCGCCGGATCGTGACCATCACGGACTTGCGCGTCATCCGCCGATCCTCACGGTCACGGTGGTGCCCCAGACGGCGAAGCCGATGAAGAAGTTCAGCAGCGCCGCGGTGACGATCGTGGTCCGCACGGAGCGACCGACCGCCACGCCCACACCCGCCGGGCCGCCGCTCGCGCGGTAGCCGTAGTAGCAGTGCACGAGGATGATCACCACGGCGAAGATCAGCACCTTGCCGAAGGACCAGAAGACGTCTTCGGGCGGTAGGAACAGGTTGAAGTAGTGGTCGTAGGTGCCCGCCGACTGCCCGTAGAAGTAGACGGTGATCGTGCGGGAGGCGAGGTAGGAGCTGAGCAGGCCGATGATGTAGAGCGGGATCACCGCGATGAAGCCGGCGATGATCCGCGTGGTCACCAGGAACGGCAGGCTCGGCACACCCATGACCTCGAGCGCGTCGATCTCCTCGGAGATCCGCATCGCGCCCAGCTGCGCGGTGAACCCGGCGCCGACCGTCGCGGACAGCGCCAGCCCGGCCACCAGCGGCGCCACCTCGCGGGTGTTGATGTAGGCCGAGGCGAAGCCGGAGAACGCGGCCGTGCCGATCTGGTCCAGCGCCGCGTAGCCCTGCAGGCCGACCACGGTGCCGGTGAACACAGTCATGCCGATCATCACGCCGATCGTGCCGCCGATGACCGCGAGCGCGCCGGAGCCGAAGCTGACCTCGGCGAGGATCCGCATCGTCTCCCGCAGGTAGCGACGCAGCGTGCGCGGGATCCAGGCGAGCGCGCGCAGGTAGAAGGACAGCTGGTCGCCGAGGTTGTCGAGGACGCCGAGCGGGGCGCGGGCCGCGCGGCGGGCCGTGTCGGAGAAGGAGGCCATCGGTCAGCTCCCCTTCTGCGGCACGACCGACAGGTACACGGTGGTCAGCACGAAGTTGACGAAGAACAACAGCAGGAACGTGATGACCACCGACTGGTTCACCGCGTCGCCGACGCCCTTCGGCCCGCCCTTGGGGTTCAGCCCGCGGTAGGCGGCGACGACGCCGGCGATGAAGCCGAAGATCAGCGCCTTGATCTCACTGATCCACAAGTCAGGCAGCTGCGCGAGGGCGGAGAAGCTGGCGAGATAGGCACCCGGTGTGCCGCCCTGCAGCACGACGTTGAAGAAGTAGCTGCCGAGCACGCCGACCACACTGACCAGCCCGTTGAGCAGCACCGCGACCATCATCATGGCGAGCACGCGGGGCACGACCAGCCGCTGGATGGGGTTGACGCCGAGGACCTCCATGGCGTCGATCTCCTCGCGGATGGTGCGCGCGCCGAGGTCGGCGCAGATCGCCGAGCCGCCCGCGCCGGCCACCATCAGCGCGGTCACCAGCGGCGCGGCCTGCTGGATGATCGCCAGCACCGCGGCGGCGCCGGTGAACGACTGCGCGCCGAGCTGGACGATCAGGCTGCCCAGCTGCAGCGCGACCACCGCGCCGAACGGGATCGCGACCAGCGCGGTCGGCAGGATCGTGACGCTCGCGATGAACCAGCACTGCTGGATGAACTCCCGGACCTGGAAGGGCCGGCGGAAGATGTTGACGATGACGTCGAGGGCCAGGGCGAACAGCCTGCCGGTCTCCCGCAAGGCCCCGACACCCGGGAAGTTGGCCGATGCCGTCCGAGAGGTCACGTACCACCACCGGTGCCGGGCGGCGGGTCGGCGCGCCAGCCGGACTTCGGCAGGTTGGCGACGTCGTCGGACAGGTCTCCCCTGTCGCGCTCCCACTCCGGGGTGCGCGGGTGCGGGCTCGGGCGGAACGCGCCGGAGGTGACCCCGGCCAGCGGCCGGTTGCGGACGCCGTAGCGCTCGCGCTCGGCCGGCGTGAGCGACTCGATGATGCCTTCGCGGGCGGACCTGGGCAGCGTGTCGATGATCGACATGACCCGGTCCTTGCGGCGGCGCACGCCCTGCCGCTCGGGCAGCCCGGGCGTCGGCTCGATCTGCGGGACCACGCCGCGGGCGTCGTCGGTGCCGCCGTCGTGGTGGCCGGCCTCCACCTGGGCCTGCTCCGCGGCCATGGTGGCCTCGTCCTTCTCCTCCGACATGCCGATCGGGCCGATGCGGCTGCCGTTGAGGAACTGCTTGACCACCGGCTCGTCGCTGGTGAGCAGCACCTCGCGGGGACCGAACATGACGAGCTCGCGGCGGAACAGCATGCCGATGTTGTCCGGCACGGTCCGGGCCAGGTTGATGTTGTGCGAGACGATCAGGATCGTGGCGTCGATCTGCGCGTTGAGGTCGATCAGCAGCTGCGAGATGTAGGAGGTGCGGACCGGGTCGAGGCCGGAGTCCGGCTCGTCGCACAGGATGATCTCGGGGTCGAGCACGAGCGCGCGGGCCAGGCCGGCGCGCTTGCGCATGCCGCCGGAGATCTCGCCGGGCAGCTTCTTCTCCGCGCCGGCGAGGCCGGTCATGTCGAGCTTCTCGAGGACGATCCGGCGGATCTCGGCCTCGGACTTCTTCGTGTGCTCGCGCAGCGGGAAGGCGACGTTGTCGTAGAGGTTCATCGAGCCGAACAGCGCGCCGTCCTGGAAGAGCACGCCGAACAGCTTGCGGACCTCGTAGAGCTTGTGCTCGGAGCAGGTGACGATGTCGACGTTGTTGACCTTGCAGGAGCCGCGGTCGGGCTTGAGCAGGCCGATCATGGACTTGAGGAAGACCGACTTGCCGGTGCCCGACGGGCCCAGCATCACGCTGACCTCTCCCGGTGGCAGCGTAAGCGTGACGTCCCGCCAGATGGTCTGCCGGCCGAAGGACTTCGTCAGGCCTTCGACGACCACCTCGGCGCCCATCGAACCTCCTGCAATGTGGGTTTCATCCAGGTGCAACGACCGGGCGGCCGGTGGGTTACTGCCGAGTCACCTAGCCGGTCCGTAAACGCAGTCAGGGCCGGCACCATATCGGCACCGGCCCTGACGAGCGCGTTAGCGCCGAGCACAGATCGAAACACTCCTGATCGTCACCCCACGAGGAGCCGGTGGGCCTGTTTCGATCTGTGCTCGCTTGTCGTCCCTCGTGTCACTTGACGGAGACGGACGCGCCCGCGGACTCGAGCTTCTCCTTGGCGGCCTCGGCGGCCTCCTTGTTGACCTTCTCCAGGACGGCCTTCGGAGCGGACTCGACCAGCTCCTTGGCCTCCTTCAGGCCCAGGCCGGAGACGACCTCGCGAACGACCTTGATGACCTGGATCTTCTTCTCGCCGGCGCCCTCGAGGACGACGTCGAACTCGTCCTGCTCCTCGGGCGCGGCCGCGGCCTCACCGGCGCCGGCGGCACCCGGCATGGCCATGGCCATCGGGGCGGCGGCGGTGACGTCGAAGGTCTCCTCGAACTGCTTCACGAAGTCCGAGAGCTCGAGCAGCGTCATCTCCTTGAACGCGTCGAGCAGCTCGTCGGTGCTCATCTTCGCCATGACGGCGGTTCCTTTCTAGGTGGGTTTCTCAGCTCTCGGCTTGCTCGGCTGACGCCTTCTTCTCCTGCAGTGCCGCGGCCAGGCGGGCGACCTGCGAGGCGGGCGCGGCGAAGAGGCCGGCCGCCTTGGTGAGGTTGCCCTTCATGGCGCCCGCCAGCTTGGCGAGCAGCACCTCGCGGGAGTCGAGGTCGGCGATCTTGCCGACCTCGTCGACCGTGAGCGGGCGGCCGTCCATGTAGCCGCCCTTGATGACCAGGCCCTTGTGCTCCTTCGCGAAGTCGCGCAGGGCCTTGGCCGCGTCGACCGGCTCCCCCTCGACGAACGCGATCGCGGTCGGACCGACGAACAGGGCCTCCAGGCCCTTGACGTCGGCCTGCTCCGCGGCGCGCTGGACGAGGGTGTTCTTCGCGACCCGGTAGGTCGCACCCGTGCCGAGAGCGCGACGCAGGGTCGTCAGCTGCGACACGGTCAGGCCGCTGTACTCGGTGACAACGGCTGCCGAGCTGTTGCGGAACTTGTCCGCGATCTCAGTGACGGCCTCGACCTTGCCTGCCTTCGCCATGGTCGCCTCCTCTCGTGGCTGTGGACCGCCGGCGAGGACCCCTGGAGACGACGAACGCCCCGGCGCAGCAGCACGGGGCGTGAAGAGCGCGAACGCTCGAACCTCGTTCTCCTGCGCGGGCCGCCCGCGTTCGCGGGGCCTTCGTCCGTCCCGTCACCGGGGCGGAGACCAGCGGTCTTCGGTAGAACCGCTGATGAGGATACGGGGCGGCCCGCGCGCGCCCGAACCCGGCCTCCCCCAACCTTCCGCACCTGACCTTCCGCACCCGGACGAGCACGGCATGATGGAGTCCGTGGCCGACAACGAGCACCCGCCGGCGGACCCGCCGGACACGCCGGACGGGGAGCGGACTCCGCCGACCGGCACGCCGGCGGTGGGTGGCGAGTTGTCCGTTCGTCCGCCGAGCGAGCCCGCGACCACCCCGCCGCCCCAGCTCGTCGATCCCGAGGCGGTGCGCCAGTTCCAGCAGTTCCAGCAGTTCCAGGAGCTGATGCGCCAGCAACAGGAGCAGGGCTTCCCGCAGGGCACCCCGCCTCCGCCGGGCTCCCTGCAGCCCTGGGGGCCGCCGCCGAGGCGCGACCCGCTCTGGCGACGGTTGCTGCGGCCGCTCGTCGGCAAGCTCGTCACCGTGGCGCTCGTGGCCCTGCTGCTGGCCGGCGTCGCCTACTGGCTGCTCGACAAGCTCCCGGGCAGCGGTCCGCCCGAGTCGCCCGGTCCGCCGCACGTCATCGGCGGCAAGAAGGCCGAGACGAACCTGATCTACGAGACCGATCCGCGCAACGCCGTACAGAAGATCTACGACGACGTCGCCCAGGGCGACCCGACCAGCGCCTGCGGCCGCTTCACCGAACGGGCGCGCGCCGAGTTCGCCGACCACTACTCGCGGCTGGGCGGCTCGTGCGAGGAGATCGTCGGAGAGCTCAACGCGCAGGTCACGCCCGGCTCGAAGTCCGACTACGCCAACCCGCGCTTCCCGCCGTCGGTCAACACGAACCCGACGAGCGACAAGGTTCCGGTGAGCTCCTGCGCCCTCGACGTGACCGGCGGCCCGCGGCTGGGCCTGCTCACCGTCGGCAAGATCGAGAACTCGGTCGGCGGCCAGTGGATCGTCACCCGGCACGACGCCGAGCCGGACAACTGCGCCGGCGTCCCCACCGCGCCGCCGACCAGCTAATCCCGTAACTCAGCCGGATGAATATCGCCACCCGACGAAAGTGGGTAAGTCGGCCCATGATCATACCCACCGGTAACTAAATTTCGAACCCGTAACGGGGCCTGTTGAAACCGACAAAAGGCCTGGTCAGACACCTCGCGACAGACCCACCGAGGACACCCTCGCGCCCGTTGAAAATTCGCTCACCAGCTGCGCCTGTGAACCGGTACTCATCACTGTTCGTATGTAGGGGTGGCCCCATTCGTGCGAATGTCAAGCCAAGGAGCAATCCAAGGAGGTCGGGGAGTTGGGCGCCAAACATCGAGGCGTATCGAAGAAGAAGGCCCTCATCGCCAGCGCGGGAGCTGTCGCGGTAGTCGCTCTAGCAGTGACGTTGCCGTCGGCTTACGCGTCCAGCGACGAGCAGGCCCAGCCTGAGGTCATGACGCTGCAAGAAGGCCAGTCGGTCCTCTGGGACGAGGCTCGGATGCCGGGTACCGCGTGGTCGGTCAACCCGGAGACGAACCAGATCGAGGTCCTCGCGGACAGCACGATCGACTCGTCCGAGTGGGACCAGCTCGAGTCCACTGTGGACTCGATGGGTAACGACGTGGCGAGCCTGAAGCGGGCGCCCGGCGAGTTCCAGCTGTTCGCGGCGGGTGGCGACGCCATCTTCGCCGGGGGCGCGCGCTGCTCGCTCGGCTTCAACGTCACCACGGCCGAGGGCACGCCGGGCTTCCTGACGGCCGGACACTGTGGTGTCGCGGCCGCCGAGTGGTCGGACACCGAGGGTGGGGCGCCCATCGCCACCATCCAGGACGCCGTGTTCCCGGGTGACGGCGACTTCGCCATCGCCGCGTACGACGACCCGGCGACCGAGGCTCCCAGCACCGTGAACATCGGTGGCCAGGAAGTCGAGATCACCGGTGCGGTCGAGGCCGAGGAAGGCCAGCAGGTCCAGCGCATGGGCAGCACCACGGGTCTGAACGATGGCCAGGTCACAGCCCTGAACGCCACCGTTACCTACCCGGAGGGCACCGTCACCGGTCTCATCGAGACCGACGTCTGTGCCGAGCCCGGCGACAGCGGCGGTTCGCTGTTCACCGCAGAGGGCGGCGCGGTCGGCCTCACCTCGGGCGGCAGTGGTGACTGCACCCAGGGCGGCGTCACGTTCTTCGCCCCCGTGACCACGGCCCTCGCGGCCACGGGCGCGACGCTTCCGTGACGGTCTGATCGAGCAACCACCACAGGGAGAGAGAACGGTGCCCCCGAGGGAGACCTCGGGGGCACCGGCTTGTTCTCGGCCTTCTCTTTCCCAGACCGGCTTACACAAGAACGGCGCCCCGAGGGTCTCCCTCGGGGCGCCGTTTCGCCTTGGCTCGTCGCGCCTGTGTCAGACGGCGGACGGGTCCTCGGTCAGCATGTTGCGGGTGCGCGCCGGGTCCACCGGGATGCCGGGGCCCATGGTCGTGGAGAAGGTGACCTTCTTCAGGAAGCGGCCCTTCGCGGCGGACGGCTTGGCCCGCAGCACCTCGTCCAGCGCGGCCGCGTAGTTCTCGACCAGCTTCTCCGAGTCGAACGACGCCTTGCCGATCACCATGTGCAGGTTCGACTGCTTGTCGACCCGGAAGTTGATCTTGCCGCCCTTGATGTCGGCGACGGCCTTGGTCACGTCCGGGGTCACGGTGCCGGTCTTCGGGTTCGGCATCAGGCCGCGCGGGCCGAGGATGCGCGCGATGCGGCCGACCTTCGCCATCTGGTCGGGGGTCGCGATCGCGGCGTCGAAGTCGAGCCAGCCACCCTGGATGCGCTCGATCAGGTCCTCGGCGCCGACCTCGTCCGCACCGGCGTTGACGGCCTCGTTGGCCTTGTCACCGGTGGCGAACACGATCACGCGCGCGGTCTTGCCGGTGCCGTGCGGCAGGTTCACCGTGCCGCGCACCATCTGGTCGGCCTTGCGGGGGTCGACCCCCAGCCGGATCGCCACCTCGACGGTGGCGTCCAGCTTCACCTTGCTCGTCTCCTTCGCCAGCTTCGCGGCCTCGAGCGGTGAGTAGAGCCGCTCGCGGTCGATCAGCTCGGCGGCCTGACGATAGGCCTTGCTGCGCTTTGCCATGTCTGATTCCAATCAGGTTGTGGTAGCGGGCCAGCGCGTGGCCCTCCCACGGACTTCGGACTTATACGACCGTGATGCCCATCAAACGGGCGGTGCCCGCGATTTGTCTTGATCGACACTGCGCGGACTGGTCGATTTCGTTTCCTAGACGACCGTGATGCCCATCGAACGGGCGGTGCCTGCGATGATCTTGGCGGCCTGGTCGATGTCGTTGGCGTTGAGGTCGCTCTTCTTCTGCTCGGCGATCTCCCGCACCTGGTCCCAGGTCACCTTGGCGACCTTGAGGCGGTGCGGCTCGCCGCTGCCCTTGTCCACACCCGCGGCCTTCAGCAGCAGCTTCGCCGCCGGCGGGGTCTTGAGCTTGAAGTCGAACGAGCGGTCCTCGTACACGGAGATCTCGACCGGCACCACGTTGCCGCGCTGCGACTCGGTCGCGGCGTTGTAGGCCTTGCAGAACTCCATGATGTTGACGCCGTGCTGACCAAGCGCCGGACCCACGGGGGGCGCCGGGTTGGCCGCGCCGGCCGTGATCTGCAACTTGATGATCGCGGTCAGCTTCTTCTTCTTCTTGGGTGGCATTACTTCCCTGCTTCGTGTCTCGACAACGTCAGATCTTGGAGACCTGGCTGAACGACAGCTCGACCGGCGTCTCCCGGCCGAAGATCGACACCAGGACCTTCAGCTTCTGGCCGTCGGCGTTGACCTCGCTGATCGTGGCGGGCAGCGTCGCGAACGGGCCGTCCATGACGGTGACCGACTCGCCGACCTCGAAGTCCACCTCCACGACCGGGCCCTTGGCCGGCGTGGTCGCCGTCCCCTTGCCCGCCGTTGCCGGTTTGGCCTCCTCCACCTGCGGGAGGAGGAACTTGAGCACCTCGTCGATGGTCAGCGGCGACGGCTTGGACGTCGCCCCGACGAAGCCCGTCACGCCCGGGGTGTTGCGCACCGCGGACCAGGAGGCGTCGTTGAGGTCCATCCGCACGAGGATGTAGCCGGGCAGCACCTTGCGCTGGACCTGCTTGCGCTGCCCGTTCTTGATCTCGGTGACCTCTTCCGTCGGCACCTCGACCTGGAAGATGTAGTCCTCCATGTCCAGGGTCTGGATTCGGGTCTCGAGGTTGGTCTTGACCTTGTTCTCGTAGCCGGCGTAGGAGTGCACGACGTACCACTCACCGGGCGCACGCCGCAGGGCGTCGCGCATCTCGGCGACCGGGTCCTCCGGCTCGGCCTCCTCGGCTTCGCCGTCGGTGTCCTCGGTGTCCTCGCCGGACTCGGCGTCGGCCTCGTCGGAGTCGTCCTCGGTGGCGTCCTGGGCCTCGTCGGAGTCGGCCTCGTCGGAGTCGGCGTCCTCGGTCGTGTCGGCGTCGTCGGCCGTGCTCTCGGCGTCCTCGGCGGACTGCTCGTCGGCGGTCCCGACCGCGTCCTCGTCGATCTGGTCGACACCGCCGCCGGTCAGCTCCTGGCTGCCAGCAGCGCCGTTCTCGGAGCTCACTGTTCGGTCTCGCTTCCTTTCATCGATCGCGTGCCCTGTCCACTCTGCCGGCGCACCCGCGTGGGCGCAGCTCAGCCGAACAGTGCTGACACGCCCTTGCCGAGACCGAGGTCCAGCAACGCGATCAGCGCCACCATGAAGGCCACGAAGACCAGCACGACGGCCGTGTAGGTGATCATCTGCTTGCGTGTCGGCCAGATGACCTTGCGGAGCTCGGCGACCACCTCACGCAGGAACCGGACGGTCCGCGAGAACAGCCCCGGCCGGGACTCCTTGCGGTCCCGGGTCGGCGTCGGCCGCCCCTTCTGCTCGCCGCGCGTGGCGGACTTGGACTCGGCGTCCTTGTCCTTGCCGCGGACGCGAGCCTTGGCCTTGTCGGCGCCCTTGTCGGACTTGTCCGCCTTGCCGCCGGGCTTCGACGCCGCCTTGTCGGCCGCCTTGTCGCCGGCGGGCGTCGTGTCCTTCCGCGCGGCGGGGCGAGCGGACGCACGGCGCTCACGCCGCGAGGCGGCGGTGACCGGACGAGAAGGGCGCTCCGGTCCCTTTTCCCGTTCCTTGTCCCGGTCGTCAACCACGCCAGTTCCTCCGCTCGATGGGTCCGCACCTTGCGTCTGACGCAGGGGTGACAGGACTTGAACCTGCAACCTGCGGTTTTGGAGACCGCTGCTCTGCCAGTTGAGCTACACCCCTTCGCGAGATCGATCACTCGACCACGCGGTCATGGACGCATTCGACCTACCCCACTGTCCTTCGTGGGGTGAGGTCGGCAACTTCCAAGTTCAAGAGTGTACGGCAACGGGTGAGACGGCCTTCACCGCGCCCCTGGTACGACAGTCGGGTACAACACGGAGCGGGCGGCTGTTAATCCGATTGGCCTATCTGCGACGATTCTGGCATGGCTGACAGCTCCGTCCCCGCCCCGCCCCGCGTCTCCGCCCGGATCGGCGCCATCGCCGAGTCCGCGACGCTCGCCGTGGACGCGAAGGCCAAAGCGCTCAAGGCCGCCGGCCGGCCGGTAATCGGCTTCGGCGCCGGCGAGCCGGACTTCCCCACCCCGCCCGCGATCGTCGAGGCGGCGATCGAGGCGGCCCGCGACCCGCGCAACCACCGCTACACGCCCGCGGCCGGCCTGCCCGAGCTGCGCGAGGCGGTCGCGGCGAAGACGAGGCGGGACAGCGGCTACGAGGTGGCGGCCAACCAGGTGCTGGTCACCAACGGCGGCAAGCAGGCCGTCTACCAGGCGTTCGCCACGATCATCGACCCGGGCGACGAGGTGCTGCTGCCGGCGCCGTACTGGACCACCTACCCCGAGTCGATCGCGCTCGCCGGCGGCGTCACGGTGCCGGTCCTGACCGACGAGTCGACGGGTTACCTGGCCTCGGTCGAGCAGCTGGAGGCCGCGCGCACGCCGCGCACGAAGGCTCTGCTGTTCTGCTCGCCGTCCAACCCGACCGGCGCGGTGTACCCGCGCGAGCAGGTCGAGGCGATCGGCCGCTGGGCGGTCGAGCACGGCATCTGGGTGATCACCGACGAGATCTACGAGCACCTGACCTACGACGGCGTGACGGCCGCGTCGATGCCGGTCGTCGTGCCGGAGCTGGCCGAGACCTGCATCGTGGTGAACGGCGTGGCCAAGACGTTCGCGATGACCGGCTGGCGGGTGGGCTGGATGATCAGCCCGGCGGACGTGACGAAGGCGGCCGCGAACCTGCAGTCGCACCTGACGTCGAACGTGGCGAACGTGTCGCAGCGGGCAGCGCTGGCCGCGGTGTCCGGCCCGCTCGACGCCGCACACGAGATGCGGGAGGCGTTCGACCGCCGGCGCCGCACGATCGTGAAGCTGCTGTCGGAGATCCCGGGCGTCGAGTGCCCGACCCCGCAGGGCGCGTTCTACGCCTACCCGTCCGTGCGGGCGCTGCTGGGCAAGGAGATCCGCGGCTCGGTGGCGGCGACGAGTGTCGAGCTGGCCGCGCTCGTGTTGGAGCACGTCGAGGTCGCGGTGGTCCCGGGCGAGGCCTTCGGCACCCCGGGCTACTTCCGGCTCTCGTACGCCCTGGGCGACGACGACCTGGCAACCGGCATCACGCGCATGGGCGATCTGCTCCGCGAAGCGATGTAGCGGCGGCCCCGGCCTCCCGACCGGCTCGCCGCCAACGAGGCGCTACACCGGCGTGAGGTCCTCGGCGGCGCGCAGCGTGTGCCAGGTGACCTCGGCGGGGACGTCGTCCGCGCGGGTCGAGGCCACCACCGCCCACGGGTCTCCCGTCCGGCTCACCAGCGCGCCCACGCAGGACACGCCGTCCCGGAACTGGCCGTGCTCCAGCACCGCCCGGCCCGCGCCGACGCCGGCGAGCTCGACCTCCAGCGCGTCGGTGTCGACCACCGTCCGCGAGGTGAACCGGCGCATGCCCTGCTCGGCCAGGTACGCGGTACGCCGCGCCCTCGGCAGCGACGCCAGCAGCACCTTGCCGATCACCGTGGCGTGCGCGGCCACGTTCAGGCCGACCTCCAGGTCCTCCAGGTACGGCGACTCCGGCCCCTCGACGAGGTCGGTGATCAGGATCCGGCCGGACACGAACCGACCGAGGTAGGCCGTGCGGCGGGTCGTCGCGGCCAGGTGCGCCAGCACGTCGTGGACCTCGGGCGGCTGGTCGAACGAGGCCTGCAGGTCGTGGAACCGGCGCGCGACCGACGAGCCCAGGACGTAACGGCCCTCGCGGTCGCGCACCAGGTAGCCCTCGTAGCTCAGGGTGCGCACGAGGTGGTAGGCGGTCGACACCTTCAGCCCGCAGCGGCGGGCGATGGCCTTGACGGTCAGCGGCGCGGGGCTCGACCCGACCTCCTCGAGGATGCGCATCGCACGGGACACCGACTGGATGAGATCCGATGGCTGATCGCGCATCTTCGTCACCGTCCCACAGCGTGCACCATCTGAAATCTTACGACTTTCGCCGACCCGCGGCCGCTGCGAGCCTCGAAGCATGGCCGACATCCCGCAGCGGTTCATCGACGCGCTGGCCGACGTGTACGACCCGTGCTGCCAGGAGAAGGGCATCTCGGTGGTCGACATGGGCCTGCTCCACCGGGTGTCCGTTTCGGACGGACGGGCCCGGGTGGAGCTGCTGTTGACCTCCGGCTGGTGTCCGTTCGCCGCTCGGGTGATCTCGGACGTCCAGGAGCGGGTGGAGGCGCTGCCGGACATCGACAGCGCCGAGGTGGAGGTGGTGTGGGACGAGGCGTGGACGACCGACCGGCTGTCAGCCGGCGCTCGCGCCAAGCTGCGCTTCCTCCCCGACCCGGCGGCCGTGCCCGACCGAGCGGCCTATCTGGCCGAGAAGGGAGTCACGTCATGATCGACGACGTGTTCGTGTTCGACGGCGTGGCGCACCCGTTCAACTTCGAGCCGAAGAACGCCTTCGGCGCCCCCGGCGAGATGTTCGCGAACCACCTGTACGCCTTCCACTCGGCGCTCACTCCGGACGACGCCGAGACGCTGTCGGCCGAGCAGTTCCTGCGCAACTGGACCATCCAGGACATCCGCCACCAGGTGTACGAGGAGTCCGACACGGACATGCTCGTGGCGATGCCACTGCCGCTGACCGACCTGTTCGCGGACGGACTGTCGCCTTGGGAGGAGTGCGCGGAGCTGGCCCAGCTCGACCCGGACCGCACGGTGCTGTGGGGCTCGGTGAACCCGCTGGAGGGCAAGCGCGCACTGGACCTCATGGAGCGGCAGGTCGGCGAGTTCGGCGCGAAGGCGTTCAAGTTCTACAACGTGCGCTACGACTACGGCTCGCCGTTCCCGTGGCGGATGGACGACCCCAAGATCGCGTTCCCGATCTTCGAGAAGGCCCAGGAGCTCGGCATCAACCTGATCGGCGTGCACAAGGGCGTGCCGCTCGGGCCGCAGCCGATCGAGCACACCGCGACGTGGGACATGGACGGGGCGGCGGCGAACTTCCCGGACATCAACTTCGTGATCTTCCACGTCGGGCTGCCGTTCCTCGACGAGACGTGCTGGCAGCTGATCCGCTACCCGAACCTGTACGCGTCGATCGCGGCGACGATCAACTTCATCGTCCGCTCCCCCAGGATGTTCGCCGAGATCATCGGCAAGTTGCTCTTCTGGTGCGGCGAGGACAAGATCGTGTTCGGTAGCGAGGCGCCGCTGTTCCACCCGCAGTGGGCGCTGCGCGCCTTCATGGACTTCCAGATCCCGCAGGACCTGTGCGAGGGCTACGGCTACCCGCAGCTGACAGACACGGCGAAGCGCAAGATCTTGGGAGAGAATCTGTTGCGACTGCACGGCATGGACGTGGCGGCGGCCCGCGAGAGGTTCGGCCGCACTCGCGCCTGAGACGGCACCGGCCCGGTCCCCGCCGGTGAGTGGCGCCTTCCGGGACAGTTCGGATACCCGGAAGGCGTCATTCAGGCAGTTGCTCAGACAGTCATTCAGGCAGGCGGACGATCGCGACGGCCTTGCCCAGCACGGCCTTGCCCTCGAACTTGGCCGTGATGTCGACCCGCGCCGTGCCGTCCTCGCGGACCTCGCGCACCTTGCCGGTGAGCTCGACCAGCGCGCCCTCGTCGTCGTTCGGGACGACCACGGGGCGGACGAACCGGGCGCTGTACTCGAGGATCCGGCCGGGGTCGCCGAGCCAGTCGGTGACCAGCCGGCCCGCGACGGCCATCGTGAGCATGCCGTGGGCGATCACGCCGGGCAGGCCGACGTCCTCGGCCACGCGGTCGTTCCAGTGGATCGGGTTGAAGTCCAGCGACGCGCCCGCGTAGCGGACCAGGTCGGCGCGGCGGACCCGCACGTCGAGGGGCGGCAGCTCGGTGCCGGCCGTGACCTCACTCATGACGCGGCCCGCACGACGAGCTGGGCCCAGGCGGTGACGACGCGCTCGCCCTCTTCGGTGTCGATGTCCGCGCGCAGCGTGAGGAAGTCGTTGCCGGCGCGGGACATGATCTCGTCGATGGACGTGGTGACCGCGAGCTTGTCGCCGGCCTGCACGGGCCGCGCCAGCTTGAAGGACATGTCGCCGTGAACCATGCGTTCGTAGTCGAGGCCGAGGCCCGGGTCCTCCACCACGGCCGCGAGGGCGTACATGTGGAACAGGACCATCACGAACGTCGGCGGGGCGATCACGTCGGAGTGGCCGGCCGCCTTGGCGGCGTCGACATCGCGGTACATCGGATGCGGGTCACCGATGGCGTCCGCGAACTCCCGGATCTTCTCCCGACCGATCTGGTAGAGCTCCGAGCGCGGGTAGCTGTGCCCGACGTAGGCCGGGTCCAGCGGCACCTAGCGCGTTTCCTTGTGCGCGCGGTGCCGGCCGCAGTTCGAGCAGAACTTCTTCATCTCCAGGCGGTCCGGATCGTTCCGCTTGTTCTTCCTGGTGATGTAGTTGCGGTGCTTGCACACCTCACACGCCAGCGTGATCTTCGGTCGCACGTCGGTGCTGGCCACAGCCTTGCCTCTCTCTCAATACTCAACCCGCGTAGCGGTGGCCGGACTTGAACCGGCGACACAGCGATTATGAGCCGCTTGCTCTACCGACTGAGCTACACCGCCAGATCCCCTGTGGGGGATTCGCACCCCCCGAGTGTATTCGCGAGCCCCAATACGGAATCGAACCGTAGACCTTCTCCTTACCATGGAGACGCTCTGCCGACTGAGCTATTGGGGCGTGCTCTTCGCGTTGAGCCGTGCTGACTGTACACGGGGCGACCGAGGCGGCGAAATCGGGATCCTCGCCCTGTGACATCGGTTCGCTCGCAAGCTCGCTCACGAGAGCAGCGTGAGGATCATCTCGTCGCGGATGTTCTTGGCCTGCGCGGTGCGGGCCTGCAGCCATGCCTCGAGCCGCTCCTCGGACAGCGGCCGCGAGATCAGGTAGCCCTGCGCGACGTCGCAGCCCATGGCGGCGAGCTGGTCGCGGGCGGCGTCCTCCTCGACTCCCTCGGCGACCACGACCAGGCCGAGCGAGTGGCCGAGCTCGACGATCGACCGGACCACCGCGAGGTCGCCCAGGTCGCTGCCCATGCCGAAGACGAAGCTCTTGTCGATCTTGACCTCGTCCACCGGCAGCTGGCGCAGGTAGGCGAGCGAGGAGTAGCCGGTGCCGAAGTCGTCGACCGCCAGCACGACGCCCAGGCCGTGCAGCGCCCGCAGCACCGGCAGGGCACGCGCCGGGTCGGCCATCACGCCGGACTCGGTCAGCTCGAGGGTGAGCAGCTCGGGCGGCACCCGGTGCCGCTGCAGCGCGTCCGCCACCCGGCGCGGGAACTCCAGGTCGGCGAGGCTGCGCACGGACAGGTTGACCGCGACGCCGATGCGCAGCTGGCGGTCCATCCACTTGCGCACCCGGATCAGCGCCTTCTCGAGGACGAACTCGGTGAGCGCGTCGACCAGCCCGGCGGCCTCGACGGCCGGCACGAACTCGTCCGGGTGCAGGTCGCCGAACTCGGGGTGCCGCCAGCGCACCAGCGCCTCGACACCGAGCACCTCGCGCCGCGGCAGCGCCACCTTCGGCTGGTAGTGGATGCTGACCTGGTCGGTCTCCAGTGCCTGGCGGAACTGGGTGACCAGCTGGAACCGGCGCAGGAAGATCTGGCCCATGCTCGGCATGTACGCGCGGACCTGCTCGCCGCTGGACTTGGCCGCGCGCAGCGCCACGTCGGCGCGCTTGAGCAGCTCGTCGACGTCCAGCTCGGTCACCGCGCCGTCGCGGGCGCCCGCGGCGTCGGTGAACATCACGCCGTCGGCCATCGCGGCCGAGGAGTAGCCGACGACCACGCCGGCCTCGACGGTCAGCCGGTCGACCGGGTAGGGCACGGACAGGCCGACGACGAGGCGCTCGGCCACGGCCTGCGCGTGCTCGAAGTCGGCGTCGACCAGCAGTGCGGCGAACGCACCACCCTCGAGCCGGGCGAGCGGGGTGTCCGCACCGAGGGCGTCGCGCAGCCGGCGGCCGGCGGCGATCGTGATGCGGTCGGCCCAGGCGTAGCCGAGCGCGTCGCTGATCGCGGGCTGGACCTCGAGGTCGACGCGCAGCATCACCGAGCCGGGGTTGCTCGCGAGCAGCTCGGTGGCGAGCTGGCGGAAGCCGGGCCGGTTGTGCAGCCCGGTCAGCGGGTCGTGGTAGGCGTCGTGGCGCAGCGTCGCCAGCAGCCGGCGGTTGTCCAGCGCGGTCGCCAGGTGGCTCGCCGTGGTGCCGATCATCCGCAGGTCGGCCTGGCCGAAGCCGCGCCAGCGGGACAGCTTGTCGTGCGCCTCGACGACGCCGAGCAGGTGGCTGGCGCTGCGCAGCGGGACGACGAGGGCCTCGTGCGCGTCGCGGCGCACGAGTGCCTGACGGATCTCGGGCAGCGCGTCGGCGCGGCGGAAGTGGCGCACGTGCGAGCCGGGCAGGCGCAGCAGTGCGTCGGTCCGGGCGCCGGTCGCCGCCAGGTCGACGACCTCGGCGGGCAGCTCGTCGCCGGCGACGACGGTGTGCATCGGCGCCTGGGGGTCGAAGCGCAGCCGCAGCACGACGCGGGCCGCGCCGAGCTGGTCGCGGATGCGGTGGGCGACGCCGAGCCAGTCGTCGGGCCGGATGGCGGTGTCCGGGCCGGTGGCCGGACGGGCGGCCGCGCGCCGGCCAGAGCGCGCGACGATGAGGCTGACCTCGGACAACGCCTCGAGGTCGCGTTGTTCGCGCAGCAGGCCGGAGTAGGCGAGGTAGAGGGCCCAGACGCCGCCGAGGGTGGCGAGGACGAGGACCCAGCCGTGCTCGACGTTGCTGGCGACCTTGTAGCAGACGACGCCGACGGAGGCGTTGACCAGGCCGAGCACGAGGATGCGGAAGACGAGCCGGACGGCCTCGCCCACGCGCATGCGGCGGCCGAGCACGTAGACCGCGGCGAGGCCGAGCAGCGTGCTGGTGATCGGGGCCGACAGCGCGCCGGCGAACGCGCCGATCCAGCGCGGGCCCTCGCCCTGCAGCAGGACGTTGCCGACCAGCGTGTAGACGGCGAACGCCGAGGTGATCTCGAGGATCTCCGCGCCGGTGTTGTAGAGGACGCGGTCCTGCACGCGGCGGGCGAGCAGCGTGCCGACGCCGGCGATCAGGTGGGCGGCGAGGACGACCTGGAACGGCGCCACGAACAGGCCGATGGCCAGGGGTATCTCGGTGAACGAGATGGTCCAGGAGATGCCGCCGCGGATGTCGATGTTGACCGAGAGCTGCTCGACGACGAGGAACGCGAGGACGAGCAGCAGGCCGGTGCCGATCTGGCCGACGCTCGGGTGCAGCGGCAGCCACCAGGACATGAGGGCGGCCGCGACCACGCCGGTGGCGAGGACGAACACGGAGAAGATGCCGAACCGGCGGTCGACGGTCGGGTCCGTCTCGGCGGTCGCGTCGGCTGGCGCCGTGCGCTCCACTGCCGTCTCAGGCATGCACTCTCCTCGGCCGTCCAACCAGGCCAAACCCGTCGCACGGTGGCCACGCCCCCCGATCGGGCATGTCACGGTCGGGTAACTGTATCGTGTTCGGACTCAGAATCCGACTGCGCTAAAAGGACATTTGTGAAACCGGACATACTTCTGGGTGTCACCCCAAAGCGTTACCCGCTCCGGTTTCTCGACTTGCTCGGTCCAGGAACCGGTTGAGATCGGCGATCTCGTCCGCCAGGTCCGGTAGCGACTGTCCCCCGAACCCCGTCGCCGTCACCTCGACCTCGTTCTTCCGCGTCGTGGCCCGCCAGGTGCCGACCGCCCGGCCCTCGTTCAGGACGACCGGCATCACGAAGCCGCCGCCGGCCTGGACCTCACGCTGGTGCTCGGCGGGGACGGCGAGATCGCGGCCGCGGTAGCCGAGCAGATAGGCGTCGAAATGTCCGAGAAGCCGGGTTGGTGCGTCGGGCAGCGGGTCGTCCGCCAGCGCCTCCTCCTCGACCGTTTCGACGGCCGCACGCGCCAAGGTGACCGGCAGCCCCGACCAGGTGGCGAGGTCCTCGGCGGTGGCCGGCCCGTGCCCGCGCAGGTACCGCACGGCGAGCCGCGCGAGCGCCTCCTCCTCGGTGAGGCTCTTCTGCGGCCCGAGCCACTCGTCGACGAGAACGTAGGTCGGCTCGTCCTTGGCGGTGTCGGGTCCCCGGCAGAGCTGCCCGGTGTTGGCCGCGTAGGCGAGCAGGTGCGGGGCCTCCTGACTCTTCGGCTCGAGCCGCACCCCGTGGTCGGCCAGCCGCTCGACGATCTCGCTGCGGGTATGTGGCTCCCGCGCGATCTCCTCGAAGGCGGCGGCGGCCCGCTCGAGAGTCGCGTCGCCGAGCCCGAGCTGCCGCCGCCGAGGCGCCCCCCGAGCGGCGAAGTAGGGCCCGAAGAGCCCGTTGACCCACCCGAAGTCGTCGGCCGCGACCATGTGCAAGGTCCCGCGCATGGCCCAGGTCCGCACGACTGCCTTCTCCCGACAGGCGGCGTCGACGTCGGCGGCGGTGAGCCCGCGAGTCCGCACCCGGACCGCGAGCCGACAGGCCCGCACGTCCTGCGCCTGCAGGCCGACGACCCGCCGCACCGCGTCGACGACAGTGGTAGCGGACCCCGCGAGCCCCTGCGCGGCAGCCCTCAGCCGGCACGTGTCGTCCGCGGAGAACCGTCCCATGGCGACCTCCGCAAGCCGGCGACGACAACGACACCGAAGATGATGCCCTCACACGGTTTCGAGCCCCATCTCCTCCCCACCGACCTCGACTTCGGACTCGACCAGCGTCGGCCTGGTGTCGTACCGGACCACGGTCATCCGCAACTGGTCCGCGTACCGGTAGATGTCCGAGACGTGGTCGATGGGAACACGAGTCTCGACCTTGTTCTCGTCGAACACGCCGAGGTACTTCCTGGCCCGGTTGAGCCAGAGCCGAGCGACGGGCTTTCGGTTGTTGTCGTCGAGCAGCACGCCGCAGTAGGTCTTGGTGTCGCGGGCCACGACCCGAGCGACATCCACCTCACCGCAGACGATGGCCCGCACGATCCGGAACCCCTCGAGCTCGTCCTCGGTGGTGACGATCTCCCCACTCGCGTTGACGGCCTTCTCGACTACTTCCTCGCGCGCCTCCGCCGGCGGCTGTTCGGCCTCGGCGGGGCTGGAGACGCTGACATAGGCGTCGGGCCCGCCGAGCGCGTTCTTGAGCCGGTCGTTGACCTGCTCGGTGAGGAACTGCCGGGCGGCCTTGGACACCAGCGGAGCGAACTGTTCCCGCACGCGCTGGGTGAAGGCGCCGTCGTAGACGCGGGTGGTCAGGAAGCGGACCCACTCGTCCTCGGGCTGCTTGAACTGACCCGCGAGTACGCGCTTGAGCTGCCCGATGTATTTCAGCTCCCCGGCCGCGCTGATCACGGAATCGAGGTCGAAGGATTCCTTGGTGAGCTTGGCGAGCTCCGGCAGCAAAGTCTCGTCCAGCGCGGAGAAGTCGAGCACCAGGAAGGGCTTCGCGTCCATTCGGTTGGGCGCGTCGAGATCGGTGTAGAACTCGTACACCTCGCCGTTGGTGAGAATCGCGATCCGCGCGTTGGTGACCGCGAAGTACCGGTAGAGCTGAGAAGCATGCTCGATCCGAAGCGGATCGTTGACCTTCTTGACCTCGACGAGCAGCTGAATCTTGTCCTCGTGCGCGATGGCGTAGTCGATCTTCTCGCCCCGCTTGGTACCCACGTCGGCGGTGAACTCGGGAATCACCTCAGCGGGATTGAAGACGTCATAGCCGAGCACGGTACTGATGAAGGGCATGACGAAGGCGTTCTTGGTCGCCTCCTCGGTCTCGATGCTGGCCTTCTGCTTCCGGATCTTCAGCGCCAACGCCTGCGTACGCTCAGCAATCTCCACGACGTGACCTTTCGTCGACTGGGGCCCCAGTGCCGTCAGTCGCCAATCCCGATCATGGCGTTACCGACACGGAACCACGGCGACGTCGTAAAAGCGAACGCCCGCCAACATCCGGGGGTATCTCGGGTGCCACTTTCCGGCTTCTCTGGATCACCCTGGTCGTCGGCGGACTGACGATCTGCGCCATGGACCGGTGCTGTCCTGCGTCGTCGTTCTCGTCTCTCCACATAGGACGAATTGGCCAACGCCGAGACCACACCCCATAAATCGGTACCGCGGCATCCGAGTATGTTGATCAGTCAGCCGAACGTGAGGACTGTTTCGCCGATGTCAGAACCCGTTCATCGTCCGATCGACCGTTGGCCCACGACAGACGTCTTGCTGCTGCTGCTCACCGCGGCGCTCGTCACCGGCGGCGCGACGTTGTGGGTCTCGTTGCAGGTATCCGCGGCCGAGCGGCCCATCGTCGCCGGTTTCGGCGCGGTGCTGTCGGTGGCGGTGTGCGTCGCCGTCGCGTTGGCGGGACACCGCGGCATCGAGGCGCGGCTGGCTCGCGAGCGGGCACGGCTGGTGGACACGGACTACGCCGCGCTGGCCGACCACGTGCTGCCGGCCGCGGCGAGACGCCTACGGGAAGGCGTCGCGCCGGACACCGTGCTCGCCGAGTTGCCGCAGCCGCACGGCCCCGTGCACCGGCGCATCCTGCAGGCGTTCACGGCGGAGATCGGACTCGGCGAGCGCCGGCGCGCGGCGACGACGGCGGCCTGCGCGAGCGCCGCCGCACGCGTCCAGGCCATGGCCACGAGCATGCTCGCCGACCTCCGCGAGATGGAGGGCCGGCACTCCGAGGAGGTGCTCGGAGACCTGCTGAGGCTGGACCACAGCACCGCACAGGCCGGCCGGCTGGCGGACAGCATCGCGGTGCTGACCGGGGCACGTTCCGGCCGGCGCTGGACCAAGCCGATCGTGATGGAGAGTGTCCTGCGGGGAGCGATGGGCCGGATCGGCGCCTACCAGCGGGTGCGGGTGCACTCGGCCTGCACCGCCGGAATCGCCGGCTACGCCGCCGAGGACGTGATGCACGCGCTGGCCGAGCTCATGGACAATGCGACCCGCTTCTCCGCGCCGTCGGAGGAGGTGCACGTCTACGTCGAGGAGCTGCACACCGGCATCGTGGTGACCATCGAGGACGGCGGCCTCGGGATGAAGCCGCAGGCGCTCGAGCGTGCCGAGGCGGCGGTCTCGACGAACGAGGCGATGGACATCACGAAGCTGTCCGGCACCCGCCTGGGCCTGGCGGTGGTGGGCGCGCTCGCCCGCAAGCACTGGCTGCACGTCTTCTTCCGGCCCTCCTCGCGCGGCGGCACCGGCGTGGTGGTCCGCATCCCGAGCCAGCTGATCGTCCAGCCCCGCTGGGACTCGTTCCCGACCGCGCCACAGCCGGCGGTGCTCGAGCCGGCGGCCGTCGGCGCGGGTACCGAGAACGGCACGGTGGACGACGCCGACCGGCTGCCGGCGCTGCCGAAGCGGCCCCGCGGGCAGACCCTGGCG
>NZ_JBOHGA010000021.1:0-48799 GCF_050699915.1 Actinophytocola sp.
TGCCCGCGGCGGCCCCAACGCGGCTCCACCAGCAGCGAGCTGACCAGCGCGACCGTCGCCGAGTCCTTGGCCGGCGAGCCGTCCGCGCCGGCGGTCTCGTCCTCCGGCGCCGGCCCGGCCGCACAGAAGCCGACGAGCCAGTCACCCTCGGCGGCCACGAACACCTGCGCCGGGCCCTGTTCGACGGTCTGCCGCCAGGTCAGCTCGGCCTCGCCGGCGTCGAGCTCGTCGAGGATCGCGGCGGGCAACAGGTCGGCGTAGGCGGCGCGCCAGGTGTCGAGCTGGATCCTCGCGATCTCCGCGGCGTCGGCGGGCTCGGCGGGACGGACGGAGGCATCGGCCATGCCGGCAACCTACCGGCCCATCCTCCTGCGAGGCGGTGCGGCCGCGACGTACTCTCTGCACTCGTGAACGCGGTCTCCGTCCCCGGCTACGAGATCATCGACCCGTTGGGGCGGGGCGGGTTCGGCGTCGTGTACCGCGCGCGCCAGGTCACCATCGACCGCGAGGTCGCGATCAAGGTCGACACCAGGCTGATCCTCGACGACCGCGACCAGCGCCGGTTCCTCCGCGAGGTGCGCGCCGCCGGGCGGCTGTCCGGGCACCCGCACGTGGTGGAGCTCTACGACGCGGGCGTGCTGCCCGACTCCCGGCCGTACCTGGTGATGGAGCTCTGCCCGGGCGGCTCGCTCGCCGACCGCGGACGGATGTCCATGCGCGAGGTCGTCGAGGTCGGCCAGAAGATCGCCGACGCGCTCGGCGCCGCGCACGACCTCGGCGTACTCCACCGCGACATCAAGCCGGGGAACATCCTGGTCAAGCGGTACGGCACGGTCGCGCTGGCGGACTTCGGCCTCGCCGCGGTTGTGGAGGCCGGCCGCGACTCGTCGGTCACGCTCGCCGCGCTGACCCCGGCCTACGCCGCGCCCGAGGCGTTCCACCTGCACCCGCCGACGGTCCAGTCCGACGTCTACGCGCTGACCGCGACGCTGTACACGCTGCTCACCGGCCATCCGCCGCGGTTTCCGGCCGAGGGCGACCTGAGCCTGCCGGAGATCATGCGCCGCCACGACAGTCCCATCGACGACGTGCCCGACGTGGCGCCGGAGCTGATGTCAATCCTGCGCCGGGGCCTCGCGAAGAACCCGGACCACCGCTACCCGGAGGCCGCCGCGCTGGCGGCGGACCTGAACGGCCTGACGATGGGCGACTTCGCCGGCCCGCGACACGCCGTCACCCACACGATCACCACGATCGCGACTCCTCGCCCGGCACGGCCGCGGCCACCTGCTCCGTCGCCACCGTCGCTGTCCTCGCCTCCGCTGTCCTCGTCACGTCCGCCGCATGCTCCGGCCACTCCGCCATCCGGGCATCCCGGTGCGCCGCGGTCGCATCCCGGCCCGCCGCAGAGTCCGCCTTGGGGTTTACCGCAGCGGCCTTCGACACCGCCGCATGGGCGGCCGTCCGGTCCGCCGCCTTCGCACCCGCGCAGCGGTGAGTCGGTCCCGACCGGGTCGCGCCGGTCACGGCGCCCGCTGATCCTGGCCGCCGTGGCGTTGGTCGCGGCGTTCGCGCTGCTGGCGGGCGTGTACTTCGTCATTCGGGGCACCGACTCGGATCGCGACCCCGGCGGTTCCGGCTCCGGCGGGCGTTCCGGCGACACCTCGCAGGGCGCTGACGACACGATCAAGTACGGCGTGCCGACCGTCACCGACGGCTGCCCGGCGGCCGAGGTCGCCGGCGCCGGCGCGCGGTGCACCAAGCGGGCGCAGTGCTGGAGCGGCATCCTGCTCATCCAGGGGCAGCTGTCGAGCGTCCGCGAGCTGCCCTGCGACGAGGGCCACGTCTTCGAGACGTTCGCCATCGCGGCGGTGCCGCCGGCGGTCGTCGACCCCTACCAGGACGCGCTCGCCGAGGACCCGTCCGTGCGAAAGGTGTGCTCGGTGTCGACCTTGCTGGACTCCCGGCACGGCGACGCGTCGAAGTACGGCGAGACGGACTGGTCGATCGAGGTGCTGCCGCCGACCCCGGAGGACCGCGCGCGGGGCCGTGACATCTATCGCTGCGTCGCCACGCTCCCGGGTGTCGAGGGCATCACCGGATCGATGTTCCGACCGCGTTGAGTAACCGCTGATTTTTTGTCAGTGGTTCGTGTCATCGTGTCGGACGTGAGCAACACCGCCCTCGACCCGCCCCTGACCGGTGCCCGCGCCGGCTGGCTCGCCTGGACCGCGCTCGGCGTCGTGTACGTCGTGTGGGGTTCCACGTACCTGGCCATCCGGTTCAGCGTGGAGACCATGCCGCCGCTGCTGTCCGGCGGCGGCCGGTTTCTCGCCTCCGGGGTCCTGTTAAGCGTGGCGGTGCTGCTGTTCGCGGGTCTGGCCGGGTTCCGGATGACCTGGCGGCAGTTCGGCACCGCCGCCCTGGTCGGCGTGCTGCTGCCGGCCTGGGGCAACGGGCTGGTCGTGGTCGCCGAGCAGCACGTGGCCTCCGGGGTGGCCGCGCTGCTGATCGCGAGCGTGCCGTTGTACGTGGTGGTGCTGCGCCGGCTGACCGGCCAGCGGCCGCCGTCGGTCACGCTGCTGGGCGTGCTCGTCGGGGTGGCCGGGCTGGCCGTGCTGCTGCTCGGCGGTCCGGTCGCGGGCGCGCACGGGTCCGCGTGGTGGGGCCCGTGGCTGGTGCTGCTGGCCGCGCTCGGCTGGGCGTCCGGCACGGTCGCGGGCTCGCGGCTGCCGGTGCCGCCGAACCCGGTCACGTTCTCGGCGGTGGGCATGCTGATCGGCGGAGCGGTGCTGACTGTGGGCAGTATGGTGGCCGGCGAGCGGCTGGACCTCGCGGAGGTGAGCACCGCGTCGTGGCTCAGCTGGGGGTACCTCGTGCTGTTCGGCGCGCTGGCGTTCAGCGCGTACGTCTACGCCCTCGGCCGGCTGCCGGTGTCCACTGTGGCCACCTACGCGTACGTGAACCCGGTGATCGCCGTGCTGCTGGGCATTCTGCTGGCCGGCGAGGACTTCGGCCTGGTCCAGCTGGCGGGCGGCGTGGTCGTCGTGTGCGCCGTGGTTCTTGTCATCCGGGCGGAGAGCCGCCCCGGCCGAAACGCCTTCCCGGAAGGAACTCCTCGATGACCCCCACCCTCGGCCCGGACGCGGCGCGCCGGATCGCCTTGGCAGCACAGGGTTTCGCGGACGCCCGCCCGGCCGGCGAGATCACCCGCCGGCACCTGCGGCGCGTACTCGACCGGGTGCGGTTGATCCAGCTCGACTCGGTGAACGTGGCGGTGCGGGCGCACTACATGCCGCTGTTCAGCCGGCTCGGCGCGTACCCGGCCGCGCTGGTGGACGACGCCGCGTGGGAGCACCGCGCGCGCCGGCCGCGGTTGCTCGTGGAGTACTGGGCGCACGAGGCGAGCCTGCTGCCGGTCGACGACTGGCCGCTGTTCCGGTGGCGCATGCGTTACTACGAGCAGCGGTATGGGGAGCACTACGCCGAGCTGCTGAAGAGCTCGCCGGGCTTGTTCGACGACGTGCTGGCGGCGGTGAAGGATCTCGGGCCGATCGGCGCCGGGCCGCTGGAGGCCGAGCTCGGTCACGTGGGCCGACGGGCCGGCGGTGGTTGGTGGAACCGGTCGTCGGTCAAGCACGCGTGCGAGTACCTGTTCGCGGTGGGGGAGCTGACAACCGGTGCGCGCCGGGGCTTCCAACGCCTGTACGACCTGCCGGAGCGCGTGCTCCCGCCCGAGGTGCACGGCGCCCCGGAGATGTCCACAGAGGACGCGATCCGAGAGCTGACCCTGCGAGCCGCGACCGCGCACGGCATCGCCACGGAGCCGGACCTGCGCGACTACTACCGAGTCCGACCGCCGGAGCGAAGCAGGCAGGCGGTGGCGGAGCTGGTCGAGGAGGGTCTGCTGGAGGAGGTCTCGGTGCGAGGCTGGACGCACCCGGCGTACCGCCACGTCGACGCCCGCCAGCCGCGCCGGGTGACGGGCCGGGCGCTGCTGTGCCCGTTCGACCCCCTGATCTGGGAACGGGCTCGCACCGAGCGCATCTTCGGCTTCCACTACCGCATAGAGATCTACGTCCCCGAACCGAAACGCGTGTACGGCTACTACGTGTTCCCGTTCCTACTGGACGGCGAGCTGGTAGCCCGAGTGGACCTGAAGACCGACCGCCAAGCAGGCACCCTCCGAGTAAGAGGCGCCTTCGCCGAACCGACGGCCCACGCCCCCCGAGTGGCCGCCGAACTGGCCGCGGAGCTACAGGTGATGGCCGACTGGCTGGAACTGGACAAGGTAGTGGTCGAAGACCGCGGCACCCTGGCCCCCGCCCTACGAGCCGTCCTCACCTGACCGGCCGGGCGGCGGGCCGGCGACGGCCGAGGGGTGCCGGCGGGGTGAAGGGCCGGGGACCGGGTGGCGGCACGTCCGCCCGGCGGCTGGCGACGGCAAGGGGTTGCCGGCAAGGGGGAGGGGCCGGGGACCGGGATGATGCAGCGTTCGGCGGGGCGGTGGCCGGATGGCAGAAGTGTCAGGCGGCCGGCAGCGACAGCGGCCCAGGGGCCAGATGCGACCGGTTTGCTGGTCGATGTCGATGGCGGTGTGATGACAGCACTTCCGCCGGCGGCTGGGCGCCGGGCTGGCGACAGCGGCCAAAGGGGCGACGTCTGTGGTCGGCGCGGCAGCGGGTCGGTCGGCGGGCCGGGCCAGCAGCGGCTGAGAGCTGAGTGGCAGTAAGCCCCCGGTCGATGGGCCCTGGGCGGTAGCGGCCGGGCACCGGTGCGGCTGTCGCGGCCGGCGGCGAAGCGATCGGCACGGCGCGCCGGCGGCCAGGTGGCCAAGCGGTGCCGGTGGTTCTGCCGTGGCCGCGCCGGCGAAGAGGCCGGGCCTGCGCGGAGCTGCGCAGCCACCCGGCCTCCTCCACCCCCTATTTCAAGAAGTCACTCCACCGCGGTCGTGACCAGGGCCGAGCCCGACCCGGTCCGCCCCCGCACCCGCAGCGACGGCGCCGACGACGGCGGAGAAGACGCCAGGTCCAGCTCACTGCGCGCCTCGCCCGAGCCGGAGGACAGGTCGATCTCCGCCGGGTTGCCCTCTCGGATGCCTACTCGGATCTCGCCTGAGCCGGTGTGCAGTTCCAGCTGCCCGGCTGACGCGTTGGCGATCGTCACGTTGCCGCTGCCCGTTCGCGCTAGGACGTCGGCCGACACCGCGCCCAGCCAGACATCACCGCTGCCGGTGACCACCGTGCTCACGCCGCCGACCGCGCTGACCTCGACATCACCACTGCCCGTCTTCGCTCGCACGCCCGCCGCCATCGGGCCGAGCCGCACCACGCCGGAGCCCGTGTCCACCTTCGCGCCGGCGGTGGACTGGTCGGCGCTCACCCGCCCCGAGCCGGTGTGCAGCTCGAGCCGGCCGGCGGAGCCGCTCACGTTGAGGTCACCCGAGCCGGACTTCGCCATCACGTGGCTGCCCACCGGCGCCTGCACCGACACGGCGACCGCCACGTTGCGCAGCTGCATGTCCTTCGGCGTCCGCACGACCAGCCGGCCGTCCGTGAAGTCGACCCTGGTCTGCCGCACCGCCTCTGCGGCCGGGCTCGACGGCGTCTCCTCCTCCGAGGTCGAGCCGGTCTGGCCGAACTGCGAGTTGATCCAACTCATCAGGTTCGACATGCCGACCGCGAACGGGCTCGCGCCGCTCGGATCGTGCCGCACCTCGACGTGCACCCCGGGCTCGTCCACGAGCCGCACGTCGATCTGCCCCGGCCCGGTGGCGATGTCGATCTCCACCGACCCCTCGTGCTCGAAGCTCTGCTGCCGGACCAGGTCCTCGACACCCTCGGTCATCGCGCTCATCCCTCGTACCAGCCGTGCACCCGGGACGACGAGCCGCCGCCCTTGTGCTCCTGCGCCCACTCGGTCCAGCCGTACCGGCCCCCGTCCTTACGACCCTTGCCGCGCCCGTGTAGCGCCCCCTGGACGGCCTGCTGCACGAACGTGTTCAGCGAGACCCCCTGCGCGGCCGCCGCCTGCTCGGCCTTGCTCTTGAGCTGCTCGAACAGCCGCAGCGTCATGCGGCTCATGTCGCCACCCTCGTCCGGCGGCGGCATCTCCTCCCCGCGCGGCGGCTCGTTCGCGGGCCCGGTGCGGGTGACGACCACCTGGACGTCGCGGCCGTCGAGCCGCACCTCCACGACGTGGTCCTCCAGCGAGGCGGTGACCTCCGCGGCGATGTCGGACAAGGCGTTCATGATCGCCAGCCGCGCGGCGGGCTCCAGCGCGGCGGCCAACACCGCGGCGGCGCGCCGAGTGTTGTCGTCACCGGCGGAGGCGGCCGTGGAGAGGTCCTCCCGCATCGCGGCGACGTAAGGTGTGAGATCCATGATGTCACTATGACGTCAGATCTGACATCAGTCAAGCGTCAGGCACTGTCACGGTGACATCACCAGAATACGCGCGCGGCGCGGCCGGTCGGCGGCGTCGCGGCGGTTAGCATGCGCAGCATGACCGAGACCGTGTCCCCGAAGGTCCAGCTCGTCGCCAAGACGGAGTTCTTCCCGCCGGCGGACGTGCCGTGGTCCACCGACGCGGACGGCGGTGAGGCGCTCGCCGAGTTCGCCGGCCGGGCCTGCTACCAGTCGTGGAAGAAGCCCAACCCGGTGACCGCCACCAACGCCGGCTACCTGCGCCACATCCTCGAGGTCGGCCACCTCTCGGTCCTCGAGCACGGCACGGTCAGCTTCTACATCACCGGCATCTCGCGCAGCCTGACCCACGAGCTCATCCGGCACCGGCACTTCTCCTACAGCCAGCTCTCCCAGCGCTACGTGCCCGAGCGCAACGCCGCGATGGTCGAGCCCGACGTCATCGCCGCCGACCCGGTGCTGCACGAGAAGTTCCAGCGCGCCGCCGAGGCGAGCGTCGCCGCCTACACCGAGCTGCTCCAGGGTCTCGAGGAGCGCTTCGCCGACGTGCCCAACGCGACCCTGCGCCGCAAGCAGGCCCGGCAGGCCGCCCGCGCCGTGCTGCCCAACGCCACCGAGACGCGCATCGTCGTCACGGGCAACTACCGCGCCTGGCGCCACTTCATCGCGATGCGGGCGAGCGAACACGCCGACGTAGAGATCCGCGAGCTGGCCGTGGAATGCCTGCGCCAGCTGCAGAAGACGGCCGCCAACGTGTTCGACGACTTCGTGATCTCCACGCTGCCGGACGGCTCCGAGGTCGCCTCCAGCCCGTTCGTCACCGAGGGCTGATCCTGTGAGCGGAGCTTGCGGAGCGAGCAATTCAACACAGGGCGACCGTGAACGGCGGCACCGAGCCTGCGAGGGGGCGTCGTGAAACGTCTCGTTGTCGACGTCAGGGGCGGCGACTACTCGATCCTGCGCCTGCCCCCGGGCACCGCGCCCGAGCCGCACCTGTTCACCGTCGGTGGCGTCACCGTGGTGTCGGTGATCAGCGGGCCCGACGGCGTCACCGTGGTCTGCCCGACCCGGGTGGCGCCCGAGTCCGACGCCCGGGATGACGGCTGGCGGCTGCTGTCCGTGCGCGGGCCCCTGGAGTTCGCGCTCACCGGCATCATGGCCGCCCTCTCCGGCGAGCTCGCCGCGGCCGGCGTCAGCCTGTTCGCCGTCTCCACCTACGACACCGACCACGTGCTGGTGAAGGCCGACGACCTCGAGCGCGCGGTCCGGGCCCTGCGCGAGGCCGGCCACGAGGTCGGCCCGCTCTAGTCGGCCGGGAACTCCGCCCGCACGCCGAGCAGGCGGATCGGCCGGTTGGCGGCGAAGCGGGCCAGCACGGTGAGCGCCGCGTCCTCGATGGCGGCCGCGTCGCTGGTCGGCGCCGCCAGCGTCATGCTCCGGGTGTGGGTGAAGAACGGCGCGAACCGCACCTTCACCGCCACCCGCGCCGCCGGACGACCCTCGGTCAGCACGTCCTGCGCCACCCGCCGGGCCAGCTCCGAGACCTGGGCGGCGACCTCGTCCGGCGCGACCAGGTCCTCCTGGAACGTCGTCTCCCGGCTCCGCGACCGCGCCGTCCACGGCGTGCTCCGCACCGTCGTGGACCCGGCGCCCAGCGCGACCGTCCGCAGCCACGGCCCGATCGTCGGACCCAGCCGCGCCGCCAGCACCTCCGGGTCGGCCCGCGCCAGGTCGGCCACCGTCAGGTAACCCAGCTCGGACAGCTTCCGCGCCGTCTTGCGGCCGATGCCCCACAGCGCCTCGGTCGGCCGGTCGGCCATCACCGCCACCCAGTTGTCCCGGGTCAGCTCGTACACGCCGGCCGGCTTGGCGAACCCGGTCGCGAGCTTGGCCCGCAGCGTGTTGTCCCCGATGCCGACCGAGCACGACAGCGAAGTCCGCTCCCGCACCACCCGCTGGATCTCCCGCGCCACGGCCCACGGGTCCTCTGTGGACATACCGAGGAACGCCTCGTCCCAGCCCAGCACCTCGACTACCGCGTCGAACGAGCGCAGCACCGCCATCACGTCCGCCGACACCGCCTCGTACGCCGGCGCGTCGTGCGGCAGGAACACCGCGTCGGGACACTTGCGGGCGGCCAGCCGCATGGGCATCCCGGACCCGACGCCGAACTCCCGCGCCTCGTACGACGCCGTCGCCACGACCGAGCGGCGCGTCGGGTCGCCGTTGCCGCCGACGATCACCGGCTTGCCGCGCAGCTCGGGCCGCCGCAGCACCTCGACCGCCGCGATGAACTGGTCGAGGTCGACGTGGAGTATCCAAGCCGCCATGACGACAGTGTGACGCGCGTTAGCATTCCGCGCGTGACCCAGCCGGAACACCCACAGCCGACCCAGCAGACGACCCAGCAGACCGGTCCCGCGCAGCGCGTGATCGCCGGGCGCTACGTCGTGCTGGAGGAGATCGGCCGCGGCGGCATGGGCATCGTGTGGCTCGCCGAGGACAGCACGATCGGCCGCCGCGTGGCGATCAAGGAGCTGCACCTGCCCGACGGGGTGCCGCCGGACGAGCGCAAGGTCCTCGAGCAGCGGGTGCTGCGCGAGGCGCGCACGGCCGGCCGGCTCAACGACCCGGCGGTGGTCACCGTGTACGACGTGGTGCAGGAGTCGGGCAACACGTTCATCGTGATGGAGCTGATCCAGGCCCCGACGCTGTCGGCGATCGTCAACCGGCAGGGGGCGCTGCCGCAGGAGGCCGTCGCCCGCCTCGCCGAGCAGCTGCTGTCCGGGCTGGAGGCCGCGCACGCGGCGGGTGTGGTGCACCGGGACGTGAAGCCCAGCAACATCATGGTGTTGCCCAACGGGCGGGTGAAGCTGACCGACTTCGGCATCGCGCAGTCCACCGACGACCCTCGGCTGACCACCAGCGGCGTCCTCGTCGGCTCGCCCAGCTATATCGCCCCCGAACGCCTCCGCGGCGTCGAGGCCGACGCCGGCTCGGACCTGTGGGCGCTCGCCGCCTCGCTGTTCTACGCCGTCGAGGGCCACTCGCCCTACGAGCGGACCTCCACCGCGGCGACCATGCACGCGATCCTCAACGAGGTTCCCTACCTCACCCGCTGCCAGGGCCCGCTCGCCTCGGTGATCATGGGCCTGCTCAACAGCACGCCCCAGGCCCGGCTCTCCGCCATGCAGGTCCGCGGCCTGCTCGCCCAGGCGACGAACACGCCGGCGATGGGGACCCAGACCGTGCCCGCCGGCTACAACGGCGGCACCGCGATGCTTCCGGGCGCGCCGCCCACCCACATGAACACGAGCCAGAACCGGCCCCGCCGCACAGGTTTGCTGATCGCGGCGCTGGTGGCGGTCCTCCTCGGCGGTGCGGCCGGTGGCTGGTTCGGCGGCCGGGCGCTGCTGGCCGGCGAGCAGCCGGTCGACGACGCCAAGGGCGCCACGATGAGCTACGGCCCGGGCGGCGGGACGGTCGAGGAGTTCGCCCTGAGCTCCGGCCACTGCTCGGCCGCCCAGCTGCGCGCGGGCCGGAGCTACCCGTCCGGCAGCAACTCCGACTGCGCGAGCCCGCACGACTTCGAGGTGTACGACTCGGACGACTTCGACACCGCCGCGAGCGACTACCCCGGCGAGTCGTACATGCGGACCTATGGCGAGGGGCTGTGCGCGATGGTCTTCCGCACCAGCATGCTGGACGGCGCGGACCGCGACACGTTGTCCTTCGCGACGCTCTACCCGACCAAGCAGTCGTGGGACGAGCAGGCCGACAACGACTCCAGCGACGGCGGCGACCGCTCGGTCTACTGCGTGATCACGAACCGGGACCCCAACAAACAGCTGGACAGCCAGCAGTTCGCGACGTCGTGAAACCCAGCCACTGAGTACTGTCGGCGGCATGGCTGTTTCCACCGACGAGCGTGCCGCGTTGAGCGACCTCCTCGTCGAACTGGGTCCCGACGAGCCCACGCTGTGCGAGGGCTGGCAGACCCGTGACATCACCGCCCACCTGGTGGTGCGCGAACGCCGGCCGGACGCCTCGCCGGGCATCCTGCTCGCACCGCTCGCCGGCTACACCAAGCGCGTCCAGGACGCCTATGCCCGCCGGCCCTGGGCCGAGCTCGTCGACCTCTTCCGCTCCGGGCCGCCGGCGCTCTCGCCGACCCGGATTCCCCTGGTGGACCGGCTCGTCAACAGCGTCGAGATGCTCGTCCACCACGAGGACGTCCGGCGCGGGCAGCCGGGCTGGCAGCCGCGCGACCCCGACCGCGCGCGGGACGCGGCCGCCTGGGTCGGGGTGAGCCGAGCGGGACGGTTGACGCTGCGCCGGTGCCCGGTCGGCCTGGTCCTGCGCCGGCCGGACGGCAAGGAGGTCGTCGCGAAGCGCGGGCCGAACACGGTGATCCTCTCCGGCCCGCCGGTGGACCTGCTGCTGTTCGCGTTCGGTCGCGACGCGGTCCACGTCGAGTTCGAGGGCGAGCAGTCCTCGATCGCGGTGGTGAAGGGACTGCAACGAAGTTTGTGACCGCTGTTCGGCGCTCGCACGGAACCTGACATCCTTCAGCCCGGTCTGAGACACCACCGGGACCGGAGGAGGTCGAGGTGACGCAGGACCCGACACAGCAGCGGACCGTGCCCGCGAACGTACCCGGCTCGCGCGTGCTCGCGAACCGCTACGAGCTCGGCTCGGAGATCGGCCGCGGCGGCATGGGCATCGTCTGGCTCGCCGAGGACCGGATGATCGGCCGCCGAGTGGCCATCAAGGAGCTGCACCTGCCGGCCGGCGTGCCCGACGACGAGCGCAAGATCCTCGAAGAGCGCGTGCTGCGCGAGGCGCGCACCGCGGGCCGGCTGAACGACCCGGGCGTGGTCACGGTGTACGACGTGCTGCAGGAGTCCGGCAGCACCTACATCGTGATGGAGCTGATCCAGGCGCCCACGCTGACCGCGATCGTGCGCGAGCGGGGCGCGTTGCCGCAGGACGCCGTGGCGCGGCTGGCCGAGCAGCTGCTGTCCGCGCTGGAGGCCGCGCACGCGGCGGGCGTGGTGCACCGGGACGTGAAGCCCAGCAACATCATGGTGTTGCCCAACGGACGGGTGAAGCTGACCGACTTCGGCATCGCGCAGTCCACCGACGATCCCAGACTCACCACGAGCGGGATCCTCGTCGGCTCGCCGACCTACATGGCGCCGGAGCGGATCAAGGGAGCCGAGGCGGACGCGGGCTCGGACCTGTGGGCGCTCGCCGCCGTACTGTTCTACGCGGTCGAGGGCTACTCGCCGTTCGAACGCTCGTCGACCGCGGCGACCATGCACGCGATCGTCAACGAGGTGCCGTACCTGACGCGCTGCCAGGGCCCGCTCGCCTCGGTGATCATGGGCCTGCTCAACAGCACGCCCCAGGCCCGGCTATCGGCCGACCAGGTCCGCGGCCTGCTCGCCCAGGCGACCCGCACCCCGCCCGGCGGCCTCACCGCGACCACCGTCGCGTCCGCGCCGCCGATGCCGACGAGCTGGCTTCCCTACCCGGCGAGCCCCGCCCGCCCGGGGCGGTCCCCGCTGCGCACGGTGTCGGTCGTCGTGGCCGCCGTCGTCGCGGCGGCGGGCCTGTTCCTCGGCGGCTTCTTCGTCCACGACGCCGTCCAGCCCGAGCCCGAGTCCGACCGCCCGGCCAACATGGACACGGCGATCACCTACGGCAAGGGCGGCACGCTGCCGGAGCTGACCTGGAACGGCTACCCCGAGGGCCAGTGCTTCAACGGCCGGCTCACCAAGGGCCAGCGGATCACCGCGAGCGCCCAGGTGGAGTGTGCCGAGCCGCACGACCTGCAGTTCTTCCACACGGAAACCCAGCTGCGGGCGCCCGAGGAGTACGAGGAGTTCCCGTCCCCGGAGTACCCGGACCCCGCCGAGCTGACCGCGTACACCGAGCGGCTGTGCACGCTGGTGTTCGAGTCGAACTGGCTGGCCGGCGACAAGGGCGAGGTGCGCTACCGGGCGGTGATCCCGACCGCGGACGGCTGGGACGACGACCGGTCGGTCACCTGCGTCCTCTACCGGGCCGACGGCGAGCAGCTGACGGAGTCCTACATCGCGTCGAGTGAGTAGCCGCTTTGGGTCACGGGGTAGCGTCTCGGCCATGAACACGTGCCCCACCGCGAGACCAGGACGGCCTTTCGGTCAGGTGCTCACCGCGATGGTGAGCCCCTTCGATGCCAGCGGGAAGCTGGATCTGGACGCGGCTGGGCGGCTCGCCACCCACCTGGTTGACCTGGGCAACGACGGGCTGGTGGTCAACGGGACCACCGGCGAGTCGCCCACCACCAGCGACTCGGAGAAGAGCGAGCTGGTCCGCGCGGTCGTCGACGCGGTGGGCGACCGCGCCAGCGTCGTGGCGTCGGTCGGCACCTACGACACCGCCCACTCGGTGCACCTCGCCCGCGAGGCCGAGCAGGCCGGCGCGCACGGGCTCCTCGTGGTCACCCCGTACTACTCGCGGCCGCCGCAGGCCGGGCTGCTGGCGCATTTCACCGCGGTCGCGGACGCGACCGGGCTGCCGAACATGCTCTACGACATCCCGCCCCGCTCGGTCGTGCCGATCGAGGTCGACACGCTGCGCCGGCTCGCCGAGCATCCGCGGATCCAGGCCGTGAAGGACGCCAAGGGCGACCTGTTCGCCGGCAGCGAGGTCATCGCGAGCACCGACCTCGCCTACTACTCCGGCGACGACGCGCTGAACCTGCCGTGGCTGTCGGTCGGCGGCGTCGGCTTCGTCAGCGTCATCGGGCACGTGGTGGCCGGCCGGCTGCGGCGGCTGCTGGAGACCTACGACAGCGGCGACGTGAGTACCGCCCGCACCGTCCACCGTGGACTGCTGCCGGTCTGCCGGGCGATGGGCCGGGTCGGTGGCGTGATCTTCGTGAAGGCCGCGCTGCGGATGCGCGGGCACGACGCCGGCGAGCCGAGGCTGCCGCTGCCACCCGCGTCGGCCGAGCAGGTCGCCGCGATCGCCGCGGACCTCGGAGACGCCGGGGTGCCGCTGGCCGACGCCCCACCGTCCAACGTGGCCGCCGCGCGGGTGGCCCAGGCCGACGCCGCCGCGGCGTACGTCGCCACCACCACCCACACCAGTGCCGGGCAGGTCCATCGGTGACGTACGGGCAGATGGAGCCGCCGGGCGCGCTTGCCGACGGCGGGCTAAGGGTGGTCGCTCTCGGCGGCATCGGCGAGATCGGCCGGAACATGACGGTCTTCGAGTACGCCGGCAGGCTGCTCATCGTGGACTGCGGGGTGCTGTTCCCCGAGGACCAGCAGCCCGGCGTGGACCTGATCCTGCCGGACTTCCGGGCCATCGAGCCGCGGCTGCACGACATCGACGCGATCGTGCTGACCCACGGCCACGAGGACCACATCGGCGCGGTGCCCTTCCTGCTGCGGCAGCGGCCCGACGTGCCGGTGGTCGGCTCGCGGTTCACCCTCGCGCTGGTCGCCGCGAAGTGCCGGGAGCACCGGCTGAACCCGACCCTGATCGAGGTGACCGAGGGCGGCCGTCGCTCGTTCGGCGAGTTCGACTGCGAGTTCTTCGCGGTCAACCACTCCATCCCGGACGCGCTCGCGGTGGCCATCCGCACGCCGGCCGGGCTCGTGCTGCACACCGGCGACATCAAGCTCGACCAGCTGCCGCTGGACGGGCGGCTCACCGACATCGCGGGCTTCTCCCGCCTCGGCGACGAGGGCGTGGACCTGTTCCTGGTCGACTCGACGAACGCCGAGGTGCCCGGCTTCGTGATGGCCGAGCGGGAGATCGGCCCGGTACTGGACAACGTCATCGCGCGTGCCGAGCAGCGGGTGATCGTGGCGTGCTTCGCGAGCCACGTGCACCGGGTGCAGCAGGTACTCGACGTGGCGCTGCGGCACGGCCGGCGGATCGCGATGGTCGGCCGGTCGATGGTGCGCAACATGGGGATCGCCGCCGAGCTCGGCCTGCTGCGGGTGCCCGACGGTCTGCTCGTCGACATCGACGAGGCGATGGAGATGCCCGAGCGCAAGGTGCTGTTCGTGTCGACCGGGTCGCAGGGCGAGCCGCTGTCCGCGTTGTCCCGGATGGCACGCGGCGAGCATCGGCAGATCAGCGTCCGCCCCGGAGACACCGTGGTGCTGGCGAGCTCGATGATCCCGGGCAACGAGACCGCGGTGTTCGGGGTCGTCAACGGGCTCACCCGGCTCGGCGCCGCCGTCGTGCACCAGGGCAACGCCAAGGTGCACGTGTCCGGCCACGCGTCGGCGGGCGAGCTGCTGTTCCTCTACAACGCGGTGCGGCCGTCGAACGTGATGCCGGTGCACGGCGAGTGGCGGCACCTGCGGGCGAACGCGGCGCTGGCGACCGCGACCGGGGTGCCGACGCGGAACGTGGTGCTGGCCGAGGACGGCGTGGTGGTGGACCTGGTCGACGGCCGGGCGCGGATCAGCGGCCGGGTCGAGGTCGGCCACGTGTACGTGGACGGCCTGTCGGTGGGCGACGTCGGCGAGTCGACGCTGTCGGACCGGCTGATCCTCGGCGAGGGCGGCTTCATCGCGATCATCGTCGCGGTCGACTCCACGACCGGTCGCGCCCTCGGCCCGCCGACGATCTCGGGCCGCGGGTTCTCCGACGACCCGAAGGCGCTGGACGAGGTCGTGGCGCTGGTGGAGAAGGAGCTGTCGCACACGGAGTCGGAGGGCATCACCGACACGCACCGCATCGCGCAGTCGGTGCGCCGCGTGGTGGGCCGCTGGGTGGCCGACACCTACCGGCGCCGCCCGATGATCGTGCCGACGGTCATCCCGGTCTAGCGGTACCGCCGCTCAGCCGCGGGACAGGACGGCGACGATGACGGCGGCGCCGACCGAGAGGATCTGGCGCAGCAGGGCGCGGCGGGCCCTGCGCTGTTCGCGTCGGGTGGGGTTCATGGGCGGGTCACCTACTCACGGGGCGGGCTGGTTCCTGTATCGCCACCGAGACACCATTTGTGACGCCCGTCACGCCGTCATCTCAGCGGATGAACCGGCTCCCCATCGGGCAGGAGGTCCGCGACGACCGGAGCACGGGCGGCCTGCTGCACCACGGTCGCGCCGCAGAGCAGTACTCCGGCACCCACCAGCTGCACCGCGGTCAGCGACTGGCCCAGCATCAGCCAGGCCAGCGTCATCGCGACCACCGGTTCCAGCAGCCCCAGGACGCTCACCACGTTGGCCGGCAGGTCCCGCAGCGAGCTGATCGACAGCAGGTACGCCAGCGCCGTCGACACCACCGCGCACGCCACCAGCAGCAGCCACACCGGCACCTGCCGGCCGCCGAAGTCCGCGCCCACGCCGAACAGTTCGAACGGCAGCGACCACGGCGGCGCCAGCACGGAGATCGCCACCGCGCCGACGACCATGCCCCAGGTGACCATGCCCAGCGGGTCGAGCCGGCGCGCCCCGCGCTCGCCGACGATGAAGTACGCCGCCGAACACAGGGCCGCGCCGGCGCCGAGCAACAGCCCGATGGCGTCGAGGCGCAGGCCGTCCCACACCTGGGCCACCATCGCGAGCCCGACGACCGCGAGCACCGTGCCCACCCACATCCGCGCCGGCAGCACGACGCGCCGCACGAACCGCACCCACAGCGCCACCAGCACCGGCGAGGTGAACTCCAGCAGCATCGCGACACCGATCGGGATCCGGGCCACCGCGCCGAAGTAGAACAGCTGCACGCCGGCCACCCCGACCAGTCCGTAGCCGACCAGCAGCCGCCAGTCCGACCGCCGGACTCGCAGCAGCGCCGGCCGCCACAGCGCGACCACGGCGAGCAGCACGAGCGCGGCCAGCCCGATCCGCGCGCTGACCATCTCCTCGGGGCTCAGCCCGGCGTCCATGGCCGGCTTGGCGAGCGGACCGGAGGCGCCGAAGGACAGTGACGCGAACACGATCAGCAGGGTGCCGCGCCCGGCGTGGAGCGGTGCCGGTCGAGTAACCTGTGTCACGGTTTGAGTGGTCACAACATTCGACGTTACGGCATGTGCCGGTGGTCGCGATTGAAAACATTCCCAGGTGCGCGCAATATCGTTGCGTGGCCAAGAAGCTCGTCCTGGACGACACCGACCACCACCTGCTCGCCGAGCTGCAGGCCGACGCCGGTCGCACGCTCCGTGAGCTGGGCGAGCTCGTCGGGCTGTCGCCGAGCGCGGTGCAGCGGCGGATCGGGCGCTACCGGGACACCGGCCTGGTCGCCCGGACCGCGGCCGTGCTCGACTCGCGGTTCAGCGCCGACCTGATCATCGCCGTGTGCCTGGTGGCCATGGAGCGCGCGGCCAAGCGCCTGCTCGTCGCGTACGAGCACAAGCTGCTCGCCGCGCCGGAGGTCCAGCAGGTCTACGACGTGTCGGGCGAGTGGGACTACGTCGTCGTGCTCACGACCTCGGGCATGGCCCACCACAACCAGGTGGCCGAGCACCTGTTCAAGGACACCGCGGACGTGCGGCGGTACATGACGTTGTTCGTGCTGAACCCGGTTCGCACCGGCTCGGCGATCCCGACCCGGCCGCGGCCCTACGGCCGCCAGGGGGAGTAGCTGTCGAGCGGGCGGGTCGGGTCGTGGAAGCGCGGCGTGTCCGGCTCGTCGGCGCGCAGCGGCACCAGCTGGTCGGTGATCGCCTGCATGATCCGCTTGTGCGCGCGCACCGCGTCCCCCGGCGTGCTCGCCGACAGGTCCGACAGGTCGACGATCGGTCCGAAGTGGACCTTGAACACCGGCCGGTCGCGGACCGCGCGCAGCCAGGAACCCAGCAGCGGCAGGAGGTCCCGCCAGTTGGAGACCCGGTCCTTGCCCCAGTAGAGCGCCTCGTGCGCGCCCCACTGGCTGATCGTCATCACCGGCACCTTCGCGGCGAGCGCGACCCGCGCGACGCCGGTCTTGCCGCGTTCGGGCCACAGTCCGGGGTCGTGGCTGATCCGGCCCTCCGGGTAGACGAGTACCGGACCGGACGCCGATCGCAGCGCCGTTTTCACCCGGTCGAACGCCTCGACCACGTTGGTCTTGCCGCGGTCCACGCGGATGCTGCCGCCCTGCTTGAGTCCCCAGCCGACGACCGGTGCGTCCAGCAGGCCGGCGGTGAGCAGGAACCGCGGGTTGATCCCGTTCTCCCGCAGCACCGCGGTGAGCACGAACGGGTCGAACATGCCGATGTGGTTGGCCGCGATCAGTCCCGGGCGGCCGCGCATCTCGGGCGGGATCGTGCCGGTGACCTCGACTCTGCCGACCATCCGGACGAACCCGCGGTCCACGAAGGTCATCGCCCGCCAGGCCGGCGAGACACGTTCGGGCCGGTCCTCTCGGCGTGTCGACTCGGTGGGGCGGCGAAACAGCGCGACCATGAGCGGAGCATCGCACGGACCGGGTGGCCGGCGACCAGGTGGGCCGGACGTGCGCCCTCGTCACGCAAGATGCCCGTGTGGCAGAAGTGACTGATGTGGTGAAAGCCGACTACCGTGTGGAGCATGGCGAACCGGACGACAGCCTCCAAGTCCTCCAAGGGCGGCACCCGAGGCGGTAGTGGCACCCGGTCGACCAAGTCGTCCTCCCGTTCCCGCACCGCTTCCCGGCCGGCTTCTCGGCCCGCGCGGCGCCCGCCCGCACGTCGCAAGGGCGGTCTCGGCCGTGCGGTCTTCCGTGGCCTGCGTGGCAGCTGGAACCTGCTGGCCAAGGGCGTCGGCGGGATCGCCCGGACCATGGGCCGGACCAAGGACCTCGACCAGGCGCACCGCCGCGACGGGCTCGCCTTCGGGCTGATCGCCGTCGGGATGATCGCCGGCGCCGGCATCTGGTGGCACGCGGCCGGCCCGGTCGGGCACTACCTCGAGCTCGGCGTCCGCTCGGTCGTCGGCGCGGCCGCGATGGCGCTGCCGATGGTCCTGCTGGTGATCGGGATCGCGCTGATGCGCTCGGACCCGCAGCCGGAGAAGCGGCCGCGGCTGGTCATCGGCACGTTGCTGTTCTGTATGGCGTTTCTCGGCATCCTGCACCTGTTCAGCGACCTGCCCGAGGACAACGAGGGCCGGATGTACGCCGGCGGCGCGCTCGGCTACGTCTCCGGCGGGATGCTCGCAAAGGGCGTTACCACCTGGGTGGCGATCCCGCTGCTCGTCCTCGTGCTCGGCTTCGGCGTGCTGGTGTTCACCGGCACCCGCTTCCGCGACATCCCGACCCGGCTGCGCGAGCTGGGCATGGAGCCCGAGGACGAGGACGCGGAGGGCATCGACCTGCCGGGTCAGGAGGAGGAGCCGGCCGCCGAGACCAAGCTGCGCCGCCCGTCCCGGCGTCGCCAGGCCTCGATGGCCGACGCGGACTCGTCAGCCGAGCCGCCGCTCGAGACCGGCGTGGCCGACGTGCCGCCGTCTCCCGAGCCGCCCGCTCCGCCGCCGCGCAAGCGGCCGAAGCCCGAGCAGGTCAAGGAGAACCCGCAGCCCAAGGAGTCCGGCCAGCTCTCGCTGACCCGCGTCGTCGACGGCGACTACACGCTGCCCGACCCGAACCTGCTCGCCGGCGGGGACCCGCCCAAGGCCCGCAGCCGCGCCAACGACGCGATGATCGAGGCGATCACCGGCGTGCTGGACCAGTTCGCCGTCGACGCTCAGGTCACCGGCTTCACTCGTGGCCCGACCGTCACCCGCTACGAGGTCGAGCTCGGCCCGGGCGTGAAGGTCGAGAAGATCACCGCGCTGACCAAGAACATCGCCTACGCCGTGGCGACCGACAACGTGCGGCTGCTCGCGCCGATCCCCGGCAAGTCGGCGGTGGGCATCGAGGTGCCGAACTCCGACCGCGAGATGGTCCGGCTGGGCGACGTGCTGCGGTCGAACACCGCGGTCAAGGACACGCACCCGATGGTGATCGGCCTCGGCAAGGACATCGAGGGCCACATGGTCACCGCGAACCTGGCGAAGATGCCGCACCTGCTGTGCGCGGGGTCGACCGGGTCCGGCAAGTCGAGCTTCGTCAACTCGATGCTGGTGTCGCTGCTCGCGCGGGCCACCCCGGACGAGGTCCGGATGATCCTCATCGACCCGAAGATGGTCGAGCTGACGCCCTACGAGGGCATCCCGCACCTGATCACGCCGATCATCACGCAGCCGAAGAAGGCCGCGGCCGCGCTGACCTGGCTGGTCGAGGAGATGGAGCAGCGCTACCAGGACATGCAGGTCAACCGGGTGCGCCACATCGACGACTTCAACAAGAAGGTCAGGTCGGGCGAGATCACCGCGCCGCCCGGGTCCGAGCGCGAGTACCGGCCCTACCCGTACATCCTCGCGATCGTCGACGAGCTCGCGGACCTGATGATGACCGCGCCGCGCGACGTCGAGGACGCCATCGTGCGGATCACGCAGAAGGCCCGCGCGGCCGGCATCCACCTGGTGCTCGCGACGCAGCGCCCGTCGGTCGACGTGGTCACCGGTCTGATCAAGACGAACGTGCCGTCCCGGCTGGCCTTCGCGACGTCGTCGCTGACCGACTCGCGGGTCATCCTGGACCAGCCGGGCGCGGAGAAGCTGATCGGCATGGGCGACGGGCTGTACCTGCCGATGGGCGCGTCGAAGCCGGTGCGCGTCCAGGGCGCGTTCATCACCGACGACGAGATCAACGCGATCGTGTCGTCGGTGAAGGAGCAGGCACAGCCGGAGTACACCGAGGGCGTCACGGCGGCGAAGGCGAGCGAGAAGCGCGAGATCGACGAGGACATCGGGGACGATCTCGATGTGCTGCTGCAGGCCGCGGAGCTGGTGGTCACCTCGCAGTTCGGCTCGACGTCCATGCTGCAGCGCAAGCTGCGCGTCGGCTTCGCGAAGGCCGGCCGGCTGATGGACCTGCTGGAGAGCCGCGGCGTGGTGGGCCCGTCGGAGGGCTCGAAGGCCCGCGAGGTACTGATCAAGCCGGACGAGCTGGACTCCGTGCTGTACCTCATCCGCGGCGGCGGCCCGGCCCCCGACGACGACGACGAGGACTGACCGGGGTCAGCCGCCGCCGTAGCGGCGGACTGCCGCGTAGTAGACGTCGGCGAAGCGGTTGCACGCCCAGCGGCCGGCGCAGACCACGTACATGTCGGACTTGAACCGGTTGTCGATGCGCAGGCGGTCCGCCTCGGTGAACCGGCCCTGGCGCTTGTAGTTGCGGTAGCCGAAGTCGTGCCGGTGGCACGCCCGCACCAGGTTGTAGCCCAACGGGTTGTCCGGCGCGTTCGAGCAGCCGTCCGAGCTCCAGTCCAGCTGGCGGGCGTGCGGCCGCTGCGCCCGCGCGGACTGGAACGCGGCCAGGCTCGCCTTGTGCAGGTACCGGTCGGTGGTCCGGGCGAGCTGGACGGGACCGAGCTCGACCGGGCCAGGAGAAGCCTCCGCCGTCCCGGTCCCGACGACGAGGGTGGCGCTGGCGAGGACGGCGACGAGGATCGCCCGCGGGATCGACACAGCCACCATTACGCCAGCCGGGACCGTGGCCGGGAAACACACCGACGGGCGAAGACCGGCTCCCTAACGGGGGAAGTCGCCGGTCAGCCGCCGAACTGCCGGACCGCCAGGTAGTAGGTGTCGGCGAACCGGTTGCACGCCCAGTTGCCGTCGCACACCTCGTACATGTCGTCCTTGAATTTGTTGTCGATCGTCAGCCGGTTGGCCTCGGTGAAGCGGCCCTGGTCCTTGTAGTTGCGGTAGCCGAAGTCGTGCCGGTAGCAGGCCTTCACCAGGTTGAAGCCGAACGGGTTGTCCGGTGAGTTCGAGCAGCCGTCGGAGCTCCAGTCGAGCACGTCGCCGTTCGGCTGCTCGGCGCGCAGCTGCTGGAACTGCGTGAGGCTGGTGCTGTACATGTACTGGTCGGTGAGCTGCTGGGCGTCTTCGGCGAACGCGTCGGCGGTGATGGTGCCGACGACGACTGCGGCGCTGACGCCGGCTGCGGCGATGGTTGCCCGGGCGGCACGACGCAGGGTTTTCGTGGCCACGGAGTCGTCTCCCTCGTGAATGTGTGCAGGGACACACTCATTACGCCAGGAAGATCGCCGTTCCGTAACCAACTAACGGAGTGAATCCAGGTCTCGAAAGGGACTCACAGCTCCAGCAGCATGCGCGCGTTGCCGAGCGTGTTCGGCTTGACGTAGGGCAGGTCGAGGAACTCCGCGACGCCTTCGTCGGCCGAGCGGCGCATCTCGTCGTAGACCTCCGGGCTCACCGGGGTCCCGTCGATCTCGACGAAGCCGTACCGCGCGAAGAAGTCCGTCTCGAAGGTCAGCACGAACAGCCGGGCCAGCCCCAGCTCGCGGGCGAGCTCGATCAGCCGCTCGACGAGCAGCCCGCCCACCCCGAGCCGCAGCACGTGCGGCAGCACGGCGATCGTGCGGATCTCGGCGATGTCCTCCCACAGCACGTGCAGCGCGCCGCAGCCGACGAGCTCGCCGTCGAGCTCGGCCACCCAGAACTCCTGCACGTCCTCGTAGAGCGTGACAAGCTCCTTGGCGAGCAGGACCTTGCCCACGTAGGTGTCGATGACCGACTTGATCGTCCGCACGTCGCCGATCCGGGCGCGGCGGACCACGACGGCATGTTCCACCAGGCCAAGGTAGCCCTGGCGTTGACACTCCGACCGCCCCGGGGCGAAGGTGAGCCCGGATGACCGAACCGCGCCTGGATGGTGTGATGCGCACGTTCACGAGGACCGCGATGCACGGCCGAGTGGTCTTCGGACCCGGTGCCGCCCGCTCCGCGCTGCCGAGCGAGGTCGCGGCGCTCGGCGTGTCGCGGGTGCTGCTGCTGGCGACCGAGCGGGGCGAGCCGCTCGCCCGGGAGCTGGCCGCCCCGCTGCCGGTCGTGGACGTATTCACCGGCGTGCGCGAGCACGTGCCGGCCGACGCGGCATGCGCGGCGCTGGACGCGGCCACCCGGTCGCATGTGGACTGTCTGCTCTCGGTCGGCGGCGGCTCGGCGGTCGGCACCGCCAAGGCGGTGGCGCTGACGATGCGGGTGCCGATCGTCGCCGTGCCGACCACGTACGCCGGCTCGGAGATGACGCCCGTGTGGGGGCGCACCGAGGTCGGCGAGAAGCGCACCGGCCGGTCGATGGACGTGCTGCCGCGCCTGGTCGTCTACGACCCCGAGCTCACCGCGGAGCTGCCGCCGGCGATCACCGCGACGAGCGGGCTGAACGCGCTGGCGCACGCCGTCTCGGGCCTGGGCGCCGACCCGGTCACCGCGCTCGTCGCGCGCGAGGCCGTGCGGGTGCTGTTCGACGGCCTGCCGAAGGCGGTCGACGGCGGGGACCGGACCGAGGTGACCTACGGCGCCTACCTCGCGGCGTCGGCGTTCGCGGTCGCCGGCTCGGGGCGCCACCACAAGTTGTGCCACCTGCTCGGCGGCACCTACGGCCTGCCGCACTCGCCGACGCACGCGGTGTTGCTGCCGTACACCTCGGCGGGGACCGTGGAAGGCGTGCGAGAACTGGCCGAGCGGATCGGCGCGCCGACGAGCCTGCGCTCGATCGGCATGCGGGAGAACGACATCGAGGACGCGGGCCGCCGCGCACCGGACGCCGCCGCGCTCCTGGCGGCCGCTTACGAGGGAAGGTGGCCGTTGTGAGCGGAGCTTGCGGAGCGAACCATCGAGCACAGGGCGACCGCGAGCGGCTCGACCGAGCCTGCGAGGGGGAGTCATGAGTCTCGAGGACGAGGTCGTTGCGAGCTTCGCGGAGGCGAAGAACGCGCGGTTCCGGGAGGTCACCACGAGCCTGGTGCGGCACCTGCACGCCTTCGTCGCGGACGTGCGGCTCACCGAGCTGGAGTGGGCCGGGGCGATCGACTTCCTCACCCGCACCGGGCAGAAGTCCGACGAGCGGCGCCAGGAGTTCATCCTGCTGTCCGACGTGCTCGGCGTGTCGATGGCGGTGATCGACGTGAACCACCCGACCGCCGGCAACGCCACCGAGTCGACCGTGCTCGGCCCGTTCTTCGTCCACGGCGCGCCGGAGTTCGCGCTCGGCGAGGACATCTCCGCCGGCGCCCCGGGCACACCGTGTTTCGTCGAGGGATCCGTGACGAACACGGACGGTGAGCCGATTCCCGGCGCGGTGCTGGACATCTGGCAGTCCGACGAGGACGGCCGCTACGACGTCCAGTACACCGACCTCGACGGCCCGCGCGGTCGTGGCCGGCTGCGCGCGGACGCCGAGGGCGAGTACTCGTTCTGGACGGTGCGTCCGCAGGCCTACCCGATCCCGGACGACGGTCCGGTGGGGGAGCTGCTCGCGGCGGGCGGCCGCGGCCCGATGCGCCCGGCCCACGTGCACTTCATGGTCGTCGCGCCCGGCCACCGGACCCTGGTGACGCACGTGTTCTCGTCGGACGGCGCGCACCTGGACGACGACGCGGTGTTCGGCGTGAAGCGGTCGCTGATCATCGACTTCGTCCGGCACGAGCCCGGCCGCGCGCCGGACGGACGGGAGCTGGCGGTGCCGTTCCACACGGCGCGGTTCGACGTCGTCCTCGCCCTTGACGGGAACGGGAACGGGGACGGTGTCGGGAGCGCCGGGTGGGACCCGGAGTAACCGGCGGCGACTCAGCGGGCGGCGGTTACCCTGAGAGCCGTGTCCGAACCACCACATTCTCGCCGTGCCGCCCTGCACACCCTCGGGTGTGCCCGCAACGAGGTCGACTCCGAGGAGCTCGCCGGCCGGCTGGCCGACGGCGGGTGGGAGCTGACCGACGGCGCGGACGCCGACGTGATCGTGGTGAACACCTGCGGCTTCGTCGAGTCGGCCAAGAAGGACTCCGTCGACGCGCTGCTGGAGGCGGCCGGCACCGGCGCGAAGGTGGTCGCGGTCGGCTGCATGGCGGAGCGGTACGGCGTCGAGCTTGCCGAGAGCCTGCCCGAGGCGGCCGCGGTGCTCGGCTTCGACCACTACCCGAACCTGGGCGAGCGGCTGGACGACGTGGTCGCCGGCCGGCCGCTCGCGTCCCACACGCCCGTCGACCGGCGCACGTTGCTGCCGATCACCCCGGTGCGGCGGTCGGCTTCGGACGTCTCGGTGCCCGGCCACGGCTGGGGTCCGCGGGTGCTGCGCAAGCGCCTCGACGACTCGCCGGTGGCCGCGCTGAAGATCGCGTCCGGCTGCGACCGGCGGTGCTCGTTCTGCGCGATCCCGTCCTACCGCGGCGCGTTCGTCTCGCGGTCGCCCGCCGAGATCGTGGCCGAGGCCGAGTGGCTCGCCGGGCAGGGCGCCCGCGAGCTGTTCCTGGTCAGCGAGAACTCCACGTCCTACGGCAAGGACCTCGGCCGCGAGCACGGCGGCCCGGACGCGCTGGAGCGGCTGCTGCCCCAACTGGCCGCGGTCGAGGGCGTCGACCGGGTGCGGGTGTCCTACCTGCAGCCCGCGGAGACCCGGCCGGGCCTGGTGCGGGCGATCGCCGGCACCGACGGCGTGGCCGACTACTTCGACATGTCCTTCCAGCACGCCAGCTCGACCGTGCTGCGCCGGATGCGCCGCTTCGGCGGCACCGAGTCGTTCCTCGCGCTGGTCGAGCAGATCCGCTCCTACGCGCCGCGGGCCGGCATCCGCAGCAACGTGATCGTCGGCTTCCCCGGTGAGACGGAGGAGGAGCTGGCCGAGCTGGAGCACTTCCTCACGGAGGCGCGCCTGGACGTGGTTGGCGTGTTCGGCTACTCCGACGAGGACAAGACCGAGGCGGAGAAGCTGCCGGGCAAGCTCGACCCGGCCGAGATCGCCGAGCGGGTCGCGCGGGTGACCGAGCTCATCGAGCAGCTCACCACGCAGCGGGCGGAGGACCGGATCGGCGACGAGGTGCTCGTGCTCGTCGAGCGGATCGAGGACGGGGAGTGCGCCGGGCGTGCCGCGCACCAGGGACCAGAGGTGGACGGCGAATGCCTGCTCACCGGTGAGGCGGAGCTGATGGTGGGCGACCTGGTTCGCGGCAAGGTGGTCGACGCGGCGGGTGTGGACCTGGTCGTCGCGTCGGTGGAGACGGTCTCGTCCGCCGAGGCTTCGTCATGAGTGCGACGCCAGCTGACGGAGCGACGCCCGAAGTGGGCGTGGCCGCGGTACGGGTGCCGCTGGTCAACATCGCCAACATCCTGACCGTCACGCGGCTGGCGCTGGTGCCGGTCTTCCTGCTGACACTGTTCGCCGCGGACGAGTCGACCGGCTGGCGGCTCGCCGCCGCGCTCGTGTTCGCCGTCGCGTCGATCACCGACCACGTCGACGGCCGGCTGGCCCGCAAGTTCGGGCTGGTCACCGACTTCGGCAAGGTCATCGACCCGATCGCGGACAAGGCGCTGACCGGCGCCGCGCTGTTCGGCCTGTCGATCCTCGGCGAGCTGCCGTGGTGGGTCACGCTCACCATCGCCGTCCGCGAGGTCGGCGTGACGCTGTTGCGGTTCTGGGTGATCCGCTACGGCGTGATCGCCGCCAGCCCCGGCGGGAAGGCGAAGACGCTCGCCCAGATCGTCGCGATCGGGATGTTCCTGCTGCCGCTGCCGGGCTGGTTCGACCCGGTCGAGTGGACGGCGATGGGCATCGCGCTGGTGTTGACGATCGTGACCGGCGTCGACTACGTCATCCGCGCGATCCGACTGCGAGCACGTGGCTAAGAACCCGCTCGCCGACCTGCTCGGCATCGACGCGGACGTCCTGGCCGATCTCGTCGCGACGCTGCGTGAGCGCGGGGAGACCGTCGCGACCGCCGAGTCGCTCACCGGCGGGCTGGTCGCCGCGGCGCTGACCAGCGTGCCCGGCTCGAGCGCGGTGGTGCGCGGCGGCGTGGTCGTCTACGCGACGCCGCTCAAGACCGACCTCGCCGGGGTGGACGCGGCGGCACTGGCCGAGCACGGCCCGGTGCACCCGCTGATCGCCGAGCAACTGGCCAAGGGCGCCCGCATCGCCTGCCGGTCGAGCTGGGGGATCGGGCTCACCGGGGTCGCCGGACCCGACCCGCAGGAGGGCGTGGAGCCGGGAGTGGTCCACTTGGCGGTATCCGGTTCCGCCGGAACGACGGTGCACACGGTCGGCATCGAGGGCAACCGCCACCAGGTCCGCGCGGGCGCCGTGCGTGGCGCGTTCGACCTGCTCAGGGCCCAGTTCGACGAGCCGGCGACGGACTGAGCTCGACTGCCGCTCCAGACTCGGGCGCTACCGTACGGGAACACCGGGACGCGCTCGGTCGTTCGCTTGTGGCGGACGCGTGGTGATGTCGCTGCCGAGGGTGGTGCCATCTCGGTAACGTTGTCACTGTGCCCGACCCGCCCCTCCGGGCGGTCGATCTTGTGGAGGGAGGCGCGCGATGGCCGTGCTGTTGCGTGAGGCGATCGGTGATCGGCTCCGTCATGCCCGCACCAACCAGCGCCGCACACTCCGGGAGGTCTCCCGCGCGGCGCGGGTGAGCCTGGGCTACCTCTCCGAGGTCGAGCGCGGGCGCAAGGAGGCGTCGAGCGAGCTGCTCGCCTCCATCTGCGACGCCCTGGAGCTGCCGCTGTCCCAGCTGCTGCACCACGTGGCGAGCGACATGGGCGTCATGGACTCGATGGACAACCCGGTGCCGGAGCCGACCGAGCGGCCGGAGCGGGCCGAGGCGCTGGACGGCGCGAACGAGGGTCCGCGCGCGTCGGTGGACGGCGTCGAGGGTGGCCGGCTGGTCCCGGCCGTGGTCGGCGACAACCTGGCCGACCTGCACATCCAGCCCGTGCTGAGCCACCGCATGGAGGCCTCCATCGGCGGCCGCACGATGGGTGCGGTGTTCGCCGCCTGATCTTCCTCGCGGACTAGACTCCGGGGCCGGACAAGGAACCCCGGAGGTCATGCTGATCGACACCGTGCTCATCGTCGTCCTCGTCGTGATCGGCATCGCGGCGGTGGTGAGCGTGCCGCTGATGATCCGCAGCACCCGCCGGCAGGTGGTCGAGGACGCGGCGCCGGGCGCGCGACAGCCGGCGCTCGGCAGTCCGGCACAGGTGTGGGTCTCCCGGGGCGAGCGGGTGTTGCGCGAGCTCGGCACCACGCTCGGTGAGCACGCCGCCCTGCACGGAGTCTCCGCCGACGCCGCCTCGGTCGTCGCCGAGCTGCGGCTGACCGCGAGCCAGGTCGCCGAGCTGGACCACGCCCTGGCGCGCATCCCCGTGCCGTCCCTGGAGGACGAGCGCCGCTCGCTCGCGACCGCTCTCGCCGAGGCGGACGGCAAGCCCGCCGAGGCGGACCTGGCCCGGTCGCACGAGGCGGTGTCCGCGCGGATCGCGGCCGCCGACCGACAGCGCGAGCAGCGAGACGCGCTGCTGGCGAAGATGCAGGCCACGGTCACCGAGCTGGAGCAGGCCCGCGACGAGCTCGCGGAGCTCATCGGGGGCACCGCCAGCGCTCTCACCTCGAACGACGACGCGACCGCGCAGCTCACGGGTAGGCTGGATGCCCTGCGGGAGGGCCTGGTGGAGGTGCGTCGGGTGACCAACCCTGAGATCGGACCGACTGGTCAGGGCTAACCCTGATTGGTACCTGATTTCGGTCGGGTCCAGTGGTGAGGACGCCCACGAACCTGACACGATGGAACCCACAGCGATGACGGGGCGTTGCCATACCGAGCAAGCGCCGGAGTGGCAGCCAGTAGCGGACCAGCACTGAGAAGGCAGGCGGAGGAGATGGCCAACCCGTTCGTGAAGTTCTGGAAGTACCTCATGGCGGCCTTCTCGTCGAAGATCGACGAGCACGCCGATCCGAAGGTACAGATCCAGCAGGCCATCGAGGAGGCCCAGCGCGCACACCAGGCGCTGTCCCAGCAGGCGGCCGCCGTGATCGGCAACCAGCGGCAGCTGGAGATGAAGCTCAACCGCCAGCTCGGCAACGTGGAGAAGCTCCAGTCCTCGGCGCGCCAGGCGCTGGTGCTCGCCGACGAGGCCCGGGCGAAGGGCGACGACGCGAAGGCCACGCAGTTCGAGCAGGCCGCGGAGTCGTTCGCGACGCAGCTCGTCACGGCGGAGCAGGACATCGAGGACCTCAAGACGCTGCACGACCAGGCGCTGCAGGCGGCCACGCAGGCCAAGCAGGCGGTCGAGCGCAACGCGATGATGCTGCAGAACAAGCTCGCCGAGCGCACGAAGCTGCTGAGCCAGCTCGAGCAGGCGAAGATGCAGGAGCAGGTCTCCAAGAGCCTCAACCAGATGAGCGAGCTGGCCGCGCCGGGCAACACGCCGTCGCTGGAGGAGGTCCGCGACAAGATCGAGAAGCGGTACACCACCGCCCTCGGCTCCGCGGAGCTCGCGTCGAACTCGGTGCAGGGCCGGATGATGGAGGTCCAGGCCTCGACCACGGAGATGGCCGGCCACTCGCGGCTGGAGCAGATCCGGGCGTCGATGGCCGGCGGTTCGGTCGCGCCGCAGGTCACCAGCGGCACGTCGGCCAAGGCCAGCCCGGCGGCCGCCACGTCGAACGTCGATGCCGAGATCGCGCAGCGCGTGGCCCAGGAGCAGAAGGCGAACGGGCAGACCAACTGACCCCGTCAGCTGTCCCTGAACCGAGGCCGTCCGAGGAGGTGTCGGCGCGATGCGCGGGCGCGAGCTGTACCAGCTGACCCAGCTGGCGAACCGGTACCTCAACAGCCAGGTCGTGGCGCAGGTCCAGGAGGCCTGGACGCGGCGCGGCGACGAGCAGGTACGGATCGAGCGCCAGCGGCGGCGCCTGGCCCGCAAGCGGGCGTGGGCGTCGCGCTGGCTCACGGCGTGGCTGGTGATCACCATGCTGTGCGGGCTGCTGATCGTCGGCGTGCTCACCGGCGCGGTGGCGGAGGGCGACGTGTCGGCCCTGTTCGGCGCGATCGCGGCCGCCATGGTCACGGCCGTGATCACGTTCCGTTCCACCCTCAAGCTGGCGATGTCGAAGAACGCCCAGCGCGAGTTCGACACCCGGCATCCGCCGCCGGGCCTGCCCGCCGCCGCGGCGGCCGCGCCGGCGGCCCTGCCGCCGAAGGGTTCCGCCGCTCGGGAGCCGATGCAGCGGCTCGCGGAGGCGGAGAAGGCGCTGGCCCAGGTGCTCGCCCAGCTGTCCGGGACGGCCAGCATGCCGGCCGCGGTGCCGGTCGAGTCGGTGGCGCAGGCGCAGACCACGAGCGCCGAGGCGGCGACCGCCCTGCGCGCGGTGTCCGGCCAGCTGGTGGCGGTCGAGTTGGCCAAGGACCACGCCCCGCCGCTGGAGCGAGGCCCGCTGGTGGAGGGCATCGCCCGGCTGCGCGAGCAGCTCGACGAGGGCCTGGACGGCTACCGGAGCCTGGTCGCCGCGGCGGGCCGGGTCGTGGCCGCGAGCTCGGCCCCGGGCCCGAAGCAGGAGCTCACCGAGGCGACGGACCACCTGGCCGGCCTGGCGGTGGCGCTGCGCGAGCTCTCCGACGCGGCGGGCTAGCCGGTCCGGTCGCGGGCCGGCAGCCGGTTGATCCGGCGGACGAGGCCGGGCCCGTGGTAGACGAAGCCGGTGTACAGCTGGACCAGCGCGGCGCCGGCGTCGAACATCCTGGCCGCGTCGTCGGCCGAAGCCACGCCGCCCACCCCGACCACCGGCAGCTCCGACCGCGCCGCCACGAACGACACCACCTCGAGCGCCCGGCCGAACAGCGGCCGCCCGGACAACCCGCCGACCTCGGTCGCCGCACTGTCCACAGAAGACAGTCCGGCCCGCGAAAGGGTCGTGTTCGTCGCGATCACGCCCGCGACGCCGCGCTCGTGGCACACCGACAGCACGTCCTCGATGGCCGGCAACGACAGGTCCGGCGCGATCTTCACCAGCACCGGCCGTCCGTGTGCCTCCGGCACCACCGCAGCGAGCAGCGCGTCCAGCGCGGCCCGGTCCTGCAGCCCACGCAGGCCGGGAGTGTTCGGCGAGCTGACATTCACCGCGAAGTAGTCCGCGTACGGCCACAGCACTCGCACCGACGAGACGTAGTCCGCCTCGGCATCGGTGGCCACCTTTGACTTCCCGACGCTGATCCCCACCGGCACGGGCGCCGGCCCCAGGAGCCGCAGCCGCTCGGCGAGGGCGGCGGCGCCGCGGTTGTTGAACCCCATCCGGTTGATCACCGCCTCGCTCGCCGGCAGTCGGTACAGCCGCGGCCGGGGGTTGCCCGGCTGCGGGTGCCAGGTCACCGTGCCGAGCTCGACGAAGCCGAACCCCAACGCCGGCCAGCCGCGGACCGCCACGCCGTCCTTGTCCATCCCAGCCGCGAGCCCGACCAGCCCGGGGAAGCGCACCCCGAACACCGTCCGCGGCGTCGACGCCCCGTAGAACCGGCGCGACGGGCGGGTCGCCGGGCGCACCCGGCCGAGCCGGGACACGAGCGCGACCGTCCGCTCGTGGGCGACCTCGGGGTCGAACCGGAACAACGCGCGACGCAGAACGTGCTGGTAGACCACCCGTCCATCGTTTCATCGCGGCCGAGGCGCCAAGATGGTGGTGTGCCCGAGACAGTCGACCTGGATTCCGCCGCCGAGGAGCTCTACGCCGGCTCGCGGGAGGACTTCACGCCCCGCCGCAAGGAGCTCGCCAAGGCCGCGAAGACGGCCGGCGACGCCAAGCTCGCCGCGACCATCGACAAGCTGGCCAAGCCGACGACGTCGGCCTGGCTCGCCAACCAGCTCGCGCGGGACGCGAGCTCGGACGTCGACGAGGTGGCCGATCTCGGCGACGCGCTGCGCGAGGCGCATGCCAACCTGTCCGGCGCCGACCTGAAGTCCTTGTCCCAGAAGCGAACCCAGCTGGTGAACCTGCTGGTCAAGCAGGCCGGCAAGCTCAACGGGTCGCCGCTCACCGAGTCGGTCATGCGCGAGCTCGAGGACATCTTCACGACCGCCATCGCCGACGCGGACATCGCGCGCGTGCTGCTGGCGGGCCGGCTGACATCGGCGAAGGACCTCGCCGCCACGGCCGCCGCGTGGCCCGAGGCCTCCGGCGACCGCGCGCCGGTCGCCCGCCCGGCCCGGCCCGCGAAGGCCACCAAGGAGAAGTCCAAGGACCTGTCCGACAAGGAGCGGGCCGCGCGCGACGAGAAGCTCGCCAAGGCCCGCGAGGAGCTGGAGCGGGCGCGGTCGACGGTCAAGGAGGCCGAGGCCGACCGGGCCGAGGAGGAGCGCATCCTCACCGAGGCGCAGCGGTTGGCCGACCAGGCGACCGAGGAGGTGCGGCGCGTCTACGAGGAGCTCGACGCCGCGGAGAACCGGGAGAAGGAGGCGCGCCGGCGGGTCGGCTCGGCGAGCCGGTCGGTGAAGGACGCCGAGCGCCGGGCCAGCCAGGCGTGGCGGCTCGTGCAGCAGGCGGAGCGGGCGCTCGAGGAACTGTCTTGAGGACGGCAGACGGCCCCCGGGCTGCTCCGGCGATCGAAGATCGCCGGCTCAGGGTCGGACTACGCCCCTGAGAGCACCGAGGGCCGGGTGACTGCCTGGTATTCGCCGACCACACCGCGCGTCTACGGCACCGGGTCGAGCCCGATGTCAGCCGTGTTGCGCAGCCGGCCAATCCACGTTCCGGTTCGGGTGGTCCTTAGCGGACAGCCACCTCACGAGTCCGTAGTGAATACACTGTTGGACCACCTCCTCTCTCGTGTACCCGCGACACTACGTGCTTCGGCCGCGACGCGACAAAGGTTTTCGCGCGATTCAACTCTTGGCCGAACCACCGCTCCGTCACTCTGCCGAGTCGATCTAGCCCGATCGGCTGGTGATAGATTCGCGCCCTGACCTACCGGCAGTCGCCGGATGAACCCGAAGGGCCATCCTCACGATGGGGTCCCCCCTGCAGAGTGCACACGGACGGGTGGCGCTTGGTGCCGCCATCTGCGCCGTGACGGCCGCCCTCTTCGCGGTCGGCCTGTTGGGTGGGGAGCCGAGCCCGCGGCCGTCGGCGGGGGAGCGGGCCGCCGTCGAGCCGGTGCCGCCGGGACAGCAGCCGCGGCCCGCCGGCGCCCCGGCCACCTCCGCCTCGTCGGGCACGTCGACGTCGGGCTCCACCACCACCACGACCACGACCACCACGACGACGACCACCACGACCACCCGGGACCGTCCGGACGTCCCCGTCGACACCGAGACCGAAGAGCCGCCGCCACCGCCCGCGACCACCACGAACGACCCGGCGGCCCCGACGACGACCACCTGCTCGTCGCTGATCTGCGTCGGCTGAGCGAGGCCGGTTCTCGGCGTCGGTTCTCGGCGTCGGTTCTCGGCGTCGGTTCTCGGTGTCAGTCTCGGTGTCGGTTGTCCGCGTCAGTTCTCCGCGACGACGTTCGCGTCGGTGTCGCCGTCGGTCTCGTCGACGCCGGCGTCGGTGTCCGTGTCGCCGTCGGTGTCCGTGTCGCTGTCCATGTCGCTGTCCGGCCAGCTCTCGGTCCGGTGCCGGCCGCGGCCGCTGGTCCGCAACACCCGCGCCAGCAACAGGTTCAGCGCCAGCGACACCTCGCGGGCGCCCGGCGTGCCCCACTGGTGGATCGGCACGAACGCGCCCTGCGCCTGCTGCACCGCGAGCCGGTCCGGCAGCGCCACCGGCATCACCAGCCGGCCGAAGTGCTCGCGCAGCTCGGCGATCCGGTACTGGTGTTCGTAGGACTGCGGCCGCACGCGGTTGACCACGACGCCGAGCGGCGAGAGGACCGGGTTGTGCTCCTCCCGCGCCTTCTCCACCGCCTCGAACGCCCGCTGCGCGCCGGACACCGCGAACAGCGTCGGCTCGGTGACGAGCAGCGCGCCGTGCGCGGCCATCAGCGCCGAGCGGGTCAGCCGGCCCAGCGAGGGCGGGCAGTCCAGCAGCACCAGCTGGTAGGGCAGCTCTCCGTCGGCGAGCAGCGGGCCGAGCTCGGTCAGCGCCCGGCTGAGCTTCTCCAGCCGCCGCAGGTCCCCGTCCTGGTCGTTGAGCAGCTCGAGGGTCTCCGAGCCGACGAGCACGTCGACCTCCTCGCCCCAGCCGCTGCGTGCGATGGCGGCCCGCAGCACCGCGGGTCTCGGGGTCTCCAGTACGTCGGCGAGCGTGGCGGCGGTGTCTTCCGGGTCGAGCGTGGCCGTGGCGTTGCACTGCGGGTCGAGGTCGACCACGAGCGTGCGTGCGCCACGGCGCAGCGCTGCCGAGGCAAGGCCGAGCACGATGGTGGTCTTGCCGACACCACCCTTGAGGCTGAGCACTGCCACCGTTTGCACGGGGTGCACCCTACGGGGCCTACCCTGTGCCTCCATGCGACCGGATGCAGTTCGCCTCGCGCTCGACGCCGAGTTGGCCGCCGCGCGCGGCAGGCGGGGCGACGCCGCACCCCGGGTGCTCGACGTCGGCGGTGGTAGCGGCGTGCTGGCCGTGCCGCTGGCCGCCGCGGGCTGTGTGGTGACCGTCATCGAGCCGAACCCGAACGCGCTCGCGACGCTGCACCGACGCGCCGCCGACGCCGGCGTCGCCGACCGGATCACCCCGCTGCAGGCCGACAGCGACGCGCTCGGCCAGGTCGTCGCGGCGGGCAGCGCGGACCTGGTCGTCGCGCACGGGGTCCTCGAGGTCGTGGACGACCCGAAGAACACGGTGGCCGCCATGGCCGAGGCCCTCGCCCCGGGCGGGGCGGTGTCGGTGGTCGTCGCCAACCGCACCGCGACCTTGCTGCACTTCGCGATCGCCGGCCGGCTCGCCGAGGCCCAGGCACTCGCCGAGGACCCGGCCGGCCGGCTGCCGGACGAGCCGCTGCTGCGCCGCTTCGACACCGACGGGCTGACCCGCCTGCTCACCGACGCGGGCCTGGTCGTCGAGCGGCTGCAGGGGCAGGGCGTGCTCACCGACCTCGTCCCGGGTGCGGTGCTGCGGGATCCCGGCGCCGAGCAGTCCCTCGCCGAGCTGGAGCGCCGCCTCGCCGGCACCGCGCCGCTGCGGGACATCGCGACCCGGCTGCACGCGGTCGCGCGCCGCAGGCAGTAACCGCGCGCGCAAGCCGTAACCGCGCGCCGCGCGCCGGATTTGTCGGTGCCGTCTGACAAGCTCGTGCCATGGGGCGCAGTGGGGACCTGCCGCGCGGGCTCGTCGACCGGTACAAGGCCCGCGACGGCGTGTGGCCGGACGACACCGGCTGCACCGTCCTGCACGTCGACATGGACGCCTTCTACGCCTCGGTCGAGATCCGCGAGCGGCCGGAGCTCGTGGCGCGCCCGGTCGTGGTCGGCGGCACCGGCGGCCGGGGTGTGGTCAGCTCGGCCAACTACATCGCCCGCACCTTCGGCGTCCGCTCCGCGATGCCGACCGCGCACGCTCGCCGGCTCTGTCCCGAGGCGGTGTTCCTGCCGCCGACCTTCCCGCTGTACCAGGAGGTCTCGGCCGGTGTGATGGCGATCTTCCGGGACGTCACGCCGCTGGTCGAGCCGCTGAGCCTGGACGAGGCGTTCCTCGATGTTGCCGGCGCGCTGCGGCGGCTGCGTATCTCTCCGGGCGAGATCGCCGAGCAGGTTCGCGCGCGCGTCGTCGCCGAGAACGGGATCACCTGCTCGGTCGGTGTCGCGGCTACCAAGTTCGTCGCGAAGCTCGCGTCGGGACTGTGCAAGCCGGACGGCATGCTGGTCGTGCCGCACGACGAGGCGCTCGAGTTCCTGCACCCGCTGCCGGTGTCCGCGCTGTGGGGCGTGGGCAAGCGGACCGCCGAGCGGATGACGGCGGTGGGCCTCAACCGGATCGGCGACGTAGCCGCCACCCCGCTGCCGCGGCTGCGCCGCACGCTCGGCAACGCCGTCGCCGAGCACCTGCACGCGCTGGCCAACGGCCTCGACCACCGGGCGGTGGAGCCGGAGTCGGTGGAGAAGTCGGTCGGCGCAGAGGAGACGTTCGAGGTCGACCACACCGACCGCGGCGTGCTCCGGGAGGAGCTGCTGCGTTTGTCGGAGAAGACGGCGGCGGCGCTGCGCGGGCGCGGCCTGCGCGGCCGAACCGTGTCGATCAAGGTGCGGTTCGCCGACTTCACGACGATCACGCGGTCCCGCACGCTGCCGGTGGCCACCGACGTCACGCAGGAGATCTACCGGACCGCGTGCCGGCTGCTCGATGAGCAGACCCCGCCGGGCGCGGTGCGGCTCATCGGCGTGCGCATGGAGCAGCTGGGCGACCACGGCGCCGAGCAGCTGTTCCTGGACGCGCCCGCACGTGGTTGGCGAGACGCCGACCAGGCCGCCGACCAGGCCCGGGCCCGCTTCGGCCGCGCCGCCATCCGCCCGGCCACCCTGCTGGGCCGCAACAGGTCCGGCGCCTTGGGCTCCGCCGCTTCGGGTGCCGCCTCACGTGACGAGACCGGTGAGCACCCGGTCCACTAGGCCGCACGCCGCCGGCCGTCAGCAGTCGTAGCTGGCGTTCGGGTGGACGCGTTCGCAGTAGCGGACGTGCAGGTGGTTGTCGTGGTTGGGGAACTCGGTCGTCAGACCCTCGGCGATCAGCACCGGGTCGTTGAAGAAGACCAGCTTCACGTGGCCGGGCGCGGTGTCGCGGATGGACCGGACCAGGGCGCGGGTGGCGGCCTGGTCGTAGGTGGGGGACTGCCAGGTGATGCGGCCCGCCGTGCACTGGGCGCTGTCCGTGCGGATCGGCCAGAGGTCGATGTCCATGCCCACGTGGTGGCTGCCGTGCCCGGGGATGTCGCCGCCGTGCTCGAAGCCCGCGTCGCCCAGCGGGACCTTGCCGTGGCCGGTGAACGCCCGCGTCGCGGCCTCCAGCTGCCCGATCGACGCGCCGGTCGCCCAGTTCGCCGTGCCGTTGCCGTCCGGGTCCTGGTCGCACATGTTGGCCCCGAGGTCCGGGTAGTCGTAGTGCCACACCAGGTTCTGCCACGTCGTCGGCCCGACCACGCCGTCCACCCCGATCCCGGCGTGCTGCTGGAACGACCGCACCGCGTCCGCCACCTCCGCGTCGAACGCGCCGTCCACCGCCAGCGACAGCCGGCTCTTCGCGTTCAGCTCCACCTGCAGGGCTCGCACGGCCGGTCCCGACGCGCCCTGCGACAGCTGCGGCACGAGCCTGCCCCACGTCGCCGGGCCGACGATGCCGTCGACGCCGAGCCCGTTGGCGTTCTGGAACGACCGGACCGCGGAGTCGGTCGACGCGCCGAACACGCCGTCGGTCGGCGCCGAGTTGCCGTGGTGGGCCAGGAGATGCTGCAGGGCAAGCACGTCCGCGCCCCGGTTGCCGGTGTTCTGCGTCGGGAAGAAGGCCCCGGGGAAGGCGCTCGCCGGCAGGCTCAGCAGCAGGGAGGCGGCCACCGCGAGGGCAGCGGCGAGCGCCAGGGAAGCGCGGCGGAGAGTGACCATGGGAGCACACTATGGTGAACAAGCACCGCTGAGGCAACCATCTCCGTTAGGTATTCACAAATGCTCATCCGCCCAGCTCGGGCGCTAGAATCGGTGGACATGGCGGACTCTGTGATGGCGAACGTGTTGCTGTTCGCGCTCGCGGTGCTCGGCCCGGCGCTGGTGTTCTGGTTGTTGGTCCGGATGCCGCGCATGGTGGACGTCCTCGGCGAGCGCATCCGCCGCCGCCGAGCGGTGCCGACCGGCCTGCCCATCGAGCAGCTCGCCGCGGACCTGCGCCGGGTGCACCGCCTGCTCGTGCAGACTCCCGACGGCACGCCGATGGTCCGCCGCATCGCCACCCGCGACGCCTACGACGAGCTCCTCCGGCAGGCGTGCGCGGCCGTCGAGGTCCGCCACGACCTCGACGCGCTGCCCGAGGGCATCGAGCGGAACATGGAGCGGCTGCGCGTCGAGGAGGCCCTGCGCTCCGCCGGCCTCACGATCCCGTGACCAAGACCGGCAGCAGGGTGCCCAGCTGGTCGCGCAGCACGAAGGCGGCCAGCCGGTCGTAGGGCGTCTCCGAGCCGTTGCAGATCACGACCGTGGCACCGGCCCGCGCGGCGAGCCCGACCAGCCCGGCCGCCGGCTGCACGGCGAGCGAGCTCCCGGCCACGAGCAGCAGGTCGCAGGTCACCGCCGCGTCCCGGGCCCGCGCCAGCACCTCGACGTCCAGCGCCTGGCCGAACGAGATCGTCGCCGACTTGAGGATCCCGCCGCACTCCAGGCACGGCGGGTCGGCCTCGCCCGCCTCGACCCGCTCCAGCGCGGCCCGCATCGGCCGGCGGTCGCCGCAGGACAGGCAGACCGTGTCGAAAATCGAGCCGTGCAGCTCGACCACGAGGTCCGGGCCGGACCCCGCCCGCTGGTGCAGCCCGTCGATGTTCTGGGTGAGGATCGCGCGCAGCCGCCCGGCCTCCTCGAGCGCCACGAGCGAGCGGTGCGCGGCGTTGGGCCGTGCCTCCCACGCCGGGTGGGCCAGGCGCGCCCGCCACGAGCGCAGCCGGACCGCCGGATCGTCCCGGTAGGCCTGCAGGTTCGACATCCGCTCGCTGCCGGGGTCGCGCGTCCAGAGCCCGTCGGGCCCGCGGAAGTCGGGGATGCCCGACTCGGTCGAGATGCCGGCGCCGGACAGCACGGCGATCCTGCTCGCCGCGGCGACCGTGGCCACCGCGTCCGCGACGTCGTCGGCCGCCCTCATCCGACCCACGCGAGCAGGTCGTCGACCGTCTTCGTGTTGATCACCCGGTCGGCCGGCACGCCACACTCCTCGGCCCGCTCGCAGCCGTAGGGCAGCCAGTCCAGCTGGCCGGGGGCGTGCGCGTCGCTGTCGATCGAGAACACGCAGCCGGTCTCGAGGGCCAGCTCGAGCAGCCGGCGCGGCGGGTCCAACCGGTCGGGCCGGCAGTTGATCTCCACGGCGACGCCGAGGTCGCGGCAGGCGGCGAACACCTCCGTGGCCTCGAACTCCGACTCCGGGCGGCCGCGGCCCAGGACCTTGCGGCCGGTGCAGTGGCCGAGGATGTCCGTGTGCGGGTTCTCGACGGCCGCGAGCATCCGCTTGGTCATCTCGGCCTTGGACATCCGCAGCTTGGAGTGCACGCTCGCGACGACCACGTCCAGCCGGGCGAGCAGCTCGGGCGTCTGGTCCAGCGCGCCGTCGTCGAGGATGTCGACCTCGATGCCGGTGAGGATCCGGAACGGGGCGAGCTCGCGGTTGAGCTCGGCGACGACGTCGAGCTGGCGCGCCAGCCGCTCGGCGGACAGCCCGTTCGCGACGGTGAGCCGGGGCGAGTGGTCGGTCAGCACCATCCAGTCGTGGCCGAGGAGGACGGCGGTCTCGGCCATCTCGCGGATGGGGCTGCCGCCGTCGGACCACTCCGAGTGGGTGTGGCAGTCGCCGCGCAGCTCCGCGCGCAGCGCCTCCCCGCCGGCGACCGGCGCGATGCCCTGCTCGAGCAGCCGCGCCAGGTAGGCCGGCGTGTCGCCGCGGGCGGACTCGGAGATGACGCCGGCCGTGGTGCGCCCGATGCCGGGCAGGTCGGTCAGCGTGCCGGCCCGCAGCCGGCCGTCCAGCTCACCCTCGCGAAGGCCCGCCACGACGCCCGCGGCACGACGGAACGCCTGCACCTTGTGGGTGGGCTCGCCGCCGCGTTCCAGCAGGAAGGCGATCTGGCGAAGCGCGCGACCGGGATCCATTCAGCCCACCTGCGCGCGCTCGACCGGGCTAGTGGCACACTCTCTTCTGGCCGGGTTTAGCTGACACATACGACCATGATTCCGGATCGGGTAGTCGCGAAGGCTCGCGGCTCGTATCCTGGAGGGTGACGCCCCCGGAGCGGGGCGCCCGCCGGGTCCGGCGGCCAAGTCAGACCGTGATCGCCCGGCGCTCGCGACCGCTGTGCCGGAGGAGGAACGAATGCCACTCTCCGAGCACGAGCAGCGACTGCTCGACCAGATCGAGCGTGCGCTCTACGCCGAGGATCCCAAGTTCGCATCCACGGTGCGTGGCGCTCGCCTGCGGCGTCCATCCCGGCGTCGACGCCTTCAGGGCATCGCACTGTTCGTGCTGGGTGTCGCGCTTCTGGTGCTGGGAGTGATCCTGCCGCTGAAGCCTGGCGGCGTCCCGGTGGTCAGTTTGCTCGGCTTCCTGGTCATGTTCCTCGGTGCGTTGCTCACGCTCTCCGCCTTGCGACAAGGCGGCGGCGAGGGCGAGGAGGGCGCCGAGGAGTCCGCGGGCGGTGGATCGCCCAAGGCACGCCGCAGCTCGTTCTCCCAGCGAATGGAGGACCGCTTCCGCAAGCGGTTCGACGAGGAACCGTAAGGCCCCGGTTCCACCCAGACCGTCGGGCGCCCTGGCCGGCCCGTCGGTTCCTCGCGCGTGACATCGACCGCATCCCGACTGTTTCCACGTCCCCGTGAGGCAACATCGGAACGGCACCCGTCATCCATTTGATGGAGGTTTGCCGTGAGTCTGCGGATTCCTGAACACGCCCAATGGACGCGAGTGGCCGAGCGAGTCGCCGAGGTGGCTCCCGCCGGATTCTCCGGCGACCGGCTGCGCAACCTGTACGAAGGACGCTGGCAGGACGCGGGCGAACGCTCCCCGATGATCACCCCGGTCGACCAGACCGGCCTCGGCCAGCTGTCCAAAGTGGATGAACCGACCGCTCTCAAGGCCGTCACGGCCGCCCACCAGCAGCACCAGGAGTGGGCCCGGGTGCCGCTGGCCGACCGCAAGGCACGGGTGCTCGCCGCGGTCGAGGCGATGTCCGAGGTCCGCGACGACCTCGCACTGCTGCTCGCCTGGGAGATCGGCAAGCCGTGGAAGCTCGCGTGCGCCGACGTCGACCGGGCGCTCGACGGCGTGCGGTGGTACCTGGACAACATCGACGAGATGCTCGCGACCGACGCGGCCGGCCGCCCGTTCGAGCGGGCGCCGCTGTCCGGTCCGGTGAGCAACATCGCGAGCTGGAACTACCCGATGTCGGTACTGGTGCACGCCGAGCTGGTGCAGCTGCTCGCCGGCAACGCGGTGATCGCCAAGACGCCGACCCAGGGCGGCGCGGTCTGCCTGACCGTCGCGCACGCGCTGATGAACGACGCCGGCCTGCCGGTCACACTGCTCTCCGGCGACGGCTCGAAGCTCTCCGACGCGCTGGTCCGCTCGATGGAGCTCGGCGCGCTGGCGTTCGTCGGCGGCCGGGACAACGGCGGCAAGGTCGCGGCCCAGCTCGTCGACACCGGCAAGCGCCACATGCTGGAGCAGGAGGGCCTGAACTGCTGGGGCATCTGGGAGTTCTCCGACTGGGACGGCCTCGCCAAGCACCTGAAGAAGGGCTTCGAGTACGCGAAGCAGCGCTGCACGGCCTACCCGCGGTTCGTGGTCCAGCGCGGCCTCGTCGACGCCTTCCTCGCCACCTACCTCCCCGTGGTCCAGTCGATCCGGTTCGGCCACCCGCTCGCGGTCGAGGCCGACGAGGCCGAGCCCGAGCTCCCGGTGCTGGACTTCGGCCCGATGATCTCCTCGGCCAAGGCGACGGACCTGCGCATGCGGGTCGACGAGGCGCTGCACCACGGCGCGGTACCGCTCTACCGCGGTTCGCTCGACCAGGGCCGCTTCCTGCCGGGTCAGGACACCTCGGCCTACGTCGCGCCGACCACGCTGCTCGCCCCGCCCGGCGCCAGCCGGCTGATGCACGAGGAGCCGTTCGGCCCGGTGGACACGATCGTCGTGGTGGACACCCAGGCGGAGCTGCTGGCGCAGATGAACGCGTCCAACGGCGCGCTGGTGGCGAGCCTCGCCTGTGACGACCCGGAGCTCGCCGACCAGCTGGCCCAGCACGTGCAGGCGTTCAAGGTCGGCGTGAACAAGCCGCGCTCCCGGGGCGACCGCGCGGAGCCGTTCGGCGGCCGCGGCGGCTCGTGGAAGGGCGCCTTCGTCGGCGGTGTGCATCTGGTGCACGCGGTCACCCAGGGCCCGGCGGACGAGCTGCTGTACGGCAACTTCCCGGACTACAACCGGTACCCGGCGGTCTGACCCGCGGCATGGCGGGCCGACCTCCCAGGTACGCCGGGGGCGGCCGACCACCGGATCCAGGCGTTCAACTTTCGCGTATTCCTCACGAAGGGACACGCCGCTGATGAGGCGAACCTTCCTCAACTTCAAGCCACACCACCCACCCCAGCCGCAGCTCACCAACCGCTGAACCAGAGCCAGACCATCAACCGCTGATCCCGAGCATCGTCCACACAGGACAGCGCCCGGTTCACCGACCTGACTGTCGTGCCTTGGCTCGCCGGCGGCGCACGATCGAGCGGGGGACGAGCCGAGCCCGCCACCCCAGCGGGTCCGTGCGGCGCATGCCCGTGATCAGCGTGTCGAACGCCTTGCCGAGCCTCGGGTCCGACTGTGTGCTGCCGCCGTACCAGGAGCGCTCCACCTCGCTGACCACCGTGCGCAGCGCCTGCTTGCCCTCGTCGTCCAGCTCGTGCTCGGTGGCCAGGCGGCGGGCGGCGACGCGGACCGTCTCCGTGTCGTTGACCTCCGCGCCCCGATCGGTGGACTCGGCGAGCAGCTCGGCCCACGCCGACGTCGCCGCGGACGGGCCGTTCGTGTGCACCTCGTGCCGGCGGGACAGCCGCTGGCGCTCACGCACCAGCCCGGGCGCCGCCGCGATCAGCAGCACCACCACGAGCGCGGCCAGCCACCACGACACGATCGCGGCGGCGAACACGATCGTCAGCGTCCAGCCCGCGGCCGCGAGCGGCACCGTCAGCCGGCGTCGCCGCCCGGCCGCCGCCAGCACGGTGGCCGCGATCGACAACGCGGTCAGGGCGAACACGGTCAGCCACGGCCAGCTCGGCGCGTTGTCCTGCTCCCCGCCGTTCGCGCCTGCGCCGGCCTGGTCGTCGCGCTGGTCCTCCGGGTTCTGCGTCGGCCCGGCCGGCACCGACGGGGCCGGAGAGCGGCTCTGCTGGTTCTCCGGGTCGTCCTCCGGGCCCCGGGAGCCGCTCTCGGAGGCGTAGGGCGGGGAGTAGGACGTGCCGTCGGACAGCGGCGTCGGGTCCCACTGCACCCAGCCGAGCCCGGGGAAGAACACCTCGACCCACGCGTGCGCGTTCTGCGTGGTGATCGACCGGTAGTCGCCCGACTCGAAGCCCGCCGTGTAGCCCATCGCCACCCGGGACGGGATGCCGGCCGCACGCAGCAGGATCCCCATCGACGACGCGTACTGCTCGCAGAAACCGGTCTTGCTGCGGAACAGGAAGTCGGTCAGGGCGTCCTCGTCGCTGCCGGTCGCGGTCTGGGTCTCGTACACGAACCCGTTGCCGGGGTCGAAGTAGTCCTTGATCGCCTCGACCTTGTCGAACGTCGAGCCGCGGCCCGCGGTCAGCTCGTTGGCCAGCCGGCGCACCCGCGGGTTGATGTTGTCGTCGAAGGTGTACCGCTCGTCGATGTCGCCGGGGATCGCCGGCCGCGCGTTGCGCAGCTGCTCGGCGGTCGGCTGGCTGAGGTCGGCCTCCTCGACGTAGGTCGGCAGCGTCAGCTCGTCCTGGCCGTAGAGCATGCCGCCGACCGGGTCGTAGCGGATGCCCTCGGGCAGGTCCCGCATCTGTCGCGGGTTGCCGAACACGGGCGCCCAGCGGTCCCTGGAGTTGACCGGCTCGATCTCGATCTCGACGGTGTCCGCCGACGGACCGAAGTTCTCCTGCCCGTACGGCGGGGGCAGCGGCCGGTCGGCGGGGACGCCGTTCGGCAGCCGGTTGGCGCCGCCCCAGCCGCCGTTGCCGTTGTAGTCCCCGAGGGTCAGCGCGCGCAGGTAGCGGCCCTCGTCGCCGAGGTTGCGGACCCGGAACAGCTCGACGTTGCCCTCCTGGTCGAGCATGCCGCGCAGCTGGGTGAACGGGTTGAGGCCGAGGCCGCCCTGCCCGCCGCCGTTCTGCCCGCCCGGCAGCTGGCCGACGGTGCCGATGAACGTCACGGTGCCGCCCGCGAACAGCGCGATCGCCACGGCGCCCGACACCAGTGCGGCCGGCGAGCCGACGCCGCCGCCGGTGCCCTGCACGGTCGGCCGGTTGCGCCACTGCTGGTGGCGGTGCGCGCCGTCGACGGCCAGCAGTGCCGCGAAGGAGATCGCGCCGAGCACGAACGCCCACCACGGCAGCATCTGGTCGGCGAGGGAGGCCGGCACCGCGTAGACGCACAGCAGCACCAGGCCGCACGCGGCGGGGGTGCCGGCCGACACCGCGAGCGTGTCGACGAGCACGGCGACCAGCCCGATCGCGACGACCACGAGGCAGAGCACGGCCGGTGACGCCTCGACCGGTGGCACGCCGGTCTGCACGACCTCGATGGAGGTGCGCAGGACGCCCCCGAGCTCGGCGACCGAGTCGGGGCCGGGGAACAGCCCGAGCACCGCGCTGTCGGTGAACAGCGCGACCAGCAGGCAAAGCAACGCGAACATCTGGCCGAAGCCGACCGCCAGGATCGGCGTGCGCACCGCGCGCAAGCCCAGGCCCACCGCGGTGATCACGGTGACCGCCACGCCGGCGTAGCCCCAGAAGCGCAGCCCGTCGATCACCCCGGCGAGCGCGAGCGACGCGCACAGCGTGGTCACCGCGGCCACCACGGGGGTGACGGTCATCGACCACTGCTGGGAGGTCAGCTCGTTGCCGGTGGTCGGCGGAGGCGGCGGGCCCTGCTGGCCGGGCGGTCCGGACCGGCCGGGCGGGCGCATCGTGGGAGCACTCACTGGCCAACTCCGGTGATCATCGCGTCGTTGCGGCTGCCGCCGGTGCGGCAGACGGTGGCCCAGGTGGCGGTCATCGGGGTGCTCGGGCGGGCCACCGTCACGCCCCAGCCCGTCCCGCGCAGCAGCGCGCTGGCCCCGTCGATGTCGGTCTCCTCGCCGTCCGCGGGCGCGCCTTCCGGCCCGTTCGTGCCCCACGCCGCCGTGTCCAGCAGGACGGCGAGGCTGCGGGTGCCGCGGGCGCGCTGGCTGATGAGCTGGCTCAGCGAGTCCGGCGTCGTGGCGCCGAGGATCGCGATCAGCTCCTGGCCGTGGCCGGGGTCGTTCATCGCGCCGATCTCGTGCTGCGGCGTGGCCTGCAGCGCGGCGAGCGCGTCGAGCACCGCGTTGTCGTTGTGGGCGCCGTCGCCGGTGTCGCTGACGATCATCCGGCCGCTCTCGGTCACCAGCCGGATCCGCTGGCCGTAGCGGTGCAAGTGCAGGCAGATGCTCGCGGCGAAGGACACCGCCCACTCGAACGAGGCCGTCGTGCCCGCGCCCCGGTGCGCGCCCGCCCGATGGTCCAGCAGCACGGTCGTGCCGCCGCGCCACGGGCGCTCCTCGACCCGCACCATCATCTCGTCCCGCTTGGCGGTCGAGCGCCAGTGCACCTTGCGCAGGTCGTCGCCCTGCCGGTACGGACGCACGATCGCGTCGTCCTCGCCCTGCCCGGCCGCCAGCCGCACCGAACCGTCATCACCGGAGCCCAGGCCGGACCCGCCGGGCACGCCACTGAGCTTGACGATTCGGGGCACCACGATCAGCCGGGACGTGTGCGCGAGCTCGCGCTCGAACTCGGCCAGCCCGAACGGATCGGTGATCGTCGCCTTGAGCGGGCCCAGCTGCTGGATGCCCCGCAGCATCGGCTGCACCGCGTACCGCAGCCGGGTGCCGGTGTGCCGGGGCAGGTGCTCGATGACGAACCGGGGCTTGCCGCCCAGCGAGTACGGCACCCCGTCGGAGACCAGCAGGCCGCCGGTGGGCAGCCGGCCTGTGCTGCGAATGTGCAGCGAGACCTCCGCCCGCCCGCCGACCGGCACCCGGATCGGCACGATCTGGCGCTGCGCGTGCAGCCCGACCCGGGCCACCGCCGTGAGGAAGCAGACGAGCAGCGGCAGCGAGATCACGAACACGGACACGCGAAGCAGGTCCCGCTCGTTGAGGATGACCGAGCACAGCGCGGCGGCCATTCCCGCGGCGAGCAGGCACCGGCCACGCGTCGTCAACCCGGACAGCGCCCCGCGCACCGGCAGCGCCACGACCCGCCTACCTGTTCCGGGTCCAGTGCGCGTTCGGGTCCGGGGCCGCCTGCGGCACCGGTACCCGCTGCACGAGCGCGCGGATCAGCTCCGCGGTCGACCGGCGGCCGGCCTGCGCCTCGGGCGTCAGCACCAACCGGTGCGCGAGGACCGGCACGGCCACCGCGTGGATGTCGTCGGGCACCACGAAGTCGCGGCCGGACAGCGCCGCCTGCGCGCGGGCCGCGCGCACCAGGTGCAGGGTCGACCGCGGCGAGGCCCCGATGCGGATCTCGGGCAGCCGGCGGGTGGTCGACGAGAGCTCGACGGCGTAGCGGCGCACGTCGGGAGAGAGCTTGACCGCGCGCACGGTCTCGATCAGCTTGCGCACCTGGTCGGCGTGCGAGACCGGCTGCAGGTCCGCGAGCGGGTTGTGCCCGGCGTGCTCGTCGACCATCGCGAGCTCGGCGGCCGGGTCGGGGTAGCCGATCGACACGCGCGCGGTGAACCGGTCCCGCTGAGCCTCCGGCAGCGCGTAGGTGCCCTCCATCTCGATGGGGTTCTGGGTCGCGATGACCATGAACGGCGCCTCGAGCTGGTAGGTGTTCGTGTCGACGGTGACCTGCTCCTCCTCCATGCACTCGAGCAGCGCCGACTGCGTCTTGGGGGAGGCGCGGTTGATCTCGTCGCCGACGACGATGTTGGCGAACACCGGGCCGGGCCGGAACTCGAAGTCGTTGGTCTGCCGGTTGAAGATCGACACACCGGTCACGTCGCTGGGCAGCAGGTCCGGCGTGAACTGGATGCGGCTGACCGTGCAGTCGATGGAGCGGGCGAGGGCCTTCGCGAGCGAGGTCTTGCCGACGCCCGGCACGTCCTCGACCAGGAGGTGCCCCTCGGCGAGCAACGTCACGAGCGCGATCCGCACCACCTCGGGCTTGCCGACGAGCACCCGCTCGACGTTGGCCGCGATGCGCTGGGCTGTGGCGTTGAGCTCGTCGAGCGGGGAGGCGGACCGGTAGTGGTTGTTGACCGGCTCGGTCGGTTGTCCTGCGTATGGCTCTCCGCCGGGAGCTGCCGCGTAGTGGTTTCCGGGCAGCGCCGACGGCGGCGTACTGGACGTCACGCGACCTCCTGATGGTCTTTCTCCGGCGCAAGACTGCTACGAAGTGTGTCAAACCGCTGAGAAGTGTGTCCCCTCATTGTCTACGCCTTTCGGCGGGTTCGTGGTGCGGATCTTGTGAATGCTCCGTTCGCGAGCACAGCGGCCGCACACCGCCCTCCACACCGCCCAGCACGGCGTCTCCTCGGCGTGCCCCACGGGCGTCCCCACTTCGCCCCCCAGCGGACCCTCGACCGTCATGTTCCCCAGGACGCGCCGGCTCCCCGCGGGGTTGATCGGGAGTTCGTCGTTCCTCGGCGGGCACCCGGTCGGGGGAGTCCCACCACCATCCCCCACCCACCACCACGGCCGTTCACCTGCGGAAACAGCAGGTGCATCGTGATCAATCCGGCCGATTCGACGTTGACTGTGGTGAAAAGTGGGGTACGGTGGCCGCAAGTGGGGCGCAAGGGGGCCTCATGACTGGCTCACAGGGGCCGGTGGGGAGGTGGGTGACCGATGTTTCTCGGCACGCACACCCCCAAGTTGGACGACAAGGGGCGGCTCACGCTGCCTGCCAAGTTCCGAGATCCGCTCGCGGGTGGGCTGATGGTCACCAAGGGCCAGGACCACTGCCTGTACGTGTTCCCACGCGCGGAGTTCGAGGAGATGGCACGCAAGGTGGCAGCGGCGCCCCTGACGAACGAGGCGGTCCGCGCCTATCAGCGGTACCTGTTCGCCGGAACCGACGAACAGCGACCGGATGGGCAGGGGCGGATCGCGATCGCACCGGAGCTGCGGCGTTATGCCGGGCTCACCAAGGAGTGCGTGGTCATCGGTGCGATCACCCGCCTGGAGATCTGGGACGCGCAAGCGTGGCAGACCTACCTGGACGAGCACGAGGACAGCTACTCCCAAGCCGCGGAGGAGGTCCTGCCCGGGGTGTTCTGACCCCGGGCGGCTCGAGGTGGGGATGGCGGGTGCCGTGAGGCCTCGGTCCGCTCGCTTTCGGTCCTGGCGCACCTTCCCCGGTGCCAGGGACGACGAGCGGGCGGGGACCTGTCGGCACCCGTCCGGTCGACTTGTCGGCATGTCGCCGAGTCGGCTTGTCGTCTTGTCGTCGCAACGGGAGGCGAGACCGCGGAAGGGGGGTGGACCATGTCGACCGCGCATGTGCCGGTGCTGTTGGAACGGGTGCTCGCGCTGTTCGAGCCGGCGCTGTCCGACCGCCCGGCGGTACTCGTCGACGCGACTCTCGGACTCGGCGGACACGCCGACGCGCTGCTGTCCGCGCACCCCGCGCTGACCCTGGTCGGCCTCGACCGCGACCCGAACGCACTCGCCCGGTCCGGCGAGCGGCTGGCCCGCCACGGCGACCGGGTCCACCTCGTGCACGCCGTCTACGACGAGCTGCCGTCCGTGCTGGCCGACCTGGGGCACCGTGCGACGGGGTCGGTCGACGGCGTGCTGATGGACCTCGGGGTGTCCTCCATGCAGCTCGACGTGGCCGAGCGGGGCTTCGCCTACTCGCGGGACGCGCCGCTGGACATGCGGATGGACCCGACCGCGGAGCTGACCGCGGCCGAGGTGCTGAACACCTACCCGGCGGCGGACCTCGCCCGGGTGCTGCGGGACTACGGCGAGGAGCGGTTCGCGCGGCGGATCGCCGACGCCGTCGTCGCGGCGCGGGCAAAGGAGCCGTTCACGCGCAGCGGGCGGCTGGTCGAGCTGCTGTACGACGCGGTGCCGGCGGCCAGCCGGCGGACCGGCGGGCATCCGGCCAAGCGGACGTTCCAGGCGCTGCGCATCGAGGTCAACGGCGAGCTCGCCGCGTTGGGCCGGGCGATGCCCGCGGCGCTGGCGGCCTTGCGGGTCGGCGGCCGGATCGTCGTCGAGTCGTACCACTCGCTGGAGGACCGGCTGGTCAAGCGGTCGCTGGCGGAGCTCGCGAAGTCGCGGACGCCGCCCGGGGTGCCGGTCGAGCTGCCGGGGCACGGTCCGCAGTTGCGCCTGCTGACGCGGGGCGCGGAGCAGGCGGACGAGCAGGAACGGGAGCACAACTCGCGCGCGGCGTCGGTTCGCCTGCGCGCGGCGGAGCGCATTCAGGAGGCGGCAGCATGACGGCACCGACCCGAGCCAAGCCGGCACGCACCGCCACCCGCGGCGGCGCGGAGTCCGAGCGCGGCCGATCCGGTTCCACCGGCCTGCTGCGCCGCTTCGGCATCGTCTTCGAACGCCGCCGTGCGGACTCGGCCGGCGACCGCCGCTCGGCTGCCACCGACCGCCGCCGCACGGGCGCCGCCGGCGAGAGCCGGCACTCGGCTTCCGCCGGCGACCGTCGGCGTGGCGACTCCGGCGC
>NZ_JBOHGA010000022.1:0-48354 GCF_050699915.1 Actinophytocola sp.
CCGACCTGGACCGCTTCACCTTCCTGCTCGGCGGCAACGACGGCGAACCACTCTTCGACCCCGAATAGCCGACCCGGGGCCAAAAACCGCGGCGACAAGTGGGGCCAACTCACTTGACGAGACTCAGCGGGTCGACCGCCAGCGCGGTGAGATCGACGTCCAGCGCGGTTCGCCCCAGATCTATGTCCGCATGCCTCATCGCCCGACCAAGAACATCCGGGGCAGGCGAACCCACCGTGCGGCAGACCTCGAGCAGACGCACCACCGAGCAGTGCCGAACGCCTTGCTCGTAGGTGGCGAGCGTCTTGACGTGCAGGCGCGACGGCATCCGCGCCACGAGCTCGGACTGCGACCAGCCGACGTGTTCACGCACTCGCCGCAGCTCCTCACCCAACGCCCTGGTGAACACGCGGTCCGCCACCCCGTCGTGCACATCCCCGGTACTCGGCATCTCTGTGCTCGGCATCTGTCTCCTCCGTGACCGGCGTCGGCTAGGCGGTCGTCGCCTCGACGCCGCGGACGCTGGCGATCGGCGCGAACACCGTGTGCACGTGGTCGCCGCTGTTGAACTCCTCTTTGAGGTGTTGGGCGTACCAAACCCGCGCCTCGGTCAGGTCATCAGCGCCCAGCCGGCCGAAGACGCGGCCGGCGATGAAGATGCCGACGCAGTACGCGGGCATGGTCATCGTTCCGTCCGGCCACCGTTCCTGGCCGCGTCTGGTGGCCACGCGGGCCTCGGCCTTACGGCCGGCACCGTGATACCGGAGCCATTCACAGTAGAACGCTGCCGCGGCCACCAACTCGACGTAGCTGTAGGACTTCCCGACGGGGCCTACCTTGTTCATGTCGATTGCGTGGATCGCCGCGAGGATCTCCGCCAGTCCGAGCTCGGCGAACACCTGCTCGTACTCGTCTTCGCGATGACGCAGCTGCCGAACGAGCTTGACCACAGTCGGATGCGCGGCAGGAGAGTTGTTCCGCCGGAACAGTCGCCGTAGGTCTGTGACCAGATACCACGGCCACACGATGACGATGAGAATGATCCCGAGCGCTGCACTCGCGCAAATCAGACCCCACGGCATCGCCGCCGCGCCCGGCACCTTCTCACGCAGCGCCTGAAAGAACTCGGCCTTCGCGCCGCCGCTGAACCGGCGCACCACCAGGTTCGCGCCATACACGACTCCACACAGGAGATACGCGATGGCGTAGAAGTTGGAAGACATCACGCGGAGGAACACCCTGCTCTCATCGCTCTCATACGTGGATCTGGTCGACGGGCGGGGGATCCGTTGCGTTCGGCGTCGGCACGTCGCGCCCGTGTGCACAGTGCGAGAACCAGCAACGCGCCAGCCGCTCGGCCACAACCAGCGCCTTCTCGGCCTCGTCCCGGTCCACGCCCACGTCACGGGCAAGATCACCGATGCGTCCACTCGGCCGCGTGCATCTCACCGGCCAGCCGCGCGGCGGCCTAGCTAGCGCGGACCCGACCGCGCTCGACGCCAGATCGCCGCTCACTCCCGCAGACCAGACTCGTCGGCCGCGGCGTCTTCGGCGGCCTCGTCGGCAGCGGCGTCGGCTGTGGTGCCGGAGGGCCGGCGGTTGAGGGCATCGAGCTTGTCCGCGGTGATCCGCAGCGTGTCCGCCGCCGCGGTGACCAGGGCCCGCGCACCAGGCTCAACGGCACACGCCTGAACGAGCAGTCCCCGAGCGTCGACGAACAGGTCCTCGACTTCCCGCACCACCTTGAGCGCCGACCGCGTCGCCCGCCACAGGTCCGACACCGCCTCGATGCCCGGGCCCGGCAACGGCGAACCAGAACCGGCCATCGACCGATCACTACCGCTGTCAACTGGACGCGACCACGCCGCGATCGGCAACGCCGTCGCCGACCCGAGCAGACCAGTGAAGGCGTGCCGAGGCCCGGCACGTCCACCGGCGTCCTCACAGCACATGACGCAGGCCCTCCAGCACCCGTTCCAGCAGCTCCTTGTTGACAGGGCCGGCCGCCCGCACGCCAGCGCCCGGCCGCGTCGGCGCAGGCACCCGCTGCGGAAGCCATCCCTCCACAACACCGGCCACGGGCTGGGGCGCCACCAGGCACCACACCACCCGACAACCCGGCAGCGGCACCGCGAAATCCCACCGCTCCGCATCCGTGACAGCCAGTGCCGTCGCCAGAGCCTCGTGGGGCGGGGCCTCCGTGCGGTCCCACACCTCGACCACCACCCGGCCGGCGAAGATGCGCAGCCGAACCACGATCACGTCAAGGTCATCGAACGCGGCAGCGTAGAGCGGCTCGTCCTCGACGACCCCGGTCGTGGCCACCGCATGCACCACGAGCTTCTCCGCCACCGCCACCACCCGACGAATGAACCCTGCATCGAACGCCCACCGGTACAGGTTGAACCGCACCAGCAGACGCGCCAGGTTGACCGCGCTCGGCACCGCCGCCAGCGTCAACTCGTCCCACCGACCCGTCCCGTCCCCGCCGGGCGGAAATGACGAGTACGTCATCGGCCTCTCAGCGACCACTGTCACGACAGATCACCGCATCCACTAGTTCCCACCGGAATCTCCAACGTGTGCAGCCCACCGGCCGCCTCGCGGACCTCCCGCACCCGCGCCAACGTGCGCGCAGCTCGCTGCTCACGCGTCAGCGGTTGAAGAGCGATCGGCGTCGCCGCCACACCGCGATCCACCCCCACACGTCGTGGCCCGTCATCCCGGCTCATCGCTCGGCCCCTCCGCCACGTCCCCGGCGATCGTGAGGCCGGAAACGCCAGCGCCGATCAGCCGACTCCGGGCCTGAGCATCGAGCGCCTGCCCGACCGCCACGAGGCGCGCACCCAACTCTCGCTCAACCTCGGACAGCGGCGTCGTGAACTCCGTGAGCCCCCGATCGACATCGAGCACCCGGCCGATATAGCGGGCCATGTCCTGATTCACGCTCGACAGCTCCGCAAGGAGCACCAATTCGTCATGGTTCATCGCTGCCGTCACCCGTCCCGCCTGGTCGTCCACGTCAACGGCGGCGCCCACAGGCCGAACACAGCTCCCGCCACACCGAGCACGCCCCACGCCGCAGGCATCACTGCCACCAGAACGGGAGTGATGTGCAGGGCTGTGTCCCGATCCGCCCCACGGCGGCCAGACCGGTCGAGGCCCGCGGCGGGCGCACCAAAAGCAACCGCGCGCCGGTGTCGCGCACCTGTCCGGCAAGCGTGGCGGCAACAGCCACGTCAGAGGACAGATGGCGAACGTCTACGGCCAGCGCCGCAAACGAGTCCGGCAAGCGCAGCACGTCGCAGAGGCCGACGAACCCTGGCCGCACCACGCTCTGTGGAGCAGCGCCCATGTCGATGAAGACTGCGCATAGGCGGAGGCGTTCCTCCTGACAGAACCGCTCCAGCACGCGACGGCATGCGCTCGCGTAGGTCGGGCGACGTGCCGAGGAGCGCACGTAGCCATAGACCAACGGGTAGTTGCCGGACTCCTGACGGAAGCCGGAGGACTCGGCAATGCCTCGCTCAATCGCCTCCAGCGAACAGTGCCGGTTCCCAGCGCGTTGCCCGTCCATCGTCCGCACCTCCGCTTACCGGTCGCCTCGTGGAGAGGCACCCGGTGTCGGGGCTCCACGCTCCGACCACCCGTCCGGGGGAAGCAGAATGGAGCCTCCCGACACCCGGCGCCTATGAAAGAGCCTGGTCAGTGACCGTCCATTGCGAAATGAACGGCTGTGGCACTTCCGTTGCACTTGCGGTGCACTGGGCGGTGCGGACGTGGTTGCATAGGGAGGCGGAAGGGGGCGCGGAGCGTGGCGTCGATACGGCAGTGGACCGGCCGAGAGGCACGGGCATTGCGGCGTGCCCTGCGTTTGAGCGTGCGCGCCTTCGCCGAGGATCTGGGCGTTGGCGTGCGGACAGTGACAAAGTGGGAAGCCCTGGCCGCAGACACAACACCGCGCCCTGTCATGCAGGCCGTCCTGGACACCGCGCTTTCGCGAGCTGACGCGGACGCCAAGCTCCGCTTCGAACTGTTGCTGATGGAGGACGGGCGCGCTCCGATCAGAGGGTACTACCAGGGCAGTCCTCGCGAGTGGGACTACGAGACCTGGACAGATGACCTGGGGAGAGCGGCAGCCTGCCTCGCACGACAGGACTTCAAGTTTGCGGCCAGCCTGGTCGACCGGTGGCTCCGGCGCTTCGACCCGCACGGCCTGGACAACCACGGTCTGTACTTGCATGCCCGGTCGCTCGTACTGCTCGGTGATTTGCAGCGGGACCAGGGCGACATCCAGGGGCCACTCTCGGCACGCCAGACCTACAAGAAGGCACACCAACTGTTCAACGACCTCGACGTCCCCCGACGGGCGGCGCAGGTTGAGCTGTCCTTGGCCGTCGTCGAGGAGATGGGCGGACGGTTGCAGCCGGCGGCCAAGCGGTACGAGATGCTGGCCGACGACGGTCGGTTGAGTGCACGTGACCGCACGCGCGCTCAACTCTGGGTCGGCACAGCGCTCAGCAAGGAAGGCAACAACGCCTACGCCGTCGGCGTGATGGATGAGGCGACCCGGCGCTTTGAGGAGTTGGAAGAGCCAGACGACTGGTCCGTCGCGCACCAAAAGCTGGCGTTGGCGTATCGGGCGGACGGCGATTTGGGGAACGCTGTGCGGTTTATCGGCGTGGCACTGTCCAACCGGTCAACTGAGTCACCGATGCAGCGAGTCCGACTCGACACAGCCCACGCACACATCTTGCTGTCCGACAAGGCCACCTCGGACAGCGGCGTTCACCTCCTTACACAAGCTGCGGCGACGTCGAGCAAGTACGGGCTGTCGCATCAGTTGGCCAGCATCGAAGGTATTCGCCATGCCTATGAGCAGGCAGAGTAGAAATAGGAGCCGACCTTTCGTGGTTCAGGAAGCCAGTATCACCGATCAGCAATGGCGCGACGCCGAAATCATTTGGGACTACCACCAGATGGGACACGATCTGCGGCCTTGCGAGGTGGCGGTTGGCCTTGGCAGCCATGACTTAGGTGTGGCGACCTACGCGGCCGAGTTATATACGGCCGCCTTCTTCCCTCTGGTTGTGTTCAGCGGCGGCAACAGCCCGACCACCGCCGTCCGGTTCCCACGCGGCGAGGCCGTGCACTTTCGGGATCACGCCATCGCCTCCGGTGTCCCCGAAGACGCCATCCTGGTGGAGCCCAATGCGGGCAATACTGGCGAGAACATTTCACTGTCTCGCGCAGTTCTGGCCCACCACGGCCATCGGCCCAAGTCACTGCTACTCATATCCAAGCCGTACATGGAACGTCGCGCCTTCGCCACCTGCCGCAAGGTGTGGCCGGAAATCGATGTCGTCTGCACGTCGGAACCGTTGAAATTCGACGACTATGTGCAGTCTATCGGTGACGAGAGGCTTGTGGTTGACATGCTGGTAGGTGACCTGCAACGAGTCATCGAGTACCCAAAGCGGGGCTTCTCCGCTCCGCAGGAAGTGCCAGCCGACATCTTGGCGGCGTACGCCCGCTTGCTCGACGCGGGGTTCGACAGCCGCTTGCTGAGATAGTGCGGTAAGAAATGACAGACAGAACAACGTGCGCCATCCACCAACCAAACCTATTCCCGCGCCTATCGACGCTGGCAAAATTGTACGCTGCCGACACCTGGATAGTGCTCGACGATGTGCAGTTCAATGCGCGGGACTACCAGCACCGCGCATGGCTCCAACGGCCCGACGGCATCCGAGGGCAATGGCTAACACTACCCGTTCATAGATCATTCGGCCGAGCAACGCGAATGAATGAAGTCTCGTTGCTTGAAAAAGACAAGACGGCAAGACGTGTCGCACAATTGACGCATCACTACTACGGAAAAAGTCGACACTGGCCGGAGTTGCGAGACATAGTCCAACAGGTAGCCACAGCGACCCGGTTCAGCAACCAGTTGGTGGACATAGCCGAACTTTCAACTCGGCTAATACTTGAACACATGGGCTGGCAAGGCACCATCGTGCGAAGTAGCCAGTTCTCTGTCCGGTCCGAGCGTTCGGCGCGCCTAGCCGACTTGGCGACCGCACTTGGCGCAAGCGAATATCTGTGCGGGACGGGAGGCGCAAGATATCTCGACGAATCACCATTCGCGCAGCAAGGCATAACCATCAGATACGTAGCGTTGCCCCGCGCGCACGTGCTGCACAAAAGCAAGCGGATAAGCGGACTATGGTGGCTGGCCGCTGCGAGTTGGGACGAGTTGCGAGGGTTGTTCTGGCGAGACTGGGCCATCGCGAGTTGACGAACTCGTTCAGATCTGCAGGCGGAATGGGGCCGGTGCGGTCGACGCCGGGCGGCCACACATCCTTCCCGGTCAGGAGCACGCTGCCGTCCGACCGGAGCCGTTGTCGATTTCAGGCCCTACGTCGCGAGCGCGGCGCGCGCAGACAAGACGTTGTGCGAGAATCACCGCGTGCAGCATCGTCAGCGTCCCGTGATGTTGGGCGCCGTGCTGTGCGCGTCTGCGATGGCTGCCGGCTTTCTAGGACTCGATGGCCCACCATCGTTGTGGCAGCTGATGTGCATCGTCCTTCTCGGTGCAACCGCCATAGCCGGCGTCCTGCTCGCTCCTCCAGGTCAGCCGACCGGATCGCCGCCTGCGGTGATCGTCACTGAGCTTCAAAAAAAAAATTCTGAAGCTCGCGCAAATGGCCGATACCAGCTGTTCCTCGTCGGTTCCTAGTTCCGTTGGGAGTCCCGATCTGCTATAGGACTCCCAACGCGCTTGGGCGCCAAGGGGCTAGCAGTGGAGCTCGTCGACGACCTCGGCGTGTCCGCGCGCCGGTGCCCACCGCGCGGTTCTAGCCTCCCCGCATGCGACTGCGGGCCGACTGGTTGAGCCGCGTGCTGAACGTCCCCTACGTGCCGATACTCGGGCCGACACACCCCGACCAGTTCACCGCGGAGATGTTCACCGACGTGTTCGCTGACATCCTGCACGCCAGCCGTACGGGCAGCGCGCTGCCGTTCGACAAGGACCACCGCTGGTCACCACGCAAGACCGACACCGTGCTGGTCGACGAGATCGTCCACCGCCCCGACCACACGATCATCCCTACCCTTACCCAGCGCAGGGGCGGAACGGTCAAGACCTTCTACTACGGTCGCGAACCCAACCGCGAAACCCTCCGCAGCGCCACCCGCGACTGGTGCACCCGGTACAGCGCGGCCCATGGCCGGGTCATCTGGTTCACCCCCGACGACACCACCCCCGAGACCCCCGCCGGGGACCCCACGCGGATCCTGCTCAAAGAGTTCAACAACGAACCTGAACCACCACCCGACGGCCCGGTGGTGAGAAAACTGGACGACTGCACGACCTCGGTCGCCGCCACGTTCGAGACGTTCGCCCACGCCATGGCCGACCACGGCTTCCGCTTCCTGCTCCGCCGACGCAGTACCGACCAGAGCGACGGTCCGGTCCTGGTCAGCCAGGACAACAACGCGATCGTCGGCGCGATCGGACCACTGACGATCATGCCCGACCGGGCTGGCGGGCGGATGCTGCTGCCGCAATACTTCGGCGTGCTCTCCGAACAGCGCGGCGCCGGCCATGGCCGAGCCCTCTGGCGCGCCGCCCAACGCTGGGGCGCGCGCCACAACGCCGACTACCAGCTGCTCCAAGCCCAAGCCGGCGGCGCCTCCGAACGACTGTTCCTCGCCGAGGGACTGCGCTCCCTCGGCATGATCGCCACGGTGACCGCGTGACCCCCAACACTGCCTCGGCCGCCCGCGCGATGACCCCGACCGCAGCCCGAACCGGTTGGAACGAGCTGCCCGACCAGGTCCGCGCAGCGGTCGAGTCGCTGACGGGCGAGGTTCACCACGTCACCACGATCAGCAGCGGACTCAACGCCGCGTTCACCGCCCGTCTGAGCACCCACACGGGTTTGGTGTTCGCCAAGGGGGTCCCCGCCACCCGCGCCACCGCGCAACGCCGGGAAGCGGCCATCAACCCGCAGGTCCAACCGATCGCGCCCCGACTGCTCTGGGAGATCGACACCGAAGGTTGGCACGTCCTCGGGTTCGAACACCTCGACGGCCGCCCAGCCGACCTCCGCCCAACGTCGACCGACCTGCCCGCCGCGGCCGGTGTACTCGGTCAACTCACCGAGCTCGACGCACCCGACGCTGGATGCAAGCGGATCGAGAATCGCTGGGCCGACGCTGCCGAGCGCGCCGGCGCCAATGTCCGTCTCCTGGCCGGCGACCACCTGCTCCACACCGACCTCAATCCACACAACATCCTCATCACCACCACCGGTCCACGGATCGTCGACTGGTCCTGGCCCACCCTCGGAGCCGCATGGATCGACACCGCATGCGCCGCGCTGTGGCTCATCGCCGAAGGCCACAGTCCAGGCGCCGCCGAATCATGGGCCAGCGGCCTACCCCCATGGGACACCGCCTCCACCGAGGAACTTGACGCCTTCACCGCGATTAACGCCGCTCTCTGGGGCCAAATCGCCTCAGCCGATCAACGCTCGTGGAAGCAACGCATCCACGAGGCCGCGGTGGTCTGGTGCAAATACCGGACAACGTGAGACATCCATCCGCCGACGCCTAGCCTGGCTCGCCCGCCGCTGGCGGATCCGTCCGTCGTTCGTCGAGTTGGCGAGTTGTCCTCACAGCCGTTCAGCCAGATGCGGCGGTTAGCGGGGCAGCCACCTGCGACACGCCACTAGGCTGGCTTCCATCCGCTGCTGGCACCACCGCGCCAGACGGCTTCCATTTCCACCACTCGTTTATCCGACGTCGTGCTCCCTTGCCCACACGGCGCTGCCGCACCATTCGGGTCACTTACGTCCTGGATTCTGCCATCAGCCAGCCTAAAACGTCCGTACACGCCGACGCCGTCGGCGTCCAAATCGCACACCCAGAAGAACAGGTGGTCGGAACTCGTTCGTACAGAGCCTTTCGTCTCGCCGTTAGCCGAAACATAGTGAGTCACGCCGTGGGCCGACGCTGGCGCCGCATCGATCACTAGGATCCCGGCCAGGCTGATCAGCACGGTTGCGATGCCGCGCAATGTTGGTCGTCGGGTTGTCATGCGCGCCTCCAGAAGTTTCCGCTGAGGAGCGCGCCTGCGCGCCTTTTCTCCTGCATTCATATCCCCAGTCTCCATCCATAAACAAGCAACCACCAAGTTAGCCGACGACGACCATCAGAGGCAATCAATTAACGAACGTTGAGTACTATTCGATTAGTACGACCTGTTCATGGGTGACGACATCGTCGACGACCATTCGACGATAAGCCTGACTGCCGCCAATTATTGGCAACGACGCCGAACCCCGGACACAGAGAGGCGTCGATAATCGGATACCCCCTGATTGTGACCGTGCCTATTTGCTCCGGCGTTGACGAGACGCTGCCGGTTCGGGCGAAAGTTGACCGATTGGGCCTTGTGCGTGGACAACCTGTTCGCTCGCCCTGCGAGACGGATGGAGTCACTCGGATGGACGGTTTCTCGGTGGTGTGCGCTGGTTAGACTAGGTGTTACGTGGAGGGGAGTATTCCTTCGCGGCGGCCTCGTCAGCACGGGCGGTTGCATATGGCCCCGGGGTCGTCGGTCGGCGTGTTCGCTGGCGGAAGAGACCTCCGGTCTGTGGTTCAGCCTTATTGAACGCAGCCGGAGGTGCCCTCACGGTTCATCCGGCTGACGGGTCGCCGGAGGTATCGGATGAGCTTTCTTCACGTGGTCAGCGAGGTGGCGGGCGTTATCGCCGCGGTCCTGGCCATCCCCACGACGATCGTGACCCTCAGGCGTCGCCGCCGCCGCCCACAGGACGAAAATCGCGATCAAGGTCCGGATGGCCAAGCGTCTGGGAGTGGACGGCCGTGAGATCGATCCGAGTCGTCCGTAAGTCGAGGAGGGACGGTTGCCTGGCAGCACTCGCCGGGTTGGCCGCTCGCGAGGCGGCTATCCCACGCCGTCCTGCTCGGCTGTCGCGCGGTGCCCGTTGAGCTCGGCAGCCGCGGGGATGCGGCCTTGTTCGCGCCACTGCCGCAAGACGGTGCGGCCGTAGTTGTTGGTGCCGGCAACCCGGTCCAGTTCGGCACCGGTCGGCGTGCGTCCACTGGCCTTCTCACGCAGGTAGTGCGTCCACATGACCTCTTGGGCGGTCGTTGGTTCAGCCGCCACCCCGGTGTCCAGTGTGACCTCAGCGAGAGTGATCACCTGCCCGATCTCGGTGCCGCTCTCGCTGCCCGAATGAGCGTTCGTCTCGGCGGTCTCGCCGCCGCGGTCCACCGCCAGGCCCGGCCTCTCGGTCTCGTGCGCGGCCGGTTCGGTCTCGTTCTGAACCCGGGAGCGGGGGCCGTGGGCCAGCAGCTCGACCGCCAGCAACAGGGCCACCGGCGGCCAGCCAGCCACCAGCACCGGCTGCCACTCCAGAGCGGGTGCGGCAGCGATGTTCGCGACCAACGACATGACGATGCCCAGCCAGAACGACAACCACACCGCGACCCGACCCCGACCACTTGCCTGCTGACCAGCCCTGAGCACCCCCACGGTCGCCAACACCAGCAGACCGTCAACCGACAACGGCCACAACACAGCACCGGCTGGATCAGAACCACCGCGCAGGGCGAACTCCCGCTGATGCTGGAACGACGCGTACGCAGCAACCCCCGCCACCACCAGGGTGCACCCCCGCCGCACCCACTCATCCAGATCCACCCGCCACCGTGGCCGGGCCACCTCGGTCGCCGCGGCCATCAAGCACCGCCCTGACCACGATGGCGACGTGGCACCGCCACCGTTGCGGAAACCAGCAGCTCACGGCGGGTACGGGTTCGTGCGGATGCTGTTCGAATCGCGCCGGGGGCACCCACTCTGACCAGCAGAAGCGCCCCGGCCACGAATGCGACCGGGGCGTTCTCGTCTTAGTTTCCGTCTCAGTTGACCTCTGTTACCGACTGACCGCACAGCCCAACCAGCACCTGGCTGCCGCCTACCGCGCCGAAGGTCACGCACAGGACGCCCGCTTTGTTCTCATCGCACGACAGCAGGATTTACGCGCGAGGGTGAGCTCGGCGGACCACTGACAAAGGCATGGCATCAAGTCAGCGGCCTGACCATCGGCTACGGCTATCGACCGGCCCGAGCCCTGCTGGGCTTGCTGCTCACTGTCATCATCGCTAATGGCCTGGTCCTCGCCGCCGCGGCATCCGACCGCACCACACGCACTAGCGCTGGCGAACCGGCTGCGCACCCGGATCCGAACGCTGATGGCCGAACGCGGGGCGGACCTCGCATACGGTCGCACGCCGCCCCGGCTGCTGCGTGAGTCAGACCTGACGGACGTTGGCGCCGAGGCCTACTTTCCCATCGCGTCACGCGCGTGCGCGGTCCTGGAGGCGGCCACGGTCCAGCACGTCCGCGAACAGCTCCTGGCCGCGGAACTGGCGACGACCGAGGAGATCGAGACGCATCTCGCGAACGTCGCGAACGGCGACCTGGACCTCATGCTCGCACCGATGATCACCGCATGGGGCGCGAGCCGGCCTGAGACTCCAGACCAAGGCTCAGCTTGACCAGTAGTTTGACGGCAGCACCATCTCGGTACCGGCCAGCTCACGACAGAACACGCCGAACTGGTCGTGGTAGGACACCCGGCTGGTCACGTCAGCCGGTTGAACTGTGCCTTCGCCGCGGCGGCGATGTCGGGGTGGCGGTGGCCGAAGTTGAGCGCGGAGTAGCCGGCGAGAAAGCCTCGGTGGCAACGTGGTCATGCGTGGAGGTGACGTCCGCAGTCATTTCGACACTCATTCAGCAGGGTCGTAGAGGTAGTCGCGTTCGATTTGTCGTAGTTTTCGGAAGTCGGCGACAACCTTCGCCGGGTCGTCGGAGATGAGATATACGAAACCCGGCTGCGTCGCGACGTCGACCGTCCTGGGAAGCGACTGCCCTTCCGGATGCCACATGACGGCGTCGACATAGGACGGCAGCGCGCGAACGGCGGCCATCGCCTCGTGGGACGGGATCACGCCCTGCTCCCGTGGGTTGATGAGGGACACGAAACGTGCCCGTCGCAGCAGCTGGTACTTCGCGGGCAGGCGGTCGAACTCGTCCGGTCTCGCCGCGGTCAGCGCTACGAGATCCACCTGGTTGGTGCCGAAACAGCTCGAGATGATCTCCGAAGTCTGACCACCGCCCATGCGCCTCGCTCTCGACGAGCACCGGCCCCCGGGCGGTCAGCATGATCTCGGTGTGACCGGCCGCGTTGCGAATCTCCAGGGCATCGAGCACCTGGTGTGTGTACAGCACCAACCTTCTGGTGTCCGGGTCGTCCGGTGACATCGGCTCGTCGTAGTCGTAGATGAATCCACCGCCGGGGACTCGGCGTTTGAAGTACCGCCAAATGTCGACCATGTGGTGCTTGCCGTCCCGGCTGACCGTGTTGACGAAATACTCGTCGCCTTCCAGGAACTCCTGCGCGAGCACCATCGTGTTGCTGTTCGCGTACCGGTCGACACTGGGTCATGATCTTTCGTGCGCGGCGCGGGCCTCCTCCGCGGACGAACAGGCCAGCTCGACGCCCGACTCGTTGCCGGCGAGCACACCGCTGACCCCATGCTCGCGCAGCGCGGCCGCCGTCGCCACGACGTCGCCCTCATGTCGAATCTCGTCGACGAACCCGTCGGCGTGGAGCCGCACGTGAAACGTCGGGCTCCGGCGACCGGACGTGCACACACTCCGCGCCCAGCCGGTGCAGCGCGGCCGGCAGGTAACGCCCTGTCGAGGACGCGTCGACAATCGCCACTCGCGGCGTTCCCGTGCGGAAGCTGGTTGGCATCGCCAGCTACTTCCCTCCCCCACGGGCCGGTCAGCAGCACCAGGGTCGACCGGGTGTGCGACCGGCGGAACCAAGAGTGACACGGGACGGCACCCGGGCGGGGTAAGCGAAATGCGCAGCCGCGGGTGAGCACAGTCAACGCAGTGCGTCCACGTGGCTGAACTTGTCGCGGACGCGCGTGGCGCCGGCGCGCCCGTAGCGTCCCTTGCGACGCGGCGACCGCCGGCGGCGCCCAACATGGAGGGACAACCCGATGAGTCTGGTCGATGTTCACACGGAATGGGATCCGCTCGAGGAGATCATCGTCGGGACCATGGCCGGCGCACGGATGCCGGTCGCGGACCGGAGCCTGATCGCCATCGAGCACCCGGACCTAGTGAACGACCCGCAGCAGATCCAGACCGGCCCGTACCCCGGCCACGTGGTGGAGCAGACCGAGGCCGAGCTCGAAGAGCTGGTGGACCAGCTCAAGGGCCTCGGCGTGACCGTGCGGCGGCCCGGCGGACGCGACCACAAGTCGATGGTGTCCACCCCGGACTGGAGCACGGACGGCTACTTCGACTACTGCCCGCGAGACGGGTTCCTCACGGTCGGCAACACGCTGATCGAGACACCGATGGTGCTGCGGTCCCGGTGGCTCGAAGGGTTCGCCTACAAGGACTTGTTCGTGGAGTACCTGGAGAGCGGTTCGCGCTGGCTGTCGGCGCCCAAGCCGCAGCTCGCCGACGAGATGTTCGAGCCGACCGCGCCGCCCGGGCAGCGGCTGCGGAACCTGGAACCGGTCTTCGAGGCGGCCAACATCCTCCGGTTCGGCACGGACCTGCTCTACCTGGTCTCCGACGGCGGCAACAAGCTCGGCGCGAAGTGGCTGCAGACGGCGGTCGGTGACGAGTACACGGTGCACCCCTGTGAGGGCCTGTACACGTCCACACACATCGACTCGACGATGCTGCCGCTGAAGCCCGGCCTCATCCTGGTGAACCCGGAGCGGGTCAACGACGACAACATGCCCGAGTTCCTGAAAAGCTGGGACCGGGTCAACTGCCCGGAGCTGGTGGACACCGGCTACGTCACGGACCACTCGCACGGGTCGGTGTGGATCGGGATGAACCTGCTGGTGGTCGCGCCCGGAAAGGCCATTGTGGACAAACGACAGGTGGACCTCATCCGGGAGCTGGAGCGCCACGGCGTCGAGGTGATCCCGATGCAGCTCACCCACGCCAGGAGTCTCGGCGGCGGGTTCCACTGCGTGACGCTCGACGTGCGCCGCAAGGGTGAGCTCGCCAGCTACCGTTGACGCATCGTCGACCAGGAGTGCGAGAGAAGGAGTCGTCTTGTCCCACGATGTCCCCACCGGCCGACAGCCCTCGGCGGGCGCCGGCGGCCGGCCTCGTATCCTGGTCGTCGGTGGCCAGCCCAAGCAGGTGCGCAAGGCCCACGAGCTTGGTCTGGACGTGGTGTACGCCCAGTTCCCGAACAAGTACGGCAGCGAACACTGGCCCTACGTCGAACAGGCGCTGCTGCTCGACTACGCCGACGTCGACCGGCTCGTGCCGCTCGCGCGCGCGTTGCACGAGGCGTACCCGTTCCGGACGGCCGTGACGCTGTCCGAGTTCGGGCTGCTGTCGACGGCGAGGGTCAACGAGGCGCTCGACCTCGACGGCGAGTCGGTCGAGGTCGCGGAGCTGCTGATGGACAAGTGGCGGATGCGCCAGCACCTGGCCGCGAAGGGCGTCAGCCCGGTGGCCTCCGCGGTCGGCCGTACCACGCAGGACGTCAGGGACTTCGTCGAGGAGCACGGGCTGCCGATCATCGTCAAGCCGACCCGCGAGTCGGGCAGCCTGGCGGTGTACCTCGTCGACGACCCCGCCGGCGTGGACACGATCGCCAACCAGTTCCTGTCCCTCGTCGACAAGGAATGGGCCGAATGGGATGTGGCCTTCGAGGACACCTTCGACCAGTTCCTCATGGAGGAGTACCTGGACGGCCCAGAGGTCAGCGTGGAGTCGCTGTCCTTCGACGGCCGGCACGTGATCATCGCGATCACCGACTACGTGAAGAGCAGCGAGGGTTTCGCCGAGATCGGGATGTGGCACCCCAGTGGCTACCCGGCCGAGACGCAGCGTGAGATCACGGAGCTGGTGACGGACTTCCTCGACGCGGTGGGGCTGCGCAACGGTCCGGCGCACACCGAGGTCAAGCTCACCACGCGCGGCCCGCGGATCGTCGAGTCGCACAACCGCATCGGCGGCTACGCGATCAACGAGATGGTCGAGGTCGTCTACGGCGTCGACATGGAGCTCTACGCGCTGGGTGCCGGGCTCGACGTGATCGAGCCGCTGACCACGGCGCCCGAGCCGCGGTGCGGCGTCGCGCTCCAGGCCCTGATGCCGGTGCCCGGGCGGGTGGTGGAGGTGACCGGCGTCGACGCCGTGCGCGCGGACCCGGACTTCGTCGCCATTCAGGTGAAGGTGAAGCCGGGCGACGTGGTGGCGCCGCTGACCTGGAACGAGGACATCGGCGGCTACGTCGTCGCCCGCGGCGCCGACGCCAAGGAGGCGATCGCCAACTGCGAGCGGCTGGTCGCGGCGATCGACGTGCGCACCGAGCCCGTCGCGTGAGCGGATGACTGCCGTCATCCGGCAGGTGAACGGTTTTCGAGGTGGTCCCTCATAGACTCCAGGCGTGGGTGAGCCCCAGAGCTACGTGGAGCGGATCCCGTTGCGCTCCTTGGCGACGCGGGTGCGCACGGTCTGGGTGCAGCGCACCGGACCCGAGCCGTACGTCCAGCGCCACCTGCCGACTGGTGGCGTCGAGCTGCACTGCCGGATCGGGGCGATCCCGCGGCTCGTCGGGCCCCTGACCGCCGCCCTGGTGGAGGTGCTGCCGGCCGACGCGACCATCGTCGGCGTGCGGTTCTGGCCCGGGGCGGCCACGCCGCTGCTCGGGCTGCCCGCGGACGAGCTCGTGGACCAGGCGATCTCGCTGGCGGACCTGTGGCGGTCCGAAGCGCTCCGGCTCGGCGAGCTGCTTATCGACGCGCCGGGGCCCGACGCCGCGCTCGACCTCCTCCAGCGACACCTCGTGTCCATGCAGGACGAGCGCGACCGACCCGACCCGCTCGTCGCCGTCGCGGCGCAGCGGCTGATGCCGTGGCAGCCGGTCGGCATCAGTGCGTTGACCACGGAGCTCGCGATCTCGGCGAGCCAGCTCCGCCGGCGGTTCCTCACCGCCGTCGGCCTGGGGCCCAAGCCGTTGCAGCGCACGCTGCGCTTCCAGGGCTACCTAGCGCTGGCGCAGGCCGCGGGATCGCCGGCGGCCCGGCCCCTCGGCGTGGCCGACCTCGCCGCCGACGTGGGGTACGCCGACCACGCCCATCTCAGCCGCGAGTGCCACCGGCTCACCGGCCTCACGCCGACCGAGCTCCTCCTCGGCGACGTGGACCGGTGCGGATGCGGACACGACCACGCGGCGTCGTACCTGCCCTTCCTGGCCGGTCGCCGGCAGGTGCCGCGGGCGGGCTGAACGCGCACGTTTCGTTCAAGCCACTGTGGCCGCACGCCCTTAGCGTCGGAACCGTGGATGATCTGGACCGGCTGCGCGACGTGCTCCAGGGTGACCTGGTCACGCCGGGCTCGCCCGACTACGAGGCGGCCCGGCGACCGGCCTTCGCCCGCCACGGCGGCGTGCGGCCGCGGGCCGTCGTCCGGTGCGCGTCGGTCCGCGACGTGGTCCAGACGATCACCTACGCGCGCGACTCCGGCACTCCCCTGGTGCCCCGCGGTGGCGGGCACTGCTTCGCCGGCCGCTCGACCACCGAGGGCGTCGTGCTCGACCTCGGTTCGCTGAGCGCGGTGGCCGTCGCGCCGGACGGTCGGGCGAGGATCGGGGCCGGGGCTCGGTTGGCGCAGGTCTACGGCGCGCTGGACGCGCACCGCCGAGCCGTCCCGGCCGGGTGCGGTCCCACCGTCGGCATCGCCGGGCTGACGCTCGGCGGTGGGTTGGGGCTGCTCGGCCGCCGGTACGGGCTGACCTCCGATGCCCTCACCGCGGCCGAGGTCGTGCTCGCCGACGGTCGGGTCGTCAGGTGCGACGCCGACCGGGAGCCGGAGCTGTTCTGGGCACTGCGCGGGTCCGGCGGTGGACAGTTCGGAGTGGTCACCGCGCTCGAGTTCGCGACGGTGCCCGAGCCGCGGGTCACGCGCGTCGAGCTGCGCTGGGCCGGGGACGCCGCCGCCGTGGTCGCTGGTGTCGTCGCCGCGTGGCAGGACTGGGCGCCGCGCGCCGCGGCCGAGATCACCGTGAACCTGAGCGTCGCCGCCGAGCCCGGCCGGCCGCTCGAGGTGACGGCGTTCGGCGCGGCGCTGTGCGACCGCGACGGGACGGCCGCGCTGCTGGACGGACTGGTGAGCCGGGTCGACGCACTTCCTGACGTGCGGCTTCGCGACGACCTCACCGTGTGCGGCCTCAAGCGGTCCTTCGCACCGGCTGGCGAGCCCACGGCACTGACGACTCGAAGCCGCTCCGAGCTCTTCGCCCGCCCGCTCCCGCCGAGCACGGTCACCGCGCTGCTCGACGACCTGTGCGCCGGCCCGCTGAAGGGACGGCGCGAGCTGGCCTTCACCGCGCTGGGTGGGGCCTACGACGAGTTCGCGCCGGACGCGACGGCGTACGCCCACCGCGGGGCGCGGTTCCTGCTCGAACATGTCGGCGAGGACGGTTCCGAGTGGGTCGACCGGTCGTGGGCGCTGGCGCACGCGCACGGGACCGGGCGCGTCTACGCCAACTTCCCCGACGTCCACCTCGAGGACTGGGCGAGCGCGTACCACGGCGACCACCACGCCCGGCTCGTCGCGGCCAAGCGCGCCTACGACCCCGACCGTCTCTTCGACTTCCCCCAGGCCATCTGATGACACGACCGCGAGGAGAGAGATGTTCCTGATCACCGGTGGGCTGGGCACGATCGGCTCGCAGACCGCCCGCGCCCTGCTCGACCTGGGCGAGGAGGTCGTCGTGACCCGGCGCCACAACGCCGACGTCCCGTCCTTCCTCGCCGACCGGGCGATCGTCGAGCACCTCGACGTCACCGACCGCGAAGCCTTTCTCGCCCTCGGGGATCGGCACGAGATCACCGGCATCGTGCACCTCGCGGCTGGGGGTCTCGAGGTGCCCGACCCGATGGAGTTCCTGCGCGTGAACACGACCGGCCTGCGCAACGCGCTGGAGGCGGCCCGCGCTTGGGGTATCCGACGGTTCTCCGTGGCCAGCAGCATCAGTGTCTACACAGGACGCCCCGAAGGCCGCTTGCACGAGGAGCTGGACCTGCCCGACGCGTTCGACCTCCACCCCATCCCGGCGTTCAAGAAGGCGGCGGAGATCCTCACGATGATCGCGCTGGCCGACAGCGACGTCCAACCGATCCTGCTCCGGATCGGGACGATCTGGGGGCCGCTCGCCGATCCGGCGTCGCCGTTCATCCCCTTCCCCGCGCTCGTCAACGCGGTGGCCAAGGGCGAGCGGCCACCGACGCTGCATGCCGACGAGGGCGGCGACCGCTGCTACTCACCGGACGCCGGCCGTGCCATCGCACTGCTGATGACCACGCCGACGCTGCGGCACGCCGTCTACAACGTGTCGAGCGGCCGGCCGTCGACCAACCGCGACTTCGCCGAGGCGTGCCGCGCCGTCGACCCTTCGGCGCGGATCGACCTGCTGCCCGGGGGCGGGGCGGCCAACCAGCCCCACCTCGACATCTCCCGCCTGACCGCCGACACCGGGTTCGTGCCGGCCTTCGACATCAAGGCGGCGGTCGCCGACTACGCCGCCTGGCTCACCGACCACCGACGCTGAAGGAGAACCGATGCTCGAACCCGACGTGCGCCGCGTACTCGAGGGCACCTCGATCGCGCACCTCGCCACCGTCCTGCCGGACGGCTCGCCGCACAGCGTGCCGCTGTGGATCGGCACCCATGGCGACAAGATCGTGTTCCTCACCGGCCCGAACACGCGCAAGGCCCGCAACCTGCGCCGCGACCCCCGGCTGGCCTTGTCCATCGCCCCGGCCGACGACCCGTTCACCCCGGTCGTCATCCGCGGGCACGTCGTCGAATGGCTCGAGGGCGACGCGGCCTGGGAGATCATCGACGGGCTCGCCATGAAGTACATCGGCGGGCCGTACCCCCGGGACCAGGAGCGCAACGTGGCCGTCGTCGAACCGGAGCGCCAGACCGTCGGCGTCGGTTGAGCCGTGCCGCGCGGCTGGGCCGAGACAGGTGTGACGAATCGTGAGTTGCTGTACCGTTGCCGCTCGGACGCGTTGCCACTCTGGGGGAGGTAGTGGGCGTGCGGTTCCGCTTGTTGGGGGCGCTGAACGTATTCGACGGCAAGGACTGGCTGGACGTCGGCGCGGCCAAGTGGCGTTCGCTACTGGCCGTGCTCCTTGTTCGGGCTCCGGATGTCGTCTCGATGGACCAGCTCGTCCTCGAGCTGTGGGGTGACCGTCCACCTAGGACTGCCACCGCGCAGGTCTACGGGTACGTGCTGCGGCTGCGGCGGCTGCTCGGCGACCACGACGGGCGGTTGCTGCGCACCCTCGCGCCCGGGTACCAGCTCGCCGTCGGCCCCGCGGACGTCGACGCGCACCTCTTCGGCGCGCAGCTCGAACGGGGGCACGAGGCCTTGCGGGCGGGGCGGGGCAACGCCGGCGACGTGCTCGCGCAGGCGCTCGCGTTGTGGCGTGGGCCCGCACTCGTCGACGTCGCGCCGACACCGCTGATCAGCGCCGAGGCGTCCCGGCTGGAGGAGCTGCGGCTCGTCGCGTGGGAAGCCCGCGTCGACGCCGACCTCGCCCGTGGCCGGCACGCCACCTTGATCGGCGAGCTGCGCCGGCACGTCGACGAGCATCCGCTGCGCGAGCGGCCGTGGGGCCAGCTGATGCTCGCGCTGCACCGCGGCGGTCGCCAGGCCGAGGCGCTGCGGACCTTCCAGCGTGTGCGGCGGATCCTGGTCGAGGAGGTCGGCGCCGAGCCCGGCGCGGAGCTGCGCCGGATCCAGCAGCGGCTGCTCTCCGGCGACCTGCCCGACGAGGTCGAGGTGCACGCCCGCCCGGCCGCTCCCCTCTGCCAGCTGCCCTCCGACGTCCCGGACTTCACCGGTCGGGAACCGCAGCTGCGGCAGCTGCTGACTCGGCTGCCGGACCGGGCGGAGCACGGGCCGCCACCGGTCGTGGTCGTCCGCGGCGGGCCGGGGGTGGGCAAGTCGACACTGGTCGTGCACGCCGCGCACCAGGTCACCTCGCGGTTCCCCGACGGCCAGCTCTACCTGGACCTGGCCGGTACGTCCGACGAGCCGCGCGAGCCGGCGGTGCTGCTCGCCGAGCTGCTGCACGCGCTGGGCGTGACCGGCGCCGGCGTGCCGGACGGGGTGCCGGCGAGGACGACGCTGTTCCGCTCGCTGCTTGCCGGCCGACAGGTCCTCCTGGTGCTCGACGACGCCGCGAACAGCGAGCAGGTCCGCCCGCTGCTGCCGTCCACCGGCGGCTGCGCGGTGCTGGTCACCAGCCGGGGGCTGCTCACCGACCTCCCAGGCGCGCAGCACCTCGAGCTCGACGTGCTGGCCGAGGCGGAGGCACACCGGCTGCTCGCCGGGATCATCGGGACCGACCGGGTCGCCGCCGAACCCGACGAGGCCCGGGCCATCCTTCGTGCCTGCGCACATCTGCCGCTGGCGATCCGCGTCGCGGCGGGCAAGCTGCTCGGCCGCCCGGCGTGGCCGCTGCGGCTGCTGCGCCAGCGGCTCGCCGACGAGTCACGGCGGCTCAACGAGCTGCGGCTCGGCGAGCTCGGCGTGCGGGCGAGCTTCGAGACGAGCGTCTGCGTGCTGCCCGAGGACGCGCTCCGCGGGTTCCGCCTGCTCGGGTTGCTCGGCCCGCGGACGGTGCCGGGCTGGGTGCTCGGCCCGCTGCTCGGTCGCCGCGACGCCGACGACGTGCTCGACACGCTGGTGGACGGGAACCTGTTGCGCCAGACCGGGATCGACTGCGCCGGCAGCCCTCGCTACCGGCTGCACGACCTGCTGCGGGCCTTCGCGCTCGAAGGGGCGCGGACCATTCCGGAGGCGGAGCGGCGGGAGGCCGTGCGCCGGCTGCTGGACGCCTGGGTCGCCCTGGCCGCCCACGCGGCCGACCGGCTGCCGCCGAGCCTGTTCCGCGTGCCGTCCCGGGCGAGCGGGCTCGACAAGTCCACGATGGACTGTCTGGTTCCGGATCCGGTGCGGTGGTTCGAGGCCGAGCGCGACACGCTGCTCGGCGCGGTGGCGCTGGCCGCGGAGTGGCGGCTGGACGAGGCCGCGTGGCTGTTGGCCGCCACCGTCGCGCCCTTCTACGACCACCGCAGCCACTACGACGACTGGCGGCGCGCGAACGAGCTCGCCCTCGGCGCGGTGCGCGCGGCCGGGAACCTGCGCGGCGAGGCCGTGCTGCTGCACGGGCTCGGCCAGCTGAACATCTACCGCGACGAGTTCGACGCCGCTCGGCTCAACCTGCACCGTTCGCTGGACCTGTGCCAGCGGGTGGACGACAAGCGCGGGGCGGGGCTCGCCATCGGCGGCCTGGCCACCATCGACCGGGTGCTCGGCAACCACGACGACGCGCTGGGCCGCGTCGGGCAGGCGCTGGACATGGTGGTCGCCGCGGGCGACGAGCGTTTCGAGGTGCAGCTGCGCAACGCGCTCGGGAGCGTGCTGACCGCTCTCGGCCGGTCCGCCGAGGCGCTGACCTCCTTCGAGGCGGCGCTGCGGATGTGCCGATCTCTGGGCGACACGCACCGGGAAGCGGTCGTGCTCCGCGAGGCGAGCGTGCTGTACGCCGGCGTCGGCGACCCGGATCGGGCCCGCGACGCGCTGCGGCGGGCGTTGCAGATCTTCGAGGACCTGGACGACGAGCGGTGCGTGGCGTACACGCTGCTCACCTACGGCCGGATCTCCGGACGGGACGGCCGGCGCGCGATCGCGGCGCTGGAGCGGGCGGCCGCCATCTTCGCCCGGCAGGGCAACCGGTCCGAGGAGGCGCACTGCCTGCTGCTGGTCGGCGACCTGCGCGAGGACCGGTCCGGCGCGCGCGGCGACCTGACCCGCGCGCTGGGACTGTGGCAGGCGATCGGTGCCCGGGACCAAGCGGACGAGACCGAGGCGAGCCTGGCTCGCCTCGGTCTCGTGGGTGACTGCTAGCAGCCGCTGGACTTGACCTGCACGTCCCAGCCGCCCAGGTTCCAGTCGGCCATGCCCCAGGAGCAGTTGTTGCCCGGCGAGTACACCATGTTGCCGTAGTGCACGCCCGCGCTCGACGAGGCGAAGAAGTCGACGTACTTGTTCCGCGGCGCGTCCCACACCGTCAGCTGGAGCTTTCCGTCGGGCCGGCTGCTGCCGCCCGCGTAGTTCGGAACGCGAACCCAGTTGGTCTTGCAGACGCTCGAGTAGTACAGGTGGAACGTACCCTTCGCGGTCGACTTGCTGGCGACGGAGCTGCCGCTCGACGCACACCCCGTGTTGACCGGGTCCTTGTTGTCGCAGCCGGTGCCGCTGCAGGTAGCAGCGGCCACGGGCGGCGCGGCCGGAGCCGCGGCGGCCTGCGCCGGCGCGATCAGCAGCACCGAGGCGAAGCCGGCTGCCAGCAGCGCGAGCATCGCGAAGAATCGACGTGTCATTTGCCCTCCCAGTTGACCTCTTGTGGAGGCCGTGCAAGTGGAGATTTCCTGCGCCCCTCCTCGAGGCGCGGGATGACGGTATGACGCGCCGCTTTGCCGGACATTTATTGCACATTCATTGGCGCTGTGGCGCTTTCCGACGCCTTTCTGGACCTCCGCCTCGCCTGCTGACTCCGCCTGATCTGCGCCGCGGAGCTGCCGTTCGCCGGCGGGCCGATCGTGCGGAGCCCGGCCGGCGACCGGCTCGCCGTGGGGTCGGCGCTTCGACGAAGGGCAGGTCGGCAGGCACGTCGTCAGCTCGGCCGCCCGACTGCTCGCACTCTCCTCGGACGGAGCCACCGACCAGCTCCGGATGTACCAGACGGTCTCGGGGTTGCCGGTGTGGCGGTTCCGGACGGCGGCGCGGTGAACGCCTTCGCGATCAGTGCGGACGGCCAGTGAGGTCGCGGCCGCCCGTGGCGACAGACCGCGCGTGTCCACAGTGCCAGCGTTCGGCGGCGAAGGCGCGTGGGTCGCCACCGGCTGCGCGAACCGATCGACCCGGGTACTCCACGCCACGAACGGCGAGCCGGCGCACCGCTTCGAGCACGACGGCGCGATCGAGGAACTCGTCTTCGCCGGGACGCGCCTCGCTCGTCGAGCGACGCCTGCCCACCAGGATCACCGCGCTGCGGTTCCATCCGACCGACCGCCGCGTCGCCGTGGTCACCGAGGGCTCGATCGTGCGGGTTCACGACATCGCGATCAGCGCCGCGGGAGACCTGATCGCGACGGCATGCGGGGACGACCCGGCGCGGATGTTCGACGGGCGGTAGCCCATCAGCCGGACTGCGTCGCTACTCGCCGACGATCCGTTACGGGTGGACAGTGACGACCCCCGCCGCGGGCGAGGCCGTTCGGGCAGTTCCCCCCTACTCACCGGCCCACCCGTAACGAGATCGACTGGGTGCGGCGACTCAGAAGGAGGACCCGCGTCGACTGGGCGCGTGTCCGTGCCGTGACGGAGGTGTCGTCGATGGCGTCCTTTCTGGTGGTACGAGCCGACGATCACCTGGTGGCGGGAGTCCGCTGGTCCGGGTTCACCACGACGGGCGCCGATCCGGCGGGCGTGCCGATCCTGACCGCGTCGGCACAGGCCCGGCTGGTCGTGCTCTTCCCACCACAGCACGTCGGCGAGGAGAGCTCGCCGAGGAACTCCGCGGCGCCGCTGCCACTGCCCGCCGGCTCGACGGGCGGGACGGTCCCGGGCTGGCGCGGCGTCCTGTCCGGCGGCACTCGCGTCGTGTTCGCCGTCGCGGCGGGCACTCGCGTCAGCCTCACCGCCGAAGGCATCCTCGCCGCCATCGCGGGCAGCCCGCTGGTCACCGCCGCCGGCGTGCCCGGCGCGGACGAGACCGCCATCGAGCTGCCCTGGCGCCTGCTCATCACTCCTCGCGGACGGTCCGCCTCCGGTGCCGTCCGCGGCCGGCACCCGACCGAGCCGGTGGTGTCCGAACAGGTCAGTGGCATGTGGCGGACGGGCCTCGTCGACGCGTCGAGTCCAACCGGGACCGCCGGGCCCGACGCCGGGCTCACGCTGCGGGCGCCCGACGAGGCGACGGCCGGCACGGCCGACCCGACGTTCGCGCCGAACAACTCGCTCCCGCTGACGCGCGCCAGCCGGGTCCGCGTGGTCACCGAGACCCGCAACCAGCCCGCGTCCGTCTCGCGCCTCGAGCTCAGCGCGCTCGGCGGCACCCTCGACGCGGTCGGAGTCTGGCCGAACTTCGAGTGGGAGCACCACGCCGTGCTCGGGCGCGACATGCGGGTCCGCGTGGTGACCAAGGGAGTCATGTACCCGCTCGGGCACCGCGCCGTGTTCCTGGAGTACTCCGAACGCGTCTTCGACGCCGGCACCGCGGTCCTGCGCTCGGTCTTCGTGCTCACCATCGTCGAACCCGTGCGGCGGGCACCCGCCGACGGCCCGGTCCAGCGCGGGTTTCCGTTGGGCGACACGGAGATCACGACGACGTCGTACCCAGACCTCGCCCCGCCGGACTTCGCGTTCACCGACCTCCCGGGCGTGGGGAGCAAGCCGACCCACTGCTGGCCGACCATTCTCGGCGACCAGAACGCGCGGGTGAGGTTCCCGATCCGCGCCGCGACGAGCAACGGCGACGTCCGGTTCGAGCTCCCGCTGCTGTTCGTGGCGGATCTGCTGCCCACTGTGGACTCACTGGCCAGCCCTGAGCTGGCGACGCGGCTGGCGGGCGACTACGGCACGCACAAGGCGGGCCTGCCCGGTGCCGTCCTCGACGTCACCGGCTCGGCCGGCCGCGCGGACCGGGCGACCAGCGACGCGCACGAGGTGCACTCGATCACCGTCAAGGGCCTCAAGCAGCTCGACCTTCGCGACGGCTACCGCGCGGGGCTGGACCAGCTCGAGGTCGCGCTGCCCGCGCTGCGGGTGCTGCGCGGGGACCCCCGGCTGTCGGCGGTGAAGTTCACCGAGAAGTACCTGCGCAACGCCGCCGAGGACGTCGCCCTCCAGATGCTGCCGGCCGAGGTCCGGGACATCGACTTCTCCGCGGCGGCCGACAAGGCGGGCGGGCTGGTCGCGCCCAAGTACGCCACCGACGCCATCTCCCGAACCCTGGGACCGGTCAGCCTGGCAGCGCTGCCGAACCCGGCCACCGGGCTGATCGACCCGGCCTCGCTGTTCCCGTCCGACAAGGCGAGCCTGCTCGGCTTCCCGCTCAACAAGCTGCTGTCCCAGCTGAAGCTGCCGCCGGAGATCACCGCGATCCCGGTTCCCGGATCCGCGCCCGAGATCCGCATGCAGTGGCGCAACGTGGCGCTGAAGACGATCGGCCCGTTCGTCGCCACTCCCCAAACGCGCCTCGACCTGGACATCACGGCCGCGGCGAACCGGAACTCGACCGTGTGCACGGTGAAGGAGTTCGCGCTCGAGCTGCCGCCCGGCCCGAAGCGGATCCTGCGTGTGAAGTTCGCGGAGCTGAAGTTCAGCCAGCAGGACGGGAACTCGCCGAAGGTCGACGTCAGCGGGGTGAAGGTCGAGTTCCTCGGCGAGCTGAAGCTGCTGGAGAAGCTCCAGAACATGGTCGACCTCGGCGCGGCGGGCAAGCTGCTGGACGTGCGGCCCAGCGGGGTCGCGGTGCGGTACGCCCTGCCGCTGCCGCCGGTCACCGCCGGGGCGTTCGTCATGCGCAACATGGCGCTCTCCGCCGGGATCGACATCCCGTTCAACGGAGATCCCTTCCGGGTCGCGCTCGGGTTCGCCAGCCGCGCGAACCCGTTCCAGCTGGCCGTCATGATGTTCGGCGGCGGCGGGTACGTGGAGATCTCGCTCGACCGCGACGGCCTCCAGCTGTTCGAGGCCTCCCTGGAGTTCGGCGCCTTCGTCGCGGTCGACTTCGTCGTCGCGTCCGGCGAGGTGCACGCGCTCGGCGGAGTCCGGTTCACGCTCGACCGCGCCGGCATCGTGACGCTGAGCGGCTACCTGCGCATCGGCGGCTGCATCGAGGTGCTCGGGCTGATCTCCGTCTCGGTCGAGCTGTGCCTGACGATGACCTACAACTCCGAGAGGAACTCGCTGGTCGGCCGCGCGACGCTGGTCATCGAGATCGACCTCACCTTGTGGTCGGAGAGCGTCGAGCTGGACAGCGGGGAGTGGGTGATCGCCGGCGGCGGCGCACGCGCACACCCGCTCGACGAGCTCTCCAGGGCCGCCGACGACGAGGCCGCACTGGCCCGGTGGCGGGAGTACCGGAAGGCGTTCGCCGACGAGTCGAGCGACCAGATCGTCGCCGCGCCCAGGTCCGCGCGGGCGGCCGGCGAGCTGCCCGAGCACGTCCGCCTCCTGTGTCACACGGAGGTGCCGCACAAGGCGGGTCGCGTGGTGTGGAGCCCCGACGATCGCTGGGTGGCCGTCGGCGCCGGCACCCTGCTCAACGACCCGAACGGGCTGTCGGTGCTCGACGCCGCGTCGGGTGAGCTCCGCTGGCGGCTCGACCAGCACTGGTGCCGCGACATCGCCTTCTCCCCGGACGGACAGCGGGTCGCGATCAGCGGCACCATGGGCGTCGAGGAACGGCACATCCGAATGCTCGATGCCGGCACCGGGCAGGAGCTCTGGCACACGCCGGGCCTCGGCCATCTCGTGTTCAGTCCCGACTCCACGTTGCTGGGGGTCACCGGGTTTCCTCCGTCGGGCGAGGCCGAGCAGGTCGCCTATGTCCTCGACGCCGAGACCGGCGACCTCCTGCACAGCCAGGGGCGATGCCTCGCGAAGCCGGCGTTCAGCAGCGACTCCGAGCTGACGGCGACCGGTTCCCCGGCAGTGGTGCACAGCCGCGACGGCGCGATCGTGTGGCAGGTCGACGAGCACGACGGGTTCGCGTCGGCGAGCGCGTTCAACACGGCCGAGGACGCCGTGATCGTCGCGAGTGGACGGTTTGGTGTGATCACCCACTACGCCACGCGGGACATGGCGGAGCTGTCCCAGGTCGCGGCCGCCGATTTGACAGCGGCCAGCCGGTTTCGCGAGAGCATCCGCATCGGACCCGACCGCAGCACCGTGGCGTTCCTCGGGTCCGGCCTGTTCGGGTTGTGCTCCGTCGTCGACGGGCGCACGGTGTTCCGGCACCGGGTCCTGCGACCCGCCACCGACCACTCGGTGTCGTTCCACCCCGACGGCGGCCAGGTCGCGGTCAACTACCTCGCCCCGGCGACACCGACGGAGGTGGGCCGGCCCGGGCTGACCGTGCTCGACTCGGCGACCGGCACGCCGGCGTGGAGCGTGGCCACCCACGCCGCCGATGTCGCGTTCAGCCACGACGGTTCCCGGCTCGTGGCGGCCGGCGTTGACTCAGTCAGGGTCTACGAGGTCGGCCGGCCGGCATGGGCCAGCCGGGACTGCGGCGGGCGGGTGACCATGGTCGCGGTGAGCGCCGCCGAAGCCGGTATCGCCGCCGCGATCACCGCCGGCGACGAACCGAAGCTCGTCGTGTTCCGGGTGGCGACCGGGGAGGAGATGCTCGCGCGCGTCCACTCGGGATCGATCGCCTCGGTCGCGGTCAGCCCCGACGGACACAGCGCGGCGACGGCCGGCGCCGACGGGCGCTGCGTGGTCTTCGACACGATCACCAAGGGACGCTGGGTCGCGCGGCATGGCGGACCGGTCAACGCCGTCGCGTTCAGCCCCGACGGCGAACGGCTCGCGACCGCCGGCAACGACCGAGCGGCGCGGCTGTTCGACCGCCGGCTGCCGGCGGGGGCCGACCCGGACGACCACCGTCCACGTTGGACGGCGCAACACTCCCACACCGTCACCCACGTCGCGTTCGGCCCGGACGGCGCGTGGGTGGCGACCGCCGCGCTGGACCGGAAGATCCGCATCCTCTCCGCCGAGACCGGGGACGAGCTGCACGGTTTCGAGCACGACGCGAGGATCCGCGCGCTGTCGGTCGGCGCGAGCGGCCTGCTGGTCAGTGCGAGCGACGACGGCAGCGCGAGCGTGATCGACGCCGCCACCGGGCAGCGCCGCCACCGGATCGAGCATCCCGGGCCGCAGCGCGTCGCGGCCCTCAGCGCCGACGGGACGCTGCTCGCCACCGCCGGAACCGACGCCCAGGTCCACATCTGGCGCGTCGACGGTCCCGATGCCGTGCTGGTTCGCCGTTTCGCGGTACGGGCCGCGGTGATCACGCTCGCCTTCCAGGGGGCCGGCCACCAGCTCGCCGTCGCGACCGAGCATCCGATCGTGACGATCGTCGACGCGGAGGGCGAGGCCGAGGTCGCCCGGCTCATCCATCCGGGTCCGGTCAGCCATCTCGCGTTCGGAGTGGACGGTGCGCTGCTGGCCACCGGCTGCGAGGACGAGCACGCCCGCGTCTACGTCATGGAGTGATCATGAGCGAGCTTGCGAGCGAATCAATGTCACAGGGCGACCGCGAGCGGCGGCACCGAGCCTGCGAGGGGGCGTCATGAGTGAGTTGCTGTGGGTGGCCGTCCCCGACGGGATTCGGCCGTCGGGCAAGGCGTCGGTCCGGGTTCTCGTCGTGCCGCGGTTGGGCGAGGGACACATCGCCCAGAACTTCGGGCTGGCGGACTGGCCGGCGTTGCTCATCGACGAGGTGAGCTTTCAGCTCCGCACGAAGACGTCCGTCGGCGAGACCATCGCGTCACACCGCATCGAGCACGTCGCGCGGGCGCGCTCGGAGGTCTGGACCGAGTTCTTCAGCGGCGACGGCGGCATCGTCAACGAGTGGCAGGACAAGACCGTCCCCACGCCGGAGGTGTCGAGCACGGTCGAGGACGCGAAGAAGGCCGCCGCCACCTACCGCGCCGCCGGCGTAACCGGCGCGCTGGACGACCCCGCGGCGACCGACGCCGCGATCCGGACCGGGATCGACGCCTGGGCGGGCCCCGAACCGGTCGCGCCACCCGCCGACTTCGACCCGCCCATCCCTGTGGTCCCGGACTTCCACCAGCTCGTGGCGAACCTGCGAGAGCACCCGACGGTGCTGCTCGACCTGGGTCTGATCTTCGAGCTGCTCGTCGACGTCGCGGACCTGAGGCTCGGCGCGGAGAGCGCCCCGCGGTCGCTGTCGATCCGCTGCACCGACCCGCCGTTCCTGCGCTCGCTCGTGACGTCGCCGTGGACCCGCTACGAGGGACCCGAGGACGAGGTGTTCCGCCCCGCGTCCGCGCCGGGCTCCGCCACGGGCATCCGCGCCGGCGTGCTCAACCTGGGCGACTCCGTCTCGCTCGACGAACCGGCGGCGCGCGCCGATGCCCGGTGGGCCATCGCCACCTTCGACATCAACGGTGCCGTCGGCGGGTTGCGGCAGGCTGCCCACGACAACGCCAAGAACCCGCCCCAGCACGCGACGATGCCACCGGCCCGGTCGATCGGGTTCGCGCTCCTGCGCCCGGGCCGGGGCGCCGACTTCGACCGGCGGCAGCGCAGCGCGGGCACCCGCCGGGCCGCCGCCTCGATGGCCGACACCGAGCTGACCGCCGACGACCTCGTGCTCGGCTACCGCGTCGACGTCCGCCGTGCGGGCTCACTGTGGCGCTCGGTGTGTGAGCGCGACGTCGACTACAGCGTCAACGGTGTCTCCATCGGGCGCGCCGACCGCGAGGAACGGGTTCGCGAGGAGGGCCACGTCAAGCCGTTCGCGGCGGTGCGGCAGGCCGACGGCGAGCTGCGCGCGGACGAGGTCGTGCTGCGGTGGAACGGGTGGAGCCTGGCGCTGCCGAAGCCGAACCTGGTCGGCGACACTCCCGGCCCGGTGCGCAGGGGCCAGGCGCTGCCGTTCGACTTCCGGTGGGACTTCCAGGTTCCCGAGGGACGGCTGCCGGCTCTGCGCTTCGCCGACAGCTACCAGCTGCGGGTGCGCGTCGCCGACATCGCCGGCGGCGGGCTGTCCCTCGGCGAGCTGCAGGACCCCGAAATCGCCAGCACGAGCGTGACCTACGTCCGGCACGACCCGGTGCGGCCGCCCACGCTCCTCGGTCCGACGACGTTCGCCGCGGGCGCCGCGCTCGACCGGCTCGTGATCCGCAGCGACCACGACCTGACCGTCGAGCAGCTGCACGCGGCCGACCCGGACTACCCGCTCACCGAGGCCCGCGAGCTGCGCGCGCCGACCGTCTCGTTCGATCTGATCGAGCAGCACCGCATGCTCGAGAACAAGACCGTCGAGGAGTCCTTCGCGCTCGCCCGCCGCGCCATGCACGCGGACGCCGCCGGCACCGGACTCGCCGACCCGGTGGCCAGCGGCGTCACGGCGCACATTTCGAAGGCTCCAGGCGGACCACTCACGGACATCAGCGACGAGAGCGCGTGGGTCGGGCCCTGGCCGGCGCGCAAGGCAAAGATGATCAAGCTCGCGGCGCGATCCCAGAGCACACCACCGGTCACCATGCGCTGGAACCCCGACACGAACACGTTCGAGGTGGCCCTGGCGAAGGCCGAACAGGCAGTCGTCGAGCTGTCCTCGACCCTCGACGGCGAGCTGAACAACCACCTGGCGATCCGCGAGGTCCTCCTCGCCCACCCGACGATCTCGCCGGAAGCCACGAGACGCGGGCGCAACCCCGTCGTCACGCCGCCCCGCCGGGTGCTCGTGGTCCACGCGGTGCGGCGGCCGCTGGCCGAGCCGCGCTGGAACGTGCCGCTCGAGGTAACGCGGGCACACCACGACACCACGGCCCTGCTCAAGCCGGTCTTCGCCGCGGACACCGGGCTGCACACCGACAGCACCGGGCGCCTCGACGTCGCCGCCGCGTGGACCGAATGGGAGGACGTCGGGGAGACCGCCGACCCCGGCAAGCGCCCCGTGACGGTCACCCATCTGCACAGCCGGTCCATCGACCGCGGCGACCCGCCGAGGCCCGAGATCCGGCAGGAGTTCGGCGACACCAAGCACCGCATGATCACCTACACGCTGAACGCGGTCAGCCGGTTCCGTGAGTACTTCAAGGACACCGATCCCGCGTCCGCGTTCGAGCTGTCCCTGCCGCAGCCGGTGGTCAACATCCTCTCCTCGGCCCGGCCGAACCCGCCGGTCCTGCTCGGGGTCGTGCCGGCGTTCCGGTGGCAGCGGCAGCGTTCGGGCGACCGCATCGAGAACACCCGGCTGGGGCAGCGGCTCCGCGTCGAGCTCGCGCGCCCGTGGTACGAGACCGGCGAGGACGAGCGGCTGGCGGTGATCGTGGCACCCACCGGCTCACCGTCGGCCAAGATCGCTCCGCTCGTCACCCGCATGGGCCGCGACCCCCTGTTCGGCACGCCCGCGACGGCGATGTTCCCCACCGCGGACCTGTTCCGGCCGCCCTCGACCACACAGCTCGTCCCGCCCGAGCTCACCGAGCCCGTCGGCGTGGTGCCCTTCGGTGTGAAACCCGGCGGCGACCGCTGGTTCGCCGACGTCGAGCTCGCCGTCGGCCAGTCCTACAACCCCTTCGTGCGGCTCGTGGTCGCCCGCTACCAGGAGCACAGCGACAGGGGACTCCAGCTGTCCCCCTTCGTCACCGCGGACACGGTCCCGCTGCTGCCCGACCGGCGCGTGGTGGTCGACCGCGGCGGGGCGCAGGTCCGCCTCACCGTCAGCGGGACCTCCCCCAACCCGCTCAACCGCCTGGAGGCGACGCTCGAGGCCTGCCCCGCCGGTGTCGACCCGGACGCGCTCGACCTCGTCGTCGACGGCGCGGACCCGGACCCCGCCGTCCCCGCCTGGCGGCCGGTGGCCGGCCAGACCGTGGTCCGCGCGGCCGACGGCACCATCCCGCCGCTCACCCTGCCGGCCGTGCCCGGCCGGCTGCGCATCCGGATCCGGGAGTCGGAGAACCTCACCGCCGTCGCCGCCGGCGACACGCCGGACCTGGGGCGCCGCAACGTCTTCGTCGACACGATCGTCCTCCCGGCCGAGTGGCGGCCGTGATGGGCGACGCCGGTCAGCTGATCAGGTCGGACACGTTGTCCTTCCGGGCTTTCGGGCTGGCCTGGCTCCCCGACGGCCACCTCGCGGTCGGCGGCATCAGCGGATCGGACTTCGACCACGGCGTCCTCACCGTCATGCCGGGAGGACCCGGCCCGGCGCGCTGGACGCGAGGGGACGTCGAACCCGTCAACCACCTCGCGGCCAGCCCCGACGGCCAGTGGCTGGCCGTGGCCGGCTGGCGAAGCGCGGTGGTCAGCACCGAGGACGGCGAGGTTCGCTTCCCGGCGTTCGACCAGTTCCGGGGAGAGGTCGCCGGCTTCAGCCCGGACGGCTCGCTCGTAGCGTGGAGTGCGTGGGTCATCGGCAGGGGTAGCCCCCACGTCACGGTCGTCGACGCACAGACCGGCACCATCCGGCTGAACCACGGGGATCTCCAAACCCTCCAGTGGGCGTTCAGCCCCGACTCGCGGCGCATCGCGATCGCGGGCTCGAACGCGGTCGACGTGGTCGACATCGACACCGGTGGCAAGGTGCGACTGCCGCTCGCGAGCGAACCCGCCAGCCTGGCGTACAGCCCGGACGGGCAGTGGCTCGCAGCCGGCTGCGCGGACGGGACGGTCCAGATCTTGGCCACCGCGACCAGCCAGCCGGCGCAGACCGTGCCGGTGCACGAGACGACCGTGCGGTCGATGACGTTCAGCCCGGACGGACGGTGGGTGGCGGCGACGGTCGACGTCGGCGTGGGTGTGTTCGGCGTCGATGACGGCACACCACTGCTGCCCGAGCTCCCGATCCTGCCGGTCGGCATCGTCGTCTTCAGTCCCGACCTGCGGTACCTAGCGGTGGTCCGGCCGAACAGCGATGGGTTGCCCGAGGTCGCCGTGCTCGGCGCGGCCACCGGTGCGACGATCTGGCGGGCCACGATCGTGGACAACTTCCCGTCGCGCGTCGAGTTCAGCGCCGACGGTCGCCGACTCGCCTTGTGCGGCAGCAATGATCACGAGACCGGGGTCGTCAACATCTACGACACCGGCGTCGACGTCTCCCGCCACGAGCACGATGCCGCGGTCACCGCCCTCACGATGTCGCCGGCGGGCACGCCGCTGGTCGCCTTCGCCGATGGCAGCCCGGCGGTCACCGTGCTCGCGGCGGAGACCGGCACCCGGCTGGCCCGCAAGCCCGTTCCCGGCACCCTCGCGGACCTCGCGTTCGCCGACGGCGGGCAGTCCGTGGCCGTCGCGGGCAGCGCCGGAGTCCGGCTGTTCTCGATCCTCGGCGACCGGTCCTGGAAACTCGAGTCGATCGGCACGGTCAACGCCATCGCGGTCGGCGGGCCGGCCGGCGAGTGGGTCGCGACGGCCGCCGGGCGGACGGCCCGCGTGCTGAGCACCGAGGACGGCGCCGAGCACTGGGCGAGCCCCAACACCCATCCGCAGACCGTCACCCGCGTCGCGATGAGCCGCGACGGCCGGTGGGTCGCCACCGGGTGCGCCGACCGCAGGACCCGGCTCCTCGACGCCACCACGAGCGCCGAGGTGTTCGGCACGGCCGCGGACGGGAAGATCTTCGACGTCGCGTTCGGTCCACTTGGCACACTGCTGGCCACGGCCAACGAGGACGGCTCCGTGGTCGTCGTCGACACCGCCGCGGTGGCCGAACGGGCGCGCATAAGTCGGAGCTTCGCGTGCTCGCTGGTCGCCTTCAACCACGACGAGACCTTGCTGGCGACCGCATGGGACGACAACACCGTCTCGATCCACGACCTCACCGCGGCCGGCTCGGCACCCGAGCTGCGGCGGCTGAGCTACGCCAACCCGGTCACCACGCTGGCCTTCGACCCGGCCGGGCCGGCGTTGTGCGTCGCGACCGGCACGCCCACCGCCGTACTCGTCGACCCGCAGAGCGGCCTCGACCTCCGCTGGCTGCCCCACTCGAAACCCGTGCGGCACGTCGCGTTCAGCGCCGACGGCAGGCTCATCGCGACCGCGAGCGACGACGACGTCGTGCGCGTCGTGTCCTCAGTAGACATTCCAGAGTGACATCGCTCGATCGAAGGGATTCGCCATGAGCACGCCGTCCGCGATCCAGCCGTTCGAGGACTTCCGCGACTCGCTGTCGTCGGCGAAGTATCCGGAGGTGCGCGAGCGGCTCGCACTCAAGCCCGACGACGAGGCGTTCGACGAGATGCGCGAGTTCCTGCTGACCCGCTACGAGGGCGTCGACGTGCGGCACAGCTTCCTCGAGTCGGGCGGCGAGGTCGTCGACTGCATTCCGGCCGAGCAGCAACTGTCCTTGCGCGACGGGAGCGAGGTGCCCGAGCCGCCGAGCGAACCGCCTCTGCCCGACACGATGGAGGCGGGCGACTCGCCAGGCGCGACGAACCACCTGCCGCCGCAGCTGCATCCCCGGTACTACGACCCGCTCGGCAACCAGATGTGGTGTCCACTTGGGACTGTGCCCGTTCTCAGGCACACCCTCGACCGGCTGGCCACCGACCACCCGACGCTGGACGAGCTCCTGCGCGGGCCGCGAGCCGACACCCGGCGATGGGCGGCGGGCCGGCAGGAGATCGAGAACCTCGGCGGGGCCAGCAACATCAACATCTGGACTCCGCAGCTCATCCCCCCGAGCCTGCTGTCGTCGGCGTCGCAGCAGTGGTACTCGAACGCGGGCCTGCCGTTCGTCCCGTACCAGACCGTGGAGTGCGGCTGGCGTGCCGGCATCATCGATGGCGCGCCGGGGCAGACGGACTCCCTGCCGCGGCTGTTCGTGTTCTACACCCGCGACGACTACAAGAAGGGCAACAGCTGCTACAACGACTACTGCCAGGGCGGTTTCGCCTACCACCCGGGCGCCAACCACGTCCTGCACGGCGCGCTCTCCCCGACCTCCCAGCAGGGCGGCACCCAGTACGACATCCGCATGGGCTTCACGCTCACGGGCGGGCGGTGGTGGTTCCACATCGCCGGCGCCTGGATCGGCTCCTACCCGGCGTCCTTGTTCTCGAACGGCACGCTCGGCACCAGCGCGCGCACGGCGTCCTTCGGCGGCGAGACGACCGCGGGCTTCGGCGTGTTCCCCACGATGGGCTCCGGCCGCTTCCCGACGGAGGGCTTCGGCAAGGCCGCGTACCAACGGACCATCGCTGTCAACGACATGACCGGCGTCGCTCGACACGCGCAGCTCACGGCCGGCCAGGTCTCCCCCGCGTGCTACAACTCAGTCATCACGAACAACTCGTCCACCGAGTGGGGGAGCTACCTCTACTTCGGTGGCCCCGGGGGGCTGAACTGCCCCTGACCCGCCTGCTGGACCTCCGGGAGCTGAGGGGCACGTGGACGTCGACGTGGTCATCGTGGGCGCGGGGCCCACCGGTCTGATGCTGGCCGGTGAGCTGCGCCTGGCCGGAGCGCGACCCCTGGTGCTGGAGAAGCGGCCGCTGCCCCGAGAGACCCCGAAGGCCAACGGAATCGGCGGGCAGATCCTGCGGCTGCTGCACTACCGAGGCCTGCTGACCCGGTTCGAGGCGGCCACCACCGCCCCCACCCCGCCGGCCGTCTTCCCGTTCGGCGGCGTGCACGTGGATCTCACCAGTCTGGCGGACTCCCCGCTGCACGCGCTGCCGCTGCCGCAGCAACGACTCGAGCAGCTGCTCGACGAACGCGCCCGCGAGCTCGGCGCCGACGTGCGCCGCGGACACGAAGTGGTCGAGGCGAGCCAGGACGACGCCTCGGTGACCGTGGACGTGCGCGGTCCGGCCGGGCCGTACCAGGTCACCGCCCGGTACCTGATTGGCTGCGACGGCCCAAGCAGCCGAGTCCGCGACCTCGCCGGCATCCCGTTCCCCGGCACCACCTACCCGGAGGTCAACCGGCTCGGTCAGGTCAGCATCCCCGAGTCGGTCACCCTGCTCGACGACGGCGACCTCGACGTTCCCGGGCTGGGCACGATCCGGGCGGGGTTCACCCGGACGGACGCCGGTGTGTTCGGGCTCGGGTCGCCGACGCCCGGCGTGCTGTTCCTCTACACCACCGAGGACGAGGCCACCGAGTACGACGACGACGCACCGATGCCGCTGACCGAGCTCCAGGACAGCATCCGCCGCGTGCTCGGGAAGACCCTGCCCATGGGCGAGCCGATTCGGTTGTCGCGCTTCACCTTTCATGCTCGGCAGGCGCAGCGGTACCGCGCCGGACGGATCCTGGTGGCCGGCGACGCGGCCCACCTCTTCCCCGCCACGGGCGTGGCGCTCAACGCCGGCATGCTCGACTCGGTCAACCTCGCCTGGAAGCTGGCCGACGACGTGCACGGCTGGGCACCGCCCGGCCTGCTGGACACGTACCACGACGAACGCCACCCCGCCGGCGCCCGCACGCTGTTCCACACCCAGGCCCAGGTCGCGCTCAGGCGCGGTCACGACCCGGCCGCCGAAGCGCTTCGGGAGGTCTTCCTGGAGCTGCTCGCCGACGAGCAGGCGAAGCGCCGCGTTGGAACGCTCATCGCCGGTACCGACATTCGCCACCCGATGCCCGGTCCCGACCACCACGCCCTGGCCGGCACGTTCGCACCCGACCTCACCCTGCACACCGACCAAGGGACGACCAGCGTCGCGGAGCTCCTGCACACCGCCCGACCCGTCCTGCTCGACCTCGCCGACCGGCCGGACCTGCGCGAGACGGCCCGAGACTGGCAGCCTCGCGTCGAGATCCACACGGCCAAGACCGAGCACCGGCCGGCCGACGCCCTCCTGATCCGCCCGGACGCCCACATCGCCTGGGCCGCGGCCGTCGACGAGCCCGGCGACACCGCCACGCCCGCGCTGCGAGCGGCGCTCGCCGGCTGGTTCGGCACGCCCCCGCCCGCGGCGAACGGCGGCTGACTGGGAAACAGCCCGGAAGTTTCCGCCCGACCGTCCGTTGACCCTGGTCAGGTCACCCTCGGATACTTCGCGCACGGTGACGTCTACTCACGTTCCGTGCGGCGCGGGATCAGCTTAGGGGGCTCCACCTTGAACGTCCACAAGAGACAAATGGCGCAAGACGCAGTCGAGCACGCCTGGCTGGAGAAGGTCGCCGGCGAGATGCTCGCCGAAGCCGACCCGCCCGCACCACCCGAAGTCTCCCGCGTCACCGACCGGGACCGCCCGGCCCGCCGGCGCCGGCCCAAGCATCTCAAGCCGAAGATCGCACGCGACGGCTACGGTCGTCCGCTGCGGTCCGCCCCCGCCCCCGCCGCGCCGCCGGCACCGAGCAGCGAGTGCGACGGACTGCCGGACACGCCCCGAACCGGCCATCCCCTCGGCATCACCGGCAAGGTGCTGCTCGGCGCCGCGCTCACCGGCGTCGGGCTGGGCGTGGCCCCGGGCCTCGCGGCGGCCGAGCCGCTGCCGGACAACGGCACCACGACGTACACCCCGCCTTCCCGGCCGGCCGACGTACGGTCGATGAACGACCGGCAGCTGGGTCAGGAGCTGGGCCGGGTCAGCGGCAAGGACACCCTGCGCGAGCAGGAAGTCGTCACCGAGATGAAGGTGCGCGGCATGCAGGTCCTCGAGGCGTCGCCGCCGACCCCGGGCCTGCTCGGCGCCGACCGCGTGAACGGCGGCGTGCTCCCCAACGCCACCACCCCGCCGGCCCTCGCGCCGACCGACGTGACGAAGCCGACGGTGAAGGTCGTCGTCGTCGGCGACTCGTTCACCAGCGGCGAGGGCGCGACCTCGTCGACCTACCGCCAGGTCGAGGTGCCGGTCACCGGCCCGGACGGCATCACCTACCAGACCCTCCAGATCGACCCGGCACACCAGTCGTCGACGGCGCCGACCCTCCAGGCGCTCAACCAGATCCAGGCGGCCAACCCGGGTGCGAACATCCAGGTGTCGTTCGTGCCCGTCTCCGGCGCCACCCGCGACAGCCTTTACCAGACGACCAGGCAGGGGACGCCGTTCGAGCAGGCGCCCCAGATCAACGCGGTCCGGGGCGCGGACGTCGTGATCGTCGGCATCGGCGGCAACGACGCGCGCTTCGCCGACTGGGTCAGGACGTCGCTGTTCAACAGCGACTCGTCCTCGGCGGAGCAGTTCCCGGGGTTCATGCAGCAGCTGAACGACGGTACCTATCTCGCCAACCAGACCAGGCTGCTCACCGACGTCTCGAACCTGGCCTCGCCGAACGCGACAGTTGTTTCGCTCGGCTATCCCAGGGCGCTGCCGGCCACCGTGCCCGGCACCCCGACGTGGTGGTCCCCGTTCAGCTGGTCGACGATCAGCCAGGGCGAGGCGGAGCGCTCCAACCAGCTCGCCGACGCGCTGAACCGGAACAACCAGGACGCGTCGACCGCCGCCGCGGCGGCGCATCCCGGCCAGCAGTGGATCTACGCGGACGTCTCCACCGCGCTGCAGGGTCGCGAGCTGCTCACCCAGCAGGAGGCGCTCAACGGCCTGACCCCGTCGAACGTTCAGGGGTCCTACCACCCGAACGACCTCGGGCAGCAGCTGTTGGGCAGCGTGCTGCAGCCGTACGTGGAGCAGGCGGTCAACAGTCAGCTGGCACAGCGGGGCTTCCAGGGCGCGGAGAACGTGCCACCGGTCAACCCGACGTTCGCCTACCAGTGGAACCTGCGGGTGGACGTCCCGCTGCAGATGCAGAACCAGCCGACTCCGCAGCAGCCGCCGACGGAGCAGCCACCGGCCAACCAGACGCCGGCCGAACAGGCACCGGTCAACGAGACGCCCGCGGAGCAGCCGCCGGCGACCGAGGTGCCGGCCGACCAAGCCCCAGTCAACGAGGTGCCGGCCGAACAGCCGCCGGTGAACCAGACACCGGCCGAGCAAGCTCTGGTCAACGAAGTGCCGGCGGAACAGGCGCCGGTCAGCGAGACTCCGGCCGAGCAGGCGCCAGTGAACGAGGTGCCGGCCGAGCAAGCGCCGGTGAACGAGACGCCCGCCGAGCAGGCGCCGGTCAACGAGGTGCCGGCCGAGCAAGCGCCGGCGAACGAGACTCCGGCCGAGGTGCCGGCGGATCAGCCGCCGGCAGAGGTGGCGCCGACCGAGTCCGATCGCTCCGACTTGGGCTCGGGCAACGAGTTCGCCAACGTCGACGACGGTTCGGGCAGCTTCACCGGCGACCTCGACACCGGCGCCAGCCGCTCCATCGCCGGGAACACGGGCTCGGATCTCTCGCCCGTCGGCTCCGTCAACTCGGACCTCGGTAACGGGTTCACGGACACCGGCAGCTTCGGCGGCAACGTCGACCCGGTCGGCTTCACGGACACCGGCCTCGGCACCTCCGGCGGCTTCAACTCCGGCGGATTCGACTCGGGCAACACTGGCGGATTCGACTCCGGCAGCTCGGGCGGATTCGACTCGGGCAGCTCCAGCGGTTTCAACTCGGGCAGCTCGGGCGGGTTCGACTCCGGCAGTTCCGGCGGGTTCGACTCCGGTAGCTCCGGCGGGTTCGACTCCGGTAGCTCCGGTGGATTCGACTCGGGCAGCTCGGGTGGGTTCGACTCCGGCGGCGGCAGCTTCGACTCCGGCGGCGGCGGCGGGTTCGACTCCGGTGGCGGTGGCAGCTTCGGCGGCGACAGCGGCGGCGGCTTCTGACCCGTGCCTGCGCTGTCCGAAGTGGACATCGCAGGTGCCGGGCAGACCTTGAAGGCTCAGCTGCCCGCGCGGATGCCGTAGCCCCCGTCCACGACCCAGGTCTGCCCCGTCACGAAGCTCGCCGCGGGTGAGCCGAGGAACGCGATCACCTCGGCGATCTCCCGGGGCCACGCCGACCGGCCCAGCGGGGTCAGCTCGTCGAACCGGCTGGTCGTTCCCTCGGCCGCGGTACCCGTCAGCTCGGTGAGCGTGTTCCCCGGCGCGACCGCGTTCACCCGGATGTCCGGGGCCAGCTCGACCGCCCACGCCTGCGTCATCGCCGCCAGCGCCGCCTTCGAGGCCGAGTAGGACACCGCCGCGGGCGAGCCGGTGACGCCGTAGATGGAGGTCACGTTCACGACCGCCCCGCCCCTGGCGCGCAGCGCGGACGCGGCGTGTTTGACGACCCACCACGGCCCCATCGTGTTGACCGCGAAGGTGTCGGCCCAACTGGCGGCGGCCGCGTCCCAGTGGCTGGTCCGGTCGATGACACCCGCGTTGTTGACCACGAGGTCGAGCCCGCCGAACCGCTCCTGGGCCGCGGCGACCAGCGAGGCCGCCGAGTCCTCATCGGACACGTCGGCCCGCACGGCGAACGCACGGTCTCCCAACTCGTCGAGCAAACCGCTCACGTCCGAGGACACGTGGTTGACGACCACCCGAACGCCCCGCCCGACCAGCAGCCGGGCGGTCGCGGCGCCGATGCCCCGGGCCGCACCCGTCACCAGCGCGACCCGGCCTTCGAATCCCACGGTCAGAGCCGGACCGCCTTGCGCATCACGTTGGAGACGCGGTGCGGACTGCGGTCGTGGTACTCGAAGAACCAGTCGAGGTCGCGCAGCTGCAACGACGACTCGCCGAGCACACCGGACGGCCGGTCCAACGCGTCCCAGCTGTCCAGCTCCAGCCCCGAGTCACGCGCCAGCGGAGTGCCGGGGCGCCGCTGGAACGTCGAGAGCGAGTAGTACACCTCGGACTCGGTGAGCCAGTCGTTCAGACTCCGCAAGCTGTCCTCGGTCTCGTTGGGCAGCCCGACCATGACGAAGCTCAGGACCTCCAGCCCGGCCTCGCGAATCATCCGCACGGCGGCGTCGATGTCGCTGAACGCGATCTTGTCCTTGCTGAGGTAGCGGCGCTGCTCCAGTTCCGGCGACTCGACGCCCAGCCACACGCCGGCACACCCCGCCGCCTTCATCTGCGCCAGCACGGAAGGGTCGATGCAGTCGACGCGGGTCTGGCACATCCACGAGACGTCGAGCCGGTGGCGCTGGATCTCGGCGGCCAACTTCTCAACCCACTTCTTGTCCACTGTGAACGTGTAGTCCAGGAAGAAGTAGTGCCGGACGTCGTAGTCGTGCCGAAGGCGCAGCATCTCCTGGACCGTCGACTCGACTGGGCGCCGGCGCAGCCGCCGCCCGAACAGCAGGTAGCAGAAGTTGCAGGCGAACGGGCACCCGCGGTTGGCGAGCAGGAGCGCGCTGCGCACCATGTCGAGCTCGCCGTCGACGAACCCCTCGCTGGCGTACTCGACCATCGGCGCCAGCTCGTAGGCCGGCGCGCCGAGGCCGGCGAGCTGCTCCTCCGTCGCCGCCACGGCCTGCCCGTCCAGCGGCCACACCGGCGGGACCGAACCGGTCGCGCGCACGTGTTCGACCAAGCCGGGGACGGCGAACTCGAACTCGCCGCAGACCACGCCGTCCACCGCGGTGAACCGACGCGTCAGCTCCGGGTCGACGGTCCCGTGGGAGCCACAGCAGACGATCTTGCGCGCACCCGCCGCCCGCAGCCGCGCCACCTCGTCGGCGGCGGGCCGCAACGACGGATAGCACTGCGCCAGGTCGTAGTCGGTCGAGAACACGACCACCAGGTCCGCGTCGGCCAGTTGCGCCACGCTCGGCTGATCGGCAGCTCTGCGCCGCAGGTCGGCGAACAGCACCTCCACCCCGGCCACGCGCAGGGTGGTCGCGGTGTACAAGGCCCCGATGGGCACCTGGTTGAAGTTGTTCTTGCCCGGGGGGTCGGCGGGGATGACCAGCGCGACACGCATTACGAATCCTCTCCCGAACCTAGCGCGGCTTTCTCTGTCACGGCCGACTCCCAGGCGTCCACCCGCTCCAGGAAGAAGTGCTCCGCCTCGTCGAACGTGATGCCCGGGTCACCGTCGATGCGGGCCCGAACCTCCTCGTGGACATGTGCGGCCACGGGGTCGGCGAACTGCCAGCGACCGATCGGCCAGTCCTCGGTCAGCAGGCCCTTCGCCGCGTACTCGGCGTGCAGCGGCGTCCCGGGGTAGGCCGTGATGCGGTCGAGGAACTTCCGCGGCGTCTTGTAGGTGAGCGACCGCAGCAGGCGCGCCGTCTCCCGAAGCTCCCGCGGCGTGACCGTGGGGTGGAACATGATCGTGCCCGGCACGATCTCGATGCCGCGGTCCTCGAGCGCGCGCAGCTTCTCGCCGGCGTCCTCGTCCGCGCGCACCGACCGCTTCCGGTACGCGATCAGCTGGTCGCGCGAGCCCGTCTCGATGCCGATGAACACGCGGCGCAGTCCCGCCGCGTACATCTTGTCGTAGAGCGAGAAGTCCTGGACCGAGTCCATCCGGGCGTCGATCATGAACGTCACGTCGACCCGGCGCCGCAGCAGCTCGTCGGCGAACTCGTGCGCCCGCGCCTGCATGTTCGGGTGCTTGGACAGGAACAGGTCGTCGGTGATCGACACGTGGTCGACGCCGAAGTCGCGGACGAGCCGCTCGATCTCGTCGACCACCGACTCCACCGAGCGCGAGCGGTAACTGTCCTTGCCGAGCATGTCCGAGATCGCCCCGGTCCCGCAGAACGTGCAGCGGTACGGGCAGCCCCGGGTGCTGTAGACGGCGGCCGAGAACCCCGACCCCAGGACGGCCGGCAGCTCGTCGCGGGCCGGGGGCGGGAGCTCGTCGAGCGCGTGCAGCTTCGGCGGCGTGGCGACCAGCGTCCCGTCGGCGTCCTGGCGCGCGATGCCGGGGACCGCCGCGTCCCGCCTGCCGCCGGCGACCGCCTGGTAGAGCTCGGTCACCGCGACCTCGCCGTCACCCAAGCTGACGTAGTCGAAGCAGTCGTACTGGGCGAAGATGCGCTCGTAGTTGAGGCTCGCCATGACGTTGCCGAGCACGACCGGCACGTCGGGCCAGTGCCGCCGGAGCCGTTCCGCGAGCCAGACCACCTCGGCGATGGTGTCGATGATCGAGAACCCGACCAGGGTCGGCCGGCCCGCCGCGCGCATGGCCCGCCAGGTCTCGTGCACCGACTCGTGCGACTCCACCAGGCCGTTGACGGTCCGGACCGGGACATCCCGCGCCCGGGCGTACGCGGCCATGGACATGATGCCCAGGTGCTCCATGGGCATCGAGCGGTACTGCTCCGGACGCAGGTTCCTTTTCTGGTCGGCGAAGAACGAGCCGGACCGTCCGGGCCGAATGCCAGGTGGGTTGACGAGGAGCAGCGTCATGTCCCGGCACGCATGTAGTCCAGCGCCTGCGGATGGTGGGTGCGACGTGCGGTGTCGGTCGCGAAGACCGACGCCACGTCGTTGTTGAACGCGCGACCGTCCATAGTGCACACCAGGCGCTCGTCGTGCACCTCCGCCAGGCCGACCGATGCCAGCAGCTCGATCTCCTCGGCGTAGTAGGAGGCGAAGTCCTCCCCCGTGGCGGTGCGGAAGGTCGCGAAGTCGATCTCGAAAAGCTTCACGCCCAGCACGGCGAACCGGGTGACGCTCTCCGCCCGGTCGAGGCGCTTGCCGGTCAGCACCGGCGGACGGCCGGCGACGACATCGGCGTGGTACTTCTCCGGATCGTGCTGGTTGGTGTAGATCCAGCCGTTGAAGAAAGAGAAGGCGCCCGGCCCCAGCCCCAGCGTCTCGCGCTGCGGCAGACCCCACCGGCCCACGTGGTAGTGGCAGCGGTCGGTCAGTCCGAAGTGGTACGGGGTGTACTGCTCATAGCCCTCGGCGCCGAGCCCGTCGCTGACCGCCTCGAACATGCTGCGGTAGTCGGCACGTCCGGCCTGCGCGTCCACCCGGCCCTTGTCGATCCGCCGGGCCAGCGAGGTGCCCTCGTGCGGCACGTACGGGAACCACGACATGTGGTCGATGCCGCGTCCGACGACGTCGTCGATGTCGAGGCGCACCTCGTCAACCCGCTGGCCGGGCAGCCGGTACATCATGTCGATGTTCAGCGCGAAGCCCTCGCCCTTGATGAGCGCGATGACGTCGAGGGCCTCCTCGCGCGTGTGACCGCGGCCGAGGATCTTGAGCTGGTGCGCCTGGGTCGACTGCACGCCCATGCTGATCCGCCGGATGTCGTGCCGTCGCAGCAGCTCGATCTTGGCGTCGGTGAGGTTCTCGAGCGCCGGCTTGATCTCGACGGTGAACTCGTGGGCGTGCCCGAGGTCGAACTCGGCGCGGAGCACGGTGAGCAGCTCGTCGAGGAACTCCTCCTCCATGACGGTCGGGGTGCCGCCGCCGACCCAGACGGTGCCCACGCGCAGGGAGCTGAAGTCGTGCAGCTCCTTGATGACCCGGATCTCCCGCTTCAGCCCCTCCAGGTATCGAGCCGCGATCGTCGGGTTGTACGGGTAGACGTTGAACGGACAGAAACCGCAGATCGTCTTGCAGAACGGGACGTCTACGAAGATGTCGATCTCCCGCCGGAGCGGCGCCGGGACCGGACTGCTCCCCGCGGCGAAGACGACCGGGGACTCCGGCACGTGCCTGAGGTCGGGCGGGTAGTAGCGGACGCATTCCTCGACGCCGAGCAGCGACTGGAGATCCTCCATGGGCTCGGCCGGCGCCGACTCCCCGCCGTCAGCGATCTCGAGCGGAATCGGTTCCTGCATCAACGCCTCCCTCGTTTCTCCATCAGAACACCCAGGCCCGGAAGATGCGGCGGCGTGAGCCGGCCGACAGTGCGGTGCGGCCGTGTAGGAACCGCCCGTTGGGTATCAGTGCCAGGTGGCCGTCGCCCAGTGCGTGGACGACCGGCTCGGCCGCGTCGACGTGCTCGTGCAGCCACGCGGCCGCGTCCGCGGCGCGGGTTCCGTTGTCCCGCACGGGTTCGGGCCGGTAGAGGTGATCGGCACGCCATCTCATGAGCCACGCACCGTCGCCGCGTCGGGTGAGGACCGGGCCGACGAACGAGTCGGTGAGGTCGCCGTCGTAGGTCTTGAGGAACCGGAACTCCGCCCGCGCGAGCCCGTCGACGACCCACGACGGCGCCGCCCCGACGACATCGTCCACGGGGATGAACGTGCTCGCGCCGCCTCCCCCGGTGTCCGCCCGCCGGCAGCTCAGGACGAACCACGGGGGAGGCCGGCCGAGGAACGACCCGTCGGTGTGCGAGGTGAGCCGGTCCAGCGAGAGGGCGGTGCTGTCGTGCACCTCGGGCGTGTACTCGATCACCCGAACGTCGACGGAGTCCGCCGGCGTGGGCCGCGTCGACAGGCCGGCCACCAGCTCCTGGACACCCTGTGTCTCGAGTGGAGGGTCGAACTCGGCGACGATGATGCTGTCGCGGTCCTCCCGGGCCACGATCCCGATCTTGTCCGGGTCCACGACTCTCATGTGGTCCATGCGTGCCCTCCTCACCTGGGTGCGCCGACGGTGCTCGCCACGGCTCGGGTGGGGCGTTGGGAGAGCCGGGGAATGGACGGGACGGACGACGGCATCGACGGGGCGCACGCGACGGTGGCGAGCCAGGTGGCCGCGTCCCGGTCCTCCTCCACCCGCGACTCGTACTCCCGCACCCGCACCCGGCCGGTGTCCCCGCTCGGGGTCAGCGTGAACGGGACGAGGCACTCGTCGGCCGCCGCGATCTTCTCCGCCAGCTCGACCGGCCGGTCGTCGACCTCGACCCTCAGGCCGTGCTCGACGGCGCGCGCGGCGACCTCGCCGCCGGCCCGCCAGGCGTCGGGACTTTCCAGCAACCGCACGGTGACCGGCGCCAGCCAGTACGGCAGGGTCACCCGCCGGCCGGCTCGTTCGAGGCGGGCGACCCGATCCAGGTGGGCATGGATGAGCCGCTCGACGCTGCCGGTCGGGACCACGTGGGTCGTGGTCAGCTCGCCGTCCGGGACCGACAACCCGATCGCCCGGGTGATCCTGGTGTCCAACTGGAACGTCGCGAGCTCGCGCGGGAACCCGTTGACATCGAGGAACTTGTACTCGAAGTCGAGCTCGATGCCGTCCTGGCACAGCGCACCCGGCGGGGAGACCAGCACCAGGGCCCAGCGCGCCGTCTCGGCGACCATGGCCGCGATCGTCCCCGCGTTCGCCTGCCACGTGCGATGCGACGCGCTGACGAGGATCACGTGGTCGGCGTCCAGGTCCGCCATCGCGAGCGAGAGGCGGCGGTGCAGCTCGCGGGCCCCGTCGAGGGCCGCCTCGAACGACCGGTCGTGGAGGTGGGCCTCCGGCAACCGGAACCGCCGCACGCGGAACAGCTGCTCGACGTCCTCGTCGGTCTCGCCGCGAAAGCTGTCGGACACCTCGAACAGGCACCGCGGCAGCGGGGTCGAGCCCATGTCCCACTCCGCGGCGATCGCGAACTTCTGCAGGCACGCCGTCTGCCGCAGCAGCACGCCGGCCCGCGTCCCGCCGAGCGCGTAGGGCTCGGCGCCGTACAAGGACCCGTCGTCGTGGATGAGGTCGAGGTAGTCGGCGAGGGCGGCGGCCCGGGTGTCGACGACGAGGACGCCGGAGACCTCGTCGAACGGCAGCCCGCGCACCCGCGCGATGTCCTGGACGTGGCGCCGCGCGTGCTCCTGTGCGCAGGCGTGCATCCGGCTCGCCCACGGCTGCATGCGCACGTGCCCGGGCTCCGCCCAGGGCTCGAACTCGAAGCCGAACCGATCCATCAGCTCGACCACCCGAGGACTCGGATGCCCGTTCCGTCGGAGATCGACCTCCTGTGCCAGCAGGCCTTCGAGGGCGACCGGGCGGTCGCCGTTCGAGGACGCCAGCGGAGTGACGACACCGTCGGGATCGATGGTCAGGAGGCCAGTGGCCGACCGCATCGAGTCTCTACCGGGCCCGGGTCTGGTACGGCTGGGGCGGGTTCTCGAGCTTGGTGAGCAGCTTGTGCGTCTTCAGGCCCACCGTCGCCTTGGTCCGCCAACCGAGCCGGTACGTCGCGAGCACGCCGTCGCGCAGGGCGCGCAGCCGAGCTCTCGGTGGCAGCGTCCGGTAGACGTCCAGGAACGCCCGCAGCTCGCCCCGCTCGCAGCGGTCGAGCAGCTCGTCCTCGTCCTCGACAACCGAGCCAACGCTGCAGTTGACGAAGACCGTGCCGTCCGGGATCGAGTTGACGAGCTTGCGTGAGACCACGTCCTCGGCGCCGTGGTGGGGCAGGTGGATCGTGAGGATGTCGCAGGAGGTGAACACGTCGTCGAGCGAGACGTACTCCAGGCCCCAGGCCTCCTCCAGCTCGGGCTTGCGGGTGCGGGAGTGGTAGACGACCCGCATGCCGAAGCCCTGCGAGGCGATCTGCGCGACCCGCGAACCGATGCGCCCGAGGCCCAGGATGCCCAGCGTCTTCTCGCGCAGGCTCGCCCGCTTGGGCTCGAGCTGCGCGACGTCGACCACCGAGCGCAGGTCGGACCGGCCGGCGATCCGCTCGGCCACCCAGGGGTGGCGGGCGCCGTCGTAGACCAGGATCTGCGCCTCGGCCAGCACGTCGTCGACCGGCCGGAACGCCGTGTCCATCGTGTGCGGGGCGTCGGCCAGCGAGTAGACCAGGTTCATGCCGAGGCCCTGGGTGACGAGCTGGACCAGGCCGGGCGTCACCAGGTCGGGGCCGAGCACGCCCACGGTCATGCCCTTGAGGGTCTCCGCGGGAATCCCGTCGGGCGAGTCGATGCGCAGCCGGCCGGTCTTCACGTACTCGTGGAACCACCGGCCGGTGAGGTTGTCCTTGATGTTCGACGACAGCAGGCGGACGTCATCGCCGAACCGGAACACGATCTCCTCGTCGACCGCCGGCCGGGCGGCTGTCTGGTCGCTGGCCGGGTCGCCGGAGCCGAACATCGAGAGCAGGCCGAGGAAGACCAGCTCCGCGACGGAGTCGGTGCCGTAGTCCGGAATGGCCGGGACGTGGATCCCGTGCGACTTGGCGTAGTCGGCGTCGATACGGTGCTCGAAGTCGTGTGTCCAGAAGGCGATCGCCTTCAGCTGCGGGTTCTCGTCGACGATCCGCCGCGGGATGTCGACCCAGCAGCTGATGATCGCGTCAGCCCCCGCGCAGCGTTCGCTGACTTCGTCCTCGCTGCCGCAGGTGTTGTACTCGACCACCTCGCGGGCGATGCGATCGAGGCGCTCCCGATGTTCCGGATAGAAGATCACTGAGTCGAGCACGACGACTTTGTCGAACAGCAAAGGTCTACCTCCGGGTCCCCCGTGACCAGTACCCAGGCGCCAGAGCGGTAACTCAACGCCTATCAGGCACTCACTTTTAGTGACGGACCATCCACGTTACCTCCGAGATGGCCCATGATCAAGGGGGCCGAAAGTCGCCCTTGCCGCATCGGCGACAAGGGCGACGAACGTCCCGGCGGGGCCTAACCCACGAAAATCGGGCGCCTGCTCAGCAGTTTCGGCGTGTTCAGCGGGCGCTTGGGCTGACCGGCCGTCTCGGCCTCGAGTCGCTCGACGAACTCCTCGATGGTGGCCGAGAACCCTTCCCC
>NZ_JBOHGA010000023.1:0-48102 GCF_050699915.1 Actinophytocola sp.
CCGACGACCAGGCGGTGCGACTGCTCGACCTGGGCGCCGCGCGGGCCGCGGACCGCCGGCTGCGCACGTTCGCGTCGTCGCTCGCGGACGACCGGCGCGCGGAGCTGGCCGAGCTGCGCGGCCTCCTGGACGCGGAGTCGGTCCGGTACCTGAACCTGCACCGGGGCCACGACATGCCGGGCATGCCGACCGACGCCGAGCTGATCGGGCTGGCGGCGGCCGCCGACTTCGACGCGACGTTCGTCGACCTTGTGCGGGCGCACCTGACGGAGTCCGCGACGGTCGCGAGGTCGGCGATGCGTTCGATCGCGCACCCGGCGACGAAGAACCTGGCCACGCGGATGGCGTCGACGCGGGCGGCGGCGCTGGACCGCATCGGAGGCTGAGCTGACCGTCGTCGACCCGGGCCGCGGGTATAAGAGGCCGTGCCCTCGTCCTCGCCGCGCCGCGTCACGCTGGAGGAGGTGGCCAGGATGGCCGGGGTGTCCCGGGCGACGGCGTCGCGGGTGGTGAACGGCGTGGCGAGCGTCGACGAGTCCATCCGGGCGGCCGTGCTGCGTGCCATCGATGACAGCGGCTACGTGCCGAACCTGGCGGCGCGCTCGTTGGTGACCCGCCGCGCGGACGCCGTCGCGCTCGTGCTGCCCGAGGAGCGCCGGATGCTGGGCGACCCGTTCTTCGGGCGCGTGGTGAGCGGCGTGATGACGGTGACCGAGCCGGCCGGGGTGCACCTCGTGCTGGCCGCGGACACCCGTTCGCAGGTGGAGTCGGACGTACGTCGCGGCCGGCTCGACGGCGTGATCCTCATCCACACGGACCCGCTGGATCCCCTCCCCCGGCTGTTGGTCGAGGGTCACTTCCCGGTCGTGCTGTCCAGCCGGCCGATCCAGCCGCTACCGATCACCTACGTGGACGTGAACCAGACGGAGGGGGCCGCCCTGGCCGCCCGCCACCTGCTGTCCCTGGGCTGCCGACACGTGGCGACGATCGCCGGTCCGCAGCACACCTCGGCCGGTCAGGACCGGCTGGCCGGCTTCCGCGACGCCCTCCCCCACGCCGAGCCGATCTGGGTCGAGGGCGACTTCACCCGCGAGAGCGGCACGGCGGGGATGGCCGCGCTGCTGTCACGGCATCCGACACTGGACGGCGTGTTCGCGGCGTCGGACCTCATGGCACAGGGCGCGCTGGCCGTGCTGCGCGCCGCGGGCCGCGTCGTCCCGGACGACGTGGCGATGGTCGGCTTCGACGACAGCTCGGCGGCGCTGGCCTGCGAACCCCCGCTGACGACCGTGCGCCAGCCGGTGGAGGACATGGCCGCGGAGATGGCGCGCCTGCTGCTGCGCCAGATAGACACCCCGGACACCCCGGTGAAGAAGGTCATCTTCGAACCGAAGCTGATCCACCGCCAGTCCGCCTGACTTCGGCCCGACCGGCCGTGGCGGCCACCGTCACCTGCCGGACGTCCACCCGTTCAGAGCACCAGCCGGTTGCGCCGAGTTGCTCGCCGCGCGGCGGGTGGAGCACGGCCTCGGCGTGGTCTCCGAGACCTACCGGACCGGGCGCGCCGGCCTGTGCATCCGCTTCGGTGTCTACGCCGCCGGCGTCGCCTCGACCGAGGACCCCAAGTACGTCGTGCTCCCACAGCGCGCCCGTCGGGGGGTACACGCCACGGGCACGACGCGCTACGCTGGGTAGCGACCATTCACCCGTTGCCGCAGGAGCAACCATGGCCGAGCACGCCATCCGCGACGAGGGGCTCGTCGTGCACCGCAGGCGCGCCGGGCCCGGTATCGCGGTGGTCACCGCCGTCGGCGAGGTCGACCTGCTCACCGCCTCGCGCCTGCGCCAGGCGCTGGCCCGCACGCGCGAGCGGACGACCGTCGTCGACCTCACCGGGGTCACGTTCCTGGCCGCGGCCGGGCTGTCCGTGCTGGTGGACGCCAACGACGCGGCCCGCGCGGACGGGCGCCGGTTCGGGGTGGTCGCCGCGAACGGCACGGCACGCCGGACGCTGGAGGTCAGCGGGGTCGCGGAGGTCGTGCCGGCATACTCGACGCTGGCGGACGCCGTCCCGGATTAGCGCACGCGATCGCGGGTAGACCCGGAGTCCGAAGGACCGAGGGGACGGCGCCGTGACCTTTGTGGACACTCTGCTCGACCGGCTGGTACTGCCCGGCAACTCCCGCATCGGCTACCGCGTGCGCAGCAGGCGCGCGGACTGGCCGGCGGACCCGCCGCCCGACGCGCTGAAGGACGCGGACGCGCTGGTCACCGGCGCCGGTTCGGGCCTCGGCACGGCGACCGCCGCGGGGCTGGCCCGGCTCGGCGCCCGGGTGCACCTGCTCGGCCGGCACCTCGACCGCCTGGAGCAGGCCCGGGCGCAGATCGTCGGAGCGGTGCCCGACGCCGTCACCGAGGTCGAGCAGTGCGACCTGTCGGTGCTCGCGCGCGTGCACGAGTTCGCCGAGGACTTCCGCGCCCGCGTGCCGGCCCTGCGGGTGCTGGTGCACAACGCGGGCACGCTCGCGCACGAGCGCGTCGAGACCGAGGAGGGCAACGAGCTCGACCTCGCCACGCACGTGCTCGGACCGTTCCTGCTGACCGGGCTGCTGCGGGCGAACCTGGCCGCGGCGGCGCCGAGCCGGGTCATCTTCGTGACGTCGAGTGGGATGTACGGGCAGCGGCTGCGCAGCGAGGACCCGCAGTACCTGCGGGGCGACTACCGCGGGATCACCGCGTACGCGCGCACCAAGCGGATGCAGGTCGTGCTCGCCGAGGAGTTGGCGCCGCGCCTCGCGGACGACGGGATCACCGTGCACTCGGTGCACCCGGGCTGGGCCGAGACGCCCGGCCTCGCCCACTGGCTGCCTCGGTTCCGGACGATCACCCGACCGCTGCTGCGGACCGTCGAGGAGGGCGCGGACACGACCGTGTGGGTCGCCGCCGCCCCGGAGCCCGCCGGCCGGCCGGGCCGGCTCTGGCACGACCGCGCGCCGCGGCCGACACACCTGCTGCCGCATACGCGGGAGACGCCGGAGCAGCGGGCCGAGTTGTGGCGCACCTGTGAGCGGCTGACCGGCCTGACCGTGCACGGTTGAGGGCCGGCCGGGGAACCTCTCGCCCGTTCGCGCGTCTCATAGGCATAAATCAGGTGTGGTGGCGGCCATACAGGGGTATATCCCTTGTACACAGAGGAGTTGGCCATGACTGTTCACGCACGACGACTCGCCAGGCTCTGCCGCGAGCGGTTGGCGGCGCATGAGACGCTGCCCGCCCTCAAGCAGCAGCCTCAACAGCAGCAGCAGGCCGTCACGGACTCGCGTCAGCGCAAGGGCGCCGTGCAGCCGGCACGTTGAGCCGGCTCCTCCGAGTACGACCTGAGCACGTTCTAAAGAAGCTGGGACGACTTGCTCACCGCATCGCAAGACGACAAGGTGGGTAACTCGAATGAAGATCACGCTCGTCTCCGAACATGCCAACCCGCTCGCCGCGCTGGGGAGCGTCGAAGCGGGAGGCCAGAACCTACACGTCGCCGAGCTGTCGAAGGCTTTGGCTAGTCAGCGCCACGAGGTCACCGTCTACACCCGGCGGGACGACCGGTCCGTACCCGATGAGCTGAAGACCGAACACGGCTACCGCGTCGTGCACGTGCCCGCCGGGCCCGCGCGTCCCGTGCCGAAGGACGAGCTGACGCGGGACATGGGCGAGTTCACCCGGTTCCTGCGGACGCGCTGGGAGCTCGACCGGCCGGACGTGGTGCACGCGCACTACTGGAGGTCCGGCCTGGCCTCGGTGTCCGCGGCGCGGGTCGTCGGGGTGCCGGTGGTGCAGACGTTCCACGGGCTCGGCACCGTGAAGAAGCGGTACCTGGGTGATGAGGACACGAGCCCGCCGCAGCGGATCGGCACGGAGAAGGTGCTGTGCCGCGAGGTCGGGCGGATCGCCGCGACGTCGTCGGACGAGGTGTCCGAACTGGCGCGCATGGGCGTGCCGCGCGCGCGGATCTCGGTCGTGCCGAGCGGCGTGGACGTGGACGCGTTCGTGCCCGAGGGCGAGGCCATGCCTCGGAGCAAGTACGCGCACCGGCTCGTGGCGGTCGGCAGACTGGTGCCGCGCAAGGGTTTCGCCACGGCCATCGCCGCGCTGCGCGCGTTACCGGACACGGAGCTGGTGATCGCCGGCGGGCCGGACAAGCGCCGGCTGGGCCGCGACGAGCACGCCCGGTTCCTGCGCTCGTTCGCGGAGTCGATGGGTGTCGCGAAGCAGCTCCGACTGGTCGGTTCGGTTTCTCGCGACGAGCTGCCGGCGCTGCTGCGCTCGGCCGACGCGGTCGTGTGCACGCCTTGGTACGAGTCGTTCGGCATCGTGCCGTTGGAGGCCATGGCTTGCGGGGTGCCTGTCGTCGCGTCCGCCGTGGGTGGGCTGACAGACACCGTCGTGGACGGGGTCACCGGGCGGCTGGTGCCGCCTCGCAAGCCTCGGGCCCTTGCCGCGACGTTGCATCACCTCTTGGCGCATCAGACCTTGCTGGAGCAGTTCGGCGCGGCTGGGCGGGATCGGGCCTGGGCGCGGTACTCCTGGCAGCGGGTCGCCGATGAGACCTTGCGGGTCTATTCGCGGGCTGGGGCTCGCGCCGACGGCCTTGTCGCTGGTGCTCGGTGACTTCTGGGCCTGCTTGAAATCGGTTGATGCGTCCTGCTCGGCTTCGGTTGAGGTGTCCTGCCCGGGAGCTTGGTTGAAGAGCTGCGGCTGGGGTGGTTGGCGTGCAGCTTAAGGCCGCTCAGCTCATTGTAAAGTCCCCGCGCCTCATCCAGCGCTGATCTTGTTTCGTCGGCGGGGACTTGACAACGAGCCTCCCTGAGCGGCCTTGGGCACGCCCTTTAGGGGCAGGCCTGGCGGCCTGCCCGAATTGTGCACACCAACCACCCCAGCCGCTGCGGAGAGTCGCATTCTTGCCCGATCGACACGGATCGGGGTTGTGATGGCGCTTTCCTAGTCCAGTAGACGGATTACTGCCTTCTCGATCGCCGCTCTCAGTTCGTCGTCGGCCAGGGTTGTTGTGTCTGTCTCGAGTTTCGAGAGGGCGTTGCCGATCGTGTCGCCTTGTTCCCACGCCGTCAGGACTCTTGGGTCCACATAGGACCGTCTCGCTACCGCCGGGGTGTTGCCAAGCTGCTCGGCCACCTCGGTCATCACCGCCTTCTCCGCTCGCTTGCGTGCCCGCTCGGAGCTCGGGCGGTCCACGCCGGCCAGCGCCACCGCCGCCAGGACCGTCGCGTGCCACGTGCGGAGGTCCTTCGCCGTGAAGTCGGGGCCGACCAGCTCCCGCAGCCGGTCGTTGACGTCCTCGGCGCGCACCTCGCAGCGCTCCGCACCCTCGCGGTAGGTCAGCAGGCGCTCGTCGTCCTTGTGACCGCGGCGTAGTGCGCTCACCAGCGCGGCCAGCGCGCCGTCGCGGATGCGGACCCGGCGCTCGATGCCGCCCTTCGCGGGGTAGTGGAACAGGATCACGCCACCACGAACCGTCACGTCGCCGCGCAGCAGTGTCGCCACTCCCCTGGTTCCGTTGTCCTGCGCGTACTCCTCGCCGCCGGTGCGGAAGACGCCTCGGTCCAGCATCCGCAGCGCGCCGGCCAGCACCCGGCGCCTGCCCAGGCCGGACGTGGCCAGGTCGGCGTCGACCGCCGCGCGCAGGTCCGGCAGGCGGCGCGCCAGGTCGACCACCCGACGATGCTTCTCCTCGTCCCGGCCGCGCCGCCACTCCGCGTGGTACAGGTACTGCCGCCGGCCGGCGCCGTCGGTGCCGACCGCCTGGATGTGGCCGTTGGGATGCGGGCAGATCCACACGTCGCGCCACGCCGGCGGGATCACCAGGCCGCGGATCCGGTCCAGCGTCTCCGCGTCGCGCACCGCCTCGCCCGCCGCGTCCAGGTACCGGAAGCCCCGACCCGAGCGCCGGCGGCCGAGGCCCTTGCCCCAGACGTCGCTGCGTCTCATTCGCACCATCCCCGTGTACCCCGGCACCGGGCGGGGTACCCCGGTGGAATGGCCGTGGAGAAGCAACAGGACCTCATCGACGCGATCGTCGCCGACCACCGGGACGTGGCGGCGCTGCTCGACGAGCTCGAGGCGAGCGGCGACGCGCGCAACCGCAGGAGCCTGGTCGAGCGCGTGATCACGGAGTTGGTGCGGCACGCGGTCGTCGAGGAGCAGTATCTCTACCCGGCGGCCCGTCGGGCCCTGCCCGACGGCGACGAAATGGCCGACCATCAGCTGGCCGGGCACGCGGCCGCCGAGCAGGTGATGAAGAAGCTGTCCCGGACCGACCCGACGACCCCGGCGTTCGACGACCTGGTCGGCTCCCTCGCGGCGAGCGTGCGCCACCACATCCAGGACGCCGAGAGCGACCTGCTCCCGAGACTGCGGTCGGCCTGCGAGGGCGTCGAACTGCGCGAGCTGGGCCTGAAGTACGAGCAGGGCAAGAAGCTCGCCCCGACCCGCCCGCACCCGGCCGTCCCCGACCACCCGCCGGCCAACAAGGTTCTCGGCCCGGGAGTGGCGCTCGTCGACCGCATCCGGGACGCCCTCACCGGCCGCGGTCGCTAGCGCCGTCCAGCAGCGAGCGCAGCGCGTTCTCCAGCGCCAGCAACGCCGCCGCGTGGGCGCTCCAGTCCTTCGGCGGGTCCATGTCCGGCGACGGGGCCAGGCGGGCCAGCGCCGCCCTCCGGTCTCGCGCCCGGGACAGCGCGTCGTACAACGCCTCGCGGTCGATCTCCCGCTCGGCGAGCGGGATCTGGTAGGCCGCGACCCCGCGGGCCAGTTCCGCCAGCAGGTCGGCGAAGGTCTCGTCGAAGACGCGGCCCGTGCGAGGCGCCGTGCTGTCCGGATCGCCCGACGTCACCAGGGTCTCCGCGATCTGCTGGACCTGATCGACGACGTCGGTCAGCTTTCCCAGCGCGGTGTCGTCGTCGGACGGGCTGGGCGAGCGCGACCACCACCGGCGCGGGTTGAACCGGATGCTCTCCCAGCCCTCGCCGGACGCCTCCTCCGCGTGCCGCACCACGGCCCCCAGCGCCCGCGCCCCGCGCCGCCACCGCCGGGCGTCCGCGACCGACCACTCGCCGCGCAGCTCGCCGGCCATCGTGTCCAGCAGCTCCTCGATCTCCCCGCTCACCCCGGCGACCGCGCGGCCGACCTGCCGCAGGTGCACCGGCGGCAGGAGTAGCAGGTTCACCGCCACCCCGACCAGGGCGCCGAACAACGCCTCGCCGGCCCGAAAGAGCAGGAACCCGGCGTCGCCCGCGGTGCCGTAGGTGATCATCAGCAACGCGACCACGCCGACCCAGATCCCGTCGCGACCCAGCCGGTGCCAGCGGCCGACCACCATGCCGACGAACACCGCCACCGCGAGCGCGGCCAACTCCCACGGCACCACGACCGCCACCGCGAACGCCACCAGCACGCCCAGCACGACCGTGGTCACCTGCTTGGCCGCGTCGAAGAACGAGCGGTAGACCGTCCTGGACATCATGAACACCGCCGCATACGGCGCGATGAACGACTGCGGCTCGTGCAGCTGGCGGGCGAAGAACCAGGCCACGACCGCCGCTACGGCCATCTTCGCCGCCTGGACCAGCCCCTCGCGGTCCCGGCCGGAGAAGCGCAGGCCGGGCAGGCGCAGCCGGTCCACGAGGGTGCGCGGAGCCATCACCGCGGCGGCACGACGTTGAGGATCTCGGCGCAGTTGATCAGCTCGGCCCGACCGGGCCGGTCGGGCAGGAACACGCCCACCCACAGGTGCCCGCTGCCCGGGTCCTCGACGACCGGGCCGACCACGTCGGCGAGCCGGAACCGCCGCCGGCCGTCCGGCTGCGTCCGGTCGACGTAGACGACCATCGAACCGCGGGATGGCGGCCGCGTCGTGCGCCTCCGGTCATGCGCCACGGCGATCACCGTTCCTTGCCAGCGGGGAGGGATGGCGAGGGAGTACCCCGCCGAGCAGCGGGTAAGCCTGCGTTGAGCCGAACGGAGCAGATCTCACTCGCCGACGGGCAAGGTCTCCCTTGTCTCCACCCGGTGCAGCGGGGTCACCGCGGTCGACCGGTCACAGTGGACGAACGCGTCGTAGCGGCGGCGCAGCACCGTGGGCACGTAGGTGCCCGGCCGGTCGCCGTCGTAGACCAGGCCTATCGCGCGGTGGTCGCGGACCTCGCCGGTCCAGGCCGGGCCGCCGCCGCGCGGGAAGACGACCAGGCCGTCGGTGTCGGGCAGGATCTCGTGCCACCGTGCCTCGACGCTGCCCGGCGCCGCCGGCGGCACCCGCAGCCGGCGGACCGGCCCGTCCCACCGCTGCGCGGCGAGCACGCTGCCCTCGTAGGTGCCGAAGCCGACGAGCACGGTGTCCTCGCCGTGTCTCTCGCGGACCAGCCGGCCCAGGTTCGTCATGCCCGCCGCGGCCATGTCGGTCGCGGCGGCGTCGCCGACGTGCGCGTTGTGCGCCCACACCACGGCCTTCGCGCCCGGGCCGTACGCTCCCGCCAGCCGGTCGAGCGTGTCCGCCAGGTGCTGCTCGCGAACGTTCCACGAGCGATGGTCGCCGCGCAGCAGCTCCCGGTGGTACCGCTCGGCGTTCGCCGGCACCTCGGTGTTCAGCCAGGCCACGAAGGCCGGGTCGAGGCCGGGCAGCGACGCCAGCTCGGTACGCGGCCGCCGCCGCGCGAGCAGGCGTCCCACCTCGGCCGAGCAGCCATCCGGCAGGGCGGCCGCCTGGTCCTGGCCGTACGGTTCGAAGCAGCGGTACGCGGCGATCGCGTCGGCCACCCGGTCCGGCGAGTGCTCGCGCAGGTGGTCGAGCGCGGCGCGCAGCGAGTCCCACAGGCTGTACACGTCCAGGCCGTGGAAGCCGACCGGCCGGGGCCGGCGGGCGTTGAACTCCCGCAGCCATCCGGCGAAGTCGACGACCTCCTCGTTGGCCCACAGCCAGCGCGGCCAGCGGCGCATCTCCCAGAGCACCGCGGCCGGGTCCTTGGGGATGCCCGGCGCGCCCGCGACACAGCAGTGCAGCCGGTGGCAGTCCGGCCAGTCGCCCTCGACGCCGACGAAGTCGAACCCCCGCTCCGCGACGAGCCGCTTGGTCAGCTCCGCGCGCCAGCGGTAGAACTCCGACGTGCCGTGCGTGGCCTCGCCGACCAGCACGAACCTGGCCCGGCCGATCCGGTCGAGCAGCGGGTCGAGGTTGCCCGGTCCGTACAGCGGCGTCACGTCGCGCGGGTCCATACACCTGGGGGTTCCCCGGACGGCGGCGGGCAATCGTCCAATCGGACCAGGCACACTGGCGGGGTGCGAACCGACGAGTGGACCAGCACGCTGTCCCATCTGGAGTGTGCCCGCCACGGCACCCGGTACGAGGCGGACGAGCCACACAACCTCTGCGAATGCGGCTCCCCGCTGCTCGCCCGCTACGACCTCGACCGTGCCGCCCGCGCTGTGTCCACTTCGGACATCACCGGCCGGCCGGGGGACTTGTGGCGCTACCGGGAGCTGCTGCCCGTGCGGGACCGGGCGAACGCGGTGACCTTCGGCGAAGGCATGACCCCGATCCTGCCGCTGCCCGGCTACGGCGCCGGCGTCGGCGTGCCGAACCTCGCCGCCAAGGACGAGGGCATGCTGCCCACCGGGAGCTTCAAGGCCCGCGGCGCGGCGGTCGGCGTCTCCCGGGCCCGCGAGCTCGGCATCGAGCGGATCGCCATGCCCACCAACGGAAACGCGGGTGCCGCGTGGGCGACGTACGCCGCCCGGGCCGGCATGGGCGCGCTCGTGGTGATGCCGACCGACGCGCCGCCGGTCACCCGCCTGGAGTGCGCGCTTGCCGGCGCCCGGCTGTACCTCGTGGACGGTCTGATCGGCGACGCCGGCGCGCTCGCCGCGCAGGCGGTCGCGGATGGCTGGTTCGACACCGCCACGCTCAAGGAGCCCTACCGCATCGAGGGCAAGAAGACGATGGGCGTGGAGATCGTCGAGCAGCTCGGCTGGCGGGCACCGGACGTGATCGTCTACCCGACCGGCGGCGGCGTCGGGCTGATCGGCATCCGCAAGGCACTCGACGAGCTCTTCGCGCTGGGCTGGCTCACCGGTGCGCCGCCGCGGCTGGTGGCCGTGCAGTCGACCGGCTGCGCGCCGATCGTGCGGGCCTACGAGCAGGGTGCGGACACCGCCGAGCCCTGGGCGGACGCGCGGACCGTGGCGTTCGGCATCAACGTGGCGAGCGCGCTCGGCGACTTCCTCGTGCTCGACGCGGTCCGGGAGACCGGCGGCACCGCGATCGCCGTGGACGACGCGGACATCCTCGCCGCGCAGGCCGCGTGCGCGGCGGCCGAAGGCCTGTTCATGTGCCCCGAGGGCGCGGCGACCCTGGCCGCCGTGGCCCGGCTGCGCGAGAGCGGCTGGCTCGACGGCGACGAGGAGGTGGTCGTGCTCAACACCGGCAGCGGTCTGAAGTACCCACACACCGTGCCCGTCGAGGAACCGCCGGCGCTCGCCCGCGACGCGGTCCTCGACCTGGGTGCAATATGAGCCCATGGACCCATTGCGGGACCCGGACCCGGCCGCACCGCTCGACGCGGTCGCCAAGGCCGCGCCGGGCTACCTGAGCTCGCTGGCCGACCGGCCCGTCGACGACCCGGCCGCACGCGGGCTGCTCGACGAGCTGGGCGGGCCACTGCCGGAGGAGGGGCTCGGCGCGGTCGAGTCCGTCGAGGAGCTGCTGCGCATCGGCACCGCGGCCGCCACCCACTCGTCCGGTCCGAGGTTCTTCCACTTCGTCACCGGCGGCTCGACCCCGGCGGCGCTGGCCGGCGACTGGGCGACCGCGCTGCTGGACCAGAACGCGGTGCTGTGGACGTCCTCGCCGCTCGCGACCACGGCCGAGACCGTGGTGCTCGGCTGGCTGAAGGACTTGTTCGGGCTGCCCGCCGGGTGGGGCGGGGTGCTCACGCCGAGCGCCACGTTCGCGAACCTCACCGGCCTCGCGTGCGCCCGGCACTGGTGGGCCGCCCGGCAGGGCCGGGACGTGGCCGCCGACGGGCTCGCCGGGCTGCCCGCGATGCCGGTACTCGGTGGCGGCTACGTGCACCCCAGCGCGCGCAAGGCGTTGCAGCTGCTCGGTTGCGGGCGGGACACGGTCCGGGTGCACGGCGAGGGCCGTGCCGACGTCGCGGCGATCGAAGCCGCGCTGCGCGAGCTGGCCGCGCCGGCCGTGCTGATCGCCACCGCGGGCGAGGTCAACGCCGGCGACTACGACCCGATCGACGAGCTGGCCGACCTGGCGCAGCGGTACGGCTGCTGGCTGCACGTCGACGGCGCGTTCGGCCTGTTCGCCGCGCTGTCGCCGCGGACGGCGCACCTGCTGCGCGGCGTCGAGCGGGCCCACTCGGTCGCCGCCGACGGGCACAAGTGGCTCAACGTGCCCTACGAGAGCGGGTTCGCGTTCCTGCGCGACCGGGAGACGCTCGGCGAGACGTTCGGCTCGTGGAACGCGCCGTACCTGGTCGGCGGCGAGCTCGACTACAGCCGGCTCGGCCCGGAGTCCTCCCGCCGGGCGCGGGCGCTGCCGATCTGGGCGACGCTGCGCGCGTACGGCCGGTCGGGCTACCGCGCGATGGTGGAGCGCCAGCTCGACCTGGCCGCCCACCTCGGCCGGCTCGTCGACCAGGCCCCCGACCTGGAGCTGCTCGCGCCGGTCCGGCTGTGCGTGGTCTGCTTCCGGTACGCGCCGCCCGGCGTGGCGCCCGAGTCGCTGGACGCGCTGAACTCGGCCATCGGCGAGGCCCTGCTCGCGGACGGCCGGGTGTACGCCGGCACCACGGTCTACCGCGGTCACACCGCGCTGCGGCCGGCGATCGTCAACTGGCGCACCACGGAGTCCGACGTCGAGCTGGTCGCCACGGTGGTGCGCGAGCTGGGTGTCCGATTCGTTCAAGACGCCGGGTGAGCGCCGGTCCTACCGTGACCGCATGACACCGAAATTCGACCTCATCGGCCTCGTGGTGGCGGACATGGCCGCCTCGCTGGCCTTCTACCGCCGGCTCGGCTTCGACATCCCGGCCGAGGCGGACGGCGAGCCGCACGTGGAGGCGCCGCTGCCCGGCGGCCTGCGGTTCGCGTGGGACACCGTCGAGACCGTCCGCTCCTTCGACCCGGAGTGGACCAAGCCCGCCGGCGGACCCGCGGTGGGCCTGGCCTTCGCCTGCGCCTCACCGTCCGATGTGGACAAGACGCACGCCGGGCTGGTCGCGGCCGGCTACCACAGCCACAAGGACCCGTGGGACGCCTTCTGGGGCCAGCGGTACGCGACGGTCGAGGACCCGGACGGCAACGCGGTCGACCTGTTCGCCGCGCTCGGCTGAGGCACTCACGCCGTGACAGCCGCCGCGGCCGGATGCGATGATCCCCGGAGAGGTCCGACGACTACCTCCAGGGGGTCCGGGTGGGCGACGAGCTGCGCGTCGGCATCATGGGCATCGGCAACATCAGCGGCCAGTACCTCGCCACGCTCCCCGCGCTCGACGGCGTGCGAGTGACCGCGGTCGCCGACCTCGACGCGAGCCGGGCGGCCGCGGTGGCGGGCGACGGCATCCGCGCCAGCACGCCGGCCGAGCTGTACCGCGCCGACGACGTCGACCTGGTGCTCAACCTGACCGTCCCGCAGGCGCACGCGGGCGTGGCCATCGAGGCGATCGCGGCCGGCAAGCACGTGTACAACGAGAAGCCGCTCGCCCTGACCACCGCCGAGGGGCGCGCGATCCTCGACGCGGCGGCGGGCGCGGGCGTGCGGGTCGGCTGCGCGCCGGACACCGTCCTCGGCACCGGCACCCAGACCGCGCGCCACCACCTCGACGCCGGCGCCGTCGGCACCCCGGTGGCGGCGACGGCGTTCATGGTCTCGCCCGGGCCCGAGCGCTGGCACCCCACGCCGGAGTTCTTCTACCGCGCGGGCGGCGGGCCACTGCTGGACATGGGTCCCTACTACCTGACCGCGCTGGTCACCCTGCTCGGGCCGGTGCGCCGGGTCGCCGGCATGGCCGCCACGCCCCGCGCGAACCGCACGGTCGGCAGCGGTCCGTCGCGGGGCACGGAGTTCCCCGTCGAGGTGCCCACGCACGTCACCGGCACGCTGGAGCACGCGAGCGGCGCCGTGTCCACGCTGCTGATGAGCTTCGACGTGTGGGCGGCCGAGCTGCCGCGCATCGAGGTCTACGGCACCGACGGTTCGCTGTCCGTGCCGGACCCCAACGGTTTCGGCGGCGCGGTCCGGCTGTTCCATCGGGACAGTCCTGAGTGGACAGAACAGCCGGCCGCGGCGGGGTACGTCGCCACCGGCCGCGGCTGCGGCATCGCCGATCTCGCGGACGCGATTACGACCGGCACCGAGCACCGAGCCGGCGGCGAGCTGGCCCTGCACGTGCTGGACGTGCTGGAGTCGCTGCTGCGCGCCGCCCGAACCGGCCGCACCGAGCCGGTGGCGACCGACTGCGCCCGCCCGTCGCCGGTGCGGCTTATCGAGGAGTGACCTCGGCCATCTCCGACCAGCCCTCGCCCTCGGTGGAGACGCTGACGATCGACGGCTTCGTCGCGACGGCGTCCGGCATCCAGCCCATGGCCTTCTTGAAGTGGTCGGATGTCACGTGCGCCTCGCCCGTGCCGTCGCGGAACGCCTCCACGAGCACGAAGACGTTCGAGTCGTCGACGCTGCGCGACCACTCGAAGAAGATGTTGCCCGGCTCGGCGCGGGTGGCCTGGGTGAACTCGTCGACGAGCGACAGCCACTCGTCCGCCCGCTCCGGCCGGATCGTCCACTTGACACAGATGAAGATCATGTCGCCGCCCTCCTCGAACTCCGGGATACGGCACTCACCCTGGCGAAACCGGCGGCGTCGCGCCAGTCCCCGGGCCTCGTTTTGGCCCGGAGCAGCAAACCTCGGCGGCGCCGATCACCGGTCCGGCCTGACCCACGCCTCCAGCTCGCGCTCGATGATGATCCGCCAGCAGCGCGCCGCCGCGTCACTGTCGTACCGCTCCAGCAGCAGGACGCCGACACTCGGCATCCGCTCGCACACCGTCTCCACCACCGCTCCCCCGCCCAACGTGTCGCACAACGGGTCGTCGTTACGGAGAGTCGTTGCCGGCGGGTCGAAGGTTGCCGTTCCGTGAAATCCGTGACCTGCTCGCGACAATCACTACACCTGTCGCGTCGGCCGGCCTGACCAGCCAGATCTTGCCCAGATGACATGTCCAGGAGAAATTCCCGACCGACGGACTCCTGGCGATGACTTTGGACACGGATCGTGGTCGAAGCTCAGGAAGTCCTACCGGCGACACCCACAGTAACGGTCGGTGATCATCCGGCCGCCGCGCGCGACTCGACCGGGTCGACCGCGCATCGGCACCCGCGGCGCCGGGCCCCGACAAGTTCGACAAGACTCTCGCCACCCTCGCGGCCTGCCCGTCGCGGGCTGGACCCTCGCGACGACGTGGCTTGTCATCGCCGGGAACCATCGAGCCTTCCAGGACAACTCCGTTCTGACGATCGTCTCCTGGCTGGGCGGACTCGTCTCGCGCTGAGCCGGCGCCGGGCTAGTCGCGGGCGGTGATCTGCTGGACGGCCCAGCTGTTGCCGTCCGGGTCGGCGAAGAACGCGAAGCCCTGGTTGTTCAGGTCGTCGCCCTCCTCGGCGGGGCGGAAGCCGCCCGGGCCGGCGACCTGCACCTCGCCGATCTCGACGCCACGGCCGACCAGCTCCGCACGCGCCGCGCGGAGGTCACGCACCACCAGCTGCAGGCCCTTCAGCGAGCCCGGCTCCATCTCCGCCACGCCCTTGCCGATCACGATCGAGCAGCCCGAGCCCGGCGGGGTCAGCTGCACGATCCGCATCTGCGGGCCGAAGTCGCTGTCGTGGTCCACCGCGAAGCCCATCCGCTCCGTGTAGAACTCCTTGGCACGGTCGACATCCGTCACCGGAACGACCACCACCTCGAGCGTCCACTTCATGTCCACCCCTCCATAACCAATGAGTTCTATAACTGTCCGGTTGTCTACATGTTGACCCGAGCCGGTGTCAAGGAGCTAGAATTCAAGGCACATTGAATTAGGAGGTGCGCGGTGCGAGCACTCGTGGGCAGCATCATCTTCTTGGTCGTCGCGCCGGGCACCGTGGTCGGCGCGATCCCCTGGCTGCTGACCGGCTGGGACCGCGCCGACCCGATGCCCGCGTGGGCGCCGGTGCCGGTGGAGGTGCTCGGCTCGGTCCTGCTGGCCGCGGGTGTCGCCGTGCTGCTGCACGCCTTCGGCCAGTTCGTCGCCGAGGGACTCGGCACGCCGTTCCCCGCCGCTCCCCCGCGCCATCTGGTCGTCGGCGGGCTCTACCGGTTCGTGCGCAACCCGATGTACGTCGCGGTCGTGGCCGCGGCGCTCGGCGAGGCGCTGCTGCTCGGCCGGGCGGACCTGCTGGTCTATGCCGTGATCGTGTGGGCGGTGACCGCGGCGTTCGTGCGTTTCCGGGAGGAGCCGGTGCTCAGCCGCCGGTTCGGCGCGGAGTACACGACCTACCGCCGCGCGGTCCGCGCGTGGTGGCCCCGGCTGCGCCCGTGGCGCGGCGCGGAGCCCGGCGCAGAGCCCGGCGAGCGCCTGGTCGGGCGGCCGGGTGAGTTCGGCTGAGCACCGGAAAAACTGAGTAGCCTCGACGGTATGAACCAGCTGACCACCGAGCGGCTCGTCGTGCGCGAGTGGGAGCTCGCCGACGCCGACGCCGCGCTGGCGATCTACGGCGCGGAGTCGGTCACCCGGTGGCTCACACCGGCGATGGGCCAGGTCGACGACGAGGCCGCGATGCGGTCCGTGCTGCAGGCGTGGATCGAGGACCAGCCGAACATGTTGCCGCCGCGCGGGCGGTGGGCGATCCAGCGCAAGGACGACGGCGCGGTCATCGGCGGGCTGGGCATCCGCCTGCTGCCGCCGTACGAAGAAGACCTCGAGCTGAGCTGGCAGCTGCGACCGGAGGCGTGGGGCCACGGCTTCGCCGCCGAGGCCGGCCACGCGCTGATCGAGTGGGCGTTCACGCAGGAGATCGACGAGCTGTTCGCGGTCGCCCGCCCGACCAACACCCGCGCGATCGGCACCGCGAAGCGGCTCGGCATGGCCTGGGTCGGCGAGACGGACAAGTACTACAACCTGCGCCTGCAGGTGTTCCGCATCCGCCCGAGCGACCTCGTCGACCCAGATGACTAGCTGACCCGCCTCCCCGGAATTCAAAGTGTTGGTTGCGTTCCAGCCAACGACACCGACGTGCGGCTGGTAGTGGCCAAGTGCCGTCACGTTCCCCTGAGGCTACGTTCATCGGCGCCAGACCTCGCAAAGATCCACGAGCCTAGCCACCCGGCGTGACTACCTCTACGCCGCCGGGCAGCAGCGTGAAGCGGGCCGGCTCGAGGCGGCGCAGGTCACCGTCCACGTTGAACTCCGTGGCGGCCGGCACGTCGACGTCGATCTCGCGTCCGCGGTGGTGCGGCACGTCCTCCTGCTGGGTGAGCATGGCGCGCCGCATGTGGTAGCCGTGCCGGACGAGCGCGAGCCGCGACCCGGCCGGCACGACGGCCACGTCGAGGCGGTCGTCGTCGTGGCGGGTGCCGCCGATGTTCGAGCCGCCGCCGAACGCCCCGCTCACGGCGACGACCAGCTGCCACGCGTCGCCGTCGAACACCGTCTCGCCGTCGCAGCGGACGCGGCACGGCGTGTGCGGCGCGGTGAGCCCGGCCCGCAGCGCGCCGAACACGTAGGCGAACCGGCCGAGGCGTGCCTTGTGCGGCTTGGCGAGCCGGCTCGCGACCGCCGACAGCCCGGCCGCGGCGGCGTTGACGTACGGGCGCCCGGCGACCAGTCCGATCTCCCGATGCTGGGTCGGAGCGTCGGGGTCGACGGCGAGCGCGCACGCGTCGGCGAGGTCCTTGGGCAGCCCGAGCGCGGTGGCGAAGTCGTTCGCGGTGCCGGTGGCGAGCACGGCGAGCGGCACGCCCGCCCGGTGCGCCGCCTGGGCGGCGACCCCGAGCGAGCCGTCTCCGCCGGCGACCACGAGTCGCTCGACGTCGGGCAGTGGCTGGTCGAGGTCGTCGAGGCCGAGCACCTGGGCGTCGGCACCACGATCGGTGAGCAGGGTCAGGATCCGGTCGCCGTCGGTGCGGCCGCTGCCGGAGAGCCGGTTGGTGACGAGCGCGATGCGCATTCGGGCATTCTGCCCGCACCGGTTTTGTCGGTGCCCGGTGCCATGGTGAAGACATGGATCTCCCCGACTCGACCGCGGTGGTGACGGGTTCCGGGGTCGGCAGCGGCCTGGCGATCGCCGAACGCCTCCTCGCCGCGGGCGCACGCGTCGCGCTGACCGACCTGGCCGAGACGCCCGGCACCACCGAACTGCTGCGCGCCGCGGCCGGCCGGGCGGTGTTCGTCCCCGCCGACCTCACCCGCGACGCCGACGTCGCACGGGTGGTCGACGTCGCGGTCGGCACGTTCGGCGGGCTCTCGGTGCTCGTCAACAACGCCGGCGGGGGCGGCCACCTCCCGCCGCACTTCCCGGACGCCTCGGCCGACTTGTGGACGCGCACGCTCGACCTGAACCTGCGCGCTCCCCTGCTCGCGATCCAGTTGGCGCTGCAGCACTTACGCGCGGCGGGCGGCGTGGTGGTCAACATCGGCTCGACGGCCGGGGCCGGCATCAGGCCGTACGCCAGTCCCGAGTACGGCGCGGCGAAGGCCGGGCTGATCCGCGCGACCACCTGCCTCGCCGGGCTGGCCGGCGTGCGGGTCACCTGCGTGGCGCCCGACTGGCTCGGCACCGAGCGCGCGCTCGCCGAGCTCGCCGCCCTGCCGGCGACCGAGCGGGCGGCCGTGGCGCAGCCGATCCCGCTGGCCCGCCTCTGCGACGAGGTCGTGGCGCTGATCGAGGACGACACCTCCGCGGGCCGGGTCGTGGTCCTGTCCCGTTGAGGCATGCTGGTCCGACGACTTTCCTGGAGGCTCATGGCGGTGCGACCCAACGACTGGGCCGGCGGCGACGGCGCGCACTGGGCCGCGCACGACCTCCGGTACGACGCCGTGCTCGGACGGCTCACCCGGCATCTGCTCGCCGCCGCGTCGCCGCGGGACGGGGAGCGCGTGCTCGACGTGGGCTGCGGGTGCGGCAACACGACCCGGCTCGCCGGGCTAGCCGCGGCCGAGGTGCTCGGTGTGGACCTGTCCGAGGCCATGCTCGCGCGGGCGCGGCAGCGCACCGAGGAGGCCGGCCTCACCAACGTCCGCTACGTCCGGACAGACGCGCAGCGCACGCGGTTCGAGCCCGCCGACCTCGTCATGAGCCAGCTCGGCGTCATGTTCTTCGACGACCCGCCCGCAGCGTTCGCGAACCTGCGACGGGCCGGGCGGCGGCTCGCGTTCCTGTGCTGGCAGCGGCTCGAGCTCAACGAGAACCGGCACGTCCTGCGCACCGCGCTGAGCCCGCACGTCGACGTCCCACCCCCGCGCACCAGCGGCGGTGCCCTGTCGCTGGCCGACCCGGCGCACGTCCGCGAACTCCTGGGCGGCGCGGGCTTCCGGGACGTCGAGCTGACCGACCTACGCGAGCCTCTCCTGCTCGGCCGGGACGCCGACGACGCCGTCGAGTTCGAGCTCGGCGACCCGACGGTCGGCGAGTGGCTGGCCGCCGCCGGCCCGGACGCCGCGCGGCGGGCGACCGAGGCGCTGCGCGAGGCCTACGCCGCCCGGCAGACTCCCGAGGGCGTCCTGCTCGGCTCGGCCGCGTGGCTCGTCACGGCGCGCTGAGCAGCCGGCCGTTAGGAACTCGCGAAGGTGGGTACTCGTTAGAGGACATGACGGAAGGACGGGCCCATGCCTATGCTGAAGAAGCTCACCGCGCTGGCCGGGACCGCCGCGGCGGCGCGTGCGTACGTGCGCAAGAACCCGGACAAGGTGAACCGGGCGGCCACGAAGGCCGGCGAGTTCATCGACAAGCGCACCAAGGGCAAGTACCACGGCAAGATCGACACTGCCGTGCACAAGGTGCGCAACGCCACCAAGCCCGGGCACCGCTGAGTCGGCTCGAGGGACCCCGCTCGGAACGTCCGGGCGGGGTCCTCGCTGTGCCCCTACTAGGAGTTCGGGCTGACGTTCACGCGCACGTCGATGGCGGCGTCCGGGTCGAGGATCGAGTGCTCGAGCACCGTCGCCCGGTACAGCCGCAACCGCGCGTCGCCGCTGACCCGGTCGGCGTCCCACGGGTCCATGCCGGCCCGCACCGACGCGCGCGAGAACACGGCCAACCCGCGGTCGATCGCGGCCGGGTCGCGCACCTGCGACGCGGTCGCGGTCATGTAGACGGCCTGCCCGGTGTTCGGCGCGACGGTCGAGTCGAAGACGACCAGGCTGATCCGCGGCCGCGCGTCGATGTTCTGCGAGTGCCGCGCGTCGGGCGCGGAAACCCAGTAGAGCTCGCGGTACTCGTCGTGCGCGAACCACACCGGAGACGCCCACGGCACCCCGTCCGCGTCGGCTGTGGCGAGCACGACGTAGGAGACGGCGTCGAGGACGCCGCGCGCGATGTCGTCGTTCGTCATGGCCGGTCAGCCTAGGACAACGTCTGGTGTCTGGGCCACGAACAGCCCTAGACTGCCTCGCCCCCAACCGGGAGAGTCCCGCCGGGAGAGGAGATCCCTGTGATCCGGAAGGTCGCCACCGCCGCGTTAGTCGCGGCGCTCGCGTCGGCCGTGCTGTCCGCGAGCGCCACGAGCGCCGCCGCGGACCGGCCCGACGACACCACCGACGGCCCCTGCAGCTACACCGAGACGCCCGACGAGCCGGCCGCGCGGCCGGTGCCCCTGCCGCGCGATCCACAGCACACGCCCGACCGTGGCAAGGTGCGCGTCGACATCAAGTCCAGTCAGGGCCAGCTGCCCCTGAAGCTCGACCGCGCGCTCGCGCCCTGCACGGTGCAGAGCTTCGTCCACCTCGCGCGGCACGACTTCTACGACCGCACGACGTGCCACCGGCTGACCACGTACCCGACGCTCGAGGTGCTGCAGTGCGGCGACCCGAGCGGCACCGGCGAGGGTGGGCCGGGCTACCGGTACAAGGACGAACTGCCGGTCGGCCTTGAGCCGGCGCCGAACGACCCCAGCGGAGAGCGCAAGGTCTACCCGCGCGGCACGGTCGCCATGGCCAACGCGGGCCCGGACACCAACGGCAGCCAGTTCTTCCTCGTCTACGGCGCCGCCTACCTGCGGCCGAACTACACGATCTTCGGCACCATCGGCGACCGCGGGCTGCGCACCCTGGACCGGGTGGCGGCGGGCGGTGTCGCGCCGACCCCGGAGGACCCGGCCCCGGTCGACGGCGCCCCGGCCATCCCCGCCGACCTGATCAAGGTGAAGGTCAAGCACCATTAGCGGAACGCGTCCGCGTGCTCGTTGGCCCACTGGGCGAACGAGCGCGCGGGCGCACCGGTGAGCTTCTCGACGGTGTCGGTCACCGGCTCGGGCTCGTCGACGATCCGCGCCCAGTGTGCGAGCCCACCCTCGATGAACTCCGGCGTCCAGCCCTGGTCCCGCAGCCGGACCCGGGCGTCCTGTTCGGACAGCTCCACCCACCGCACGTCCCGGCCGACCGCCTCGCCGATCAGCCGCACCTGCTCGACCTGCGTCACCACCGACGGGCCGGTGAGCTCGTAGCTCGCGCCGGCGTGACCGTCCTCGGTGAGCGCCCGCGCGGCGACCGCGGCGATGTCCGCCTCGTGGATCAGCGACCGCGATGCCCCGCCGTACACCCAGTGCACGGTCCCGCTGGCCCGGATCTCCTCGGCCCAGCCCAGCGTGTTGGTCGCGAAGCCGCCCGCGCGCAGGAATGTCCACTCCGGACCAGTCCGGCGGATCAGCCACTCCAGCGTCGCGTGGAACAGGCCGGCCGGCGGCTCGCCGTCGGGGTCGGACTCCGGCACGCCCAGCGCGGAGAGGAACACGACCCGGCGCGCGTGCCGGGCGATCGCGTCGACCACGAGTTCGGCACCCTCCGGCGAGGCGGTCGGCCAGACCAGGAACACCGCGTCGGCGCCGGCGAACGCGGCGTCGTGCGCGGACGCGTCGCGCGGGTCGAGCAGGTCGGCCCGGACGGCCGCGACGCCGTCCGGCAGGTCCGCCCCGGCGGGGTCTCGGGTCACCGCCCGCACGTCGAGATCGGCCCGGCCGGCCAGCAGCCGTACCAGCTCACTACCCACGTTGCCGGTCGCCCCGGTCACCACGACAGTCCGCGAAGTCATGCCAGCAACGCTAGAACCTCCAGCTAACCCGAGGTCAACGCAGCAGATCCCCAGGTCAGCAGCCTGCGTCCACATTGTGGGAAGTCGACCGGATTCACTCGCTCGGCGGAAGATATTCACGCAGCATCCGGTTGGATGGCGGTTGGGGGCCTGATCGGGCCGCCCCGTCACTGAAGCGCCGGGGAGTTTGCCATGTCCACCACCGAAACGCGGCGGCCACGATCCCGCCGCAACACCGTCTTCGGCCTCGCCGTGCTCGCCGGGCTGGTGCTCGGCGCGTTACTAGGCTTCATCGCCAAGCAGGCCGAGGTCTCCTGGCTCGCCACCACGCTGGCCCGGATCGGCGAGATCTTCGTCAGCCTCGTGCAGTTCACCGTCATCCCGCTGGTGTTCACCGCGATCGTCGTCGGCATCACCAGCCTGCGCCGGCTCGGCGGCCCGCGTACGGCCGCGCAGCTCGGCGGCAGGACGCTCATGTGGTTCGGGATCACTTCGCTGATCGCGGTGCTCATCGGCCTCGCCATCGGCGGGCTCGGCAACCTCGGCGCCGGCGTCTCGGTGCAGCCGTCCGAAGACGCGGTGGCCGACATCGCCGGGCGCACGGAGGGCGACTGGTGGGCGTTCATCCAGTCGATCGTGCCCACCAACGTGTTCACCGCGTTCGCCGAGGCACAGGTGCTCCAGGTCGTGTTCATCGCGCTGCTCGTCGGCGGCGCCGCCTACGTGCTCGGCGAGCGCGCCGAACCGTTCGTGAACTTCAACCGGGCCGCGTTCGACATCATCCAGAAGGTGCTCGGCTGGATCATCTGGCTCGCCCCGCTCGGCGTGCTCGGCCTGCTGGGCAACGCGTTCGCCACCTACGGCAACGAGTTCTTCACGCCGCTGCTCTCGCTGATCATCGCGGTCTACCTGGGTTGCGCGCTGGTGCTGTTCGGCGTCTACCCGCTCCTGCTGCGCTTCGTCGGCAAGATCAACCCACTGGCGTTCTACCGCAAGTCCTGGACCGCGCTGCAGTTCGCGTTCGTGTCGCAGTCCTCGGGCGCGACGCTGCCGCTGTCCCGCCAGGCCGCGGTGAACCTCGGCGTGCCGCGCGGCTACGCGAGCTTCGCCGTGCCGCTGGGCACGACGACCAAGATGGACGGTTGCGCCGCGCTGTTCCCGAGCATCACGACCATCTTCATCGCCAACATGTTCGGCCTCTCGCTGGGCTTCGGCGACTACCTGCTGATCGTGCTGGTGGCCGTGTTCGGCTCGCTCGCGACCGCGGGCACCACCGGCTGGTTCACGATGCTGACGCTGACGCTGGCCGCGGTGAACCTGCCGGCCGAGGTCATCGCCACGGGTGTCGCGATCGTGTTCGCCATCAACCCGATCCTGGACATGATGCGCACCGCCACCAACGTCGCCGGCCAGATCGCCGTGCCGATCCTGGTCGCCCGCGGCGCCGGCATCCTCGACGACGAGGCGCTGCGGTCCTCGGCCGACGTGCCGCTGCTCGACGACGACCGGGCCGACGACGAGCCCGTGCGGGAGGACAAGGAGGACAAGGTCCCGGCGAACGCGTGAGCATGGTTCCAGCGCGGCGGGGTACCCCCTGGTTAGAGCCTACGAAGGGAGTGTGCGATGCCGCAGGCGTGGAGCAACAAGCGCGAACGTCAGTACGAACACATCAAGGACAGTGCCGAGGACCGTGGCGCGAGCACCCGTCGGGCCAAGGAGATCGCGTCGCGGACCGTGAACAAGAACCGGGCCCAGTCCGGTGAGTCGCGGACGGCGAGCAAGACGTCGACCAACGACGTGTCGCCGCAGCACCGGGGTGGGAAGCGGTCCGGGAACCGGATGGGGCCGAACGGCCCGACCCGCGACCAGCTCTACAACGAGGCCCGCAAGAAGAACATTCGCGGCCGGTCGCAGATGACGAAGAAGGAGCTGCAGAAGGCCTTGGGCCACTGAGTCCACTCAGGACACACGAACGCCGGTGCCGCTGGTCGGCACCGGCGTTCGCGTGTTCGGCATCAGGACGCTCGTTCGAGCACCGCGAAGTTCAGTTGTCCCTCGTCGTCCTGCTGCACGTCGAGCACCTTGTCGGCCAGATAGTCGGCCGCCTGCTCCTCCAGGAACACGTTCGCCCCGGTCTCCGCCTTGACCACCTGGTCGCCCTCGGACGGCGCGGCCGCCACGGTGAGCGCCAGTGCTGCCTCCGAGTCCGACTCGGTTCGCATCGCGAACCGCAGCCCTCCCTGGTCTTCGACTCCACCCTGTGCGGCCAGCGCCGTGATCGCCTCGGCTGCCGCTTCCGTAACCGCCAACATGTTGGCTCCTTCCTTCGACGGCGTGCGGCTTCCACGGTAGGGGCCGCGCCGGGCGCTTGCCGGGCAACCCCGGACGCCGGTGGCGCGCGTCACGGTAATGTCGCCGGTCACGGGGACGTTTTCGAAGTCGAGATCCTGGGTAGAGGAGCAGCATGAGCGTGGGAGATGGGGACGGAAACCCCGACGAGATCGAGCTGCGCCTGGGCGCCGAGCTCACCAACCTGCCCATCATCCGGTCGCTGACGTCGAGCATCGCCATGCGCGCTGACTTCGACCTGGACGCGATCGCCGACCTGAAGCTGGCCGTCGACGAGGCCTGCTCGACCCTCATCACCCGCGCCGCGCCGGACGCCACGTTGCGCTGCGCGTTCGCGGTGAGCAAGGACGAGATCCGCTTCGTGGTGAGCGTCCGCTCCACCAGCGACGCGAAGCCCAGCAGCGACTCGTTCGGCTGGCGGGTGCTGACCACGCTCGCCGACAACACGAACTGCTGGGTGGAGCGGAACGGCGGGCAGCACCTGGTCCACATCGAACTGGCGAAGCGCCGAGCGGACGGTACGGCGTGACGAAGACACAGAGTTCGCAGGCGAAGGGCCGGGAGAACCCGGACACCGGCTACGAACATCTGGCGCCGCTCTTCGAGGAGATGGCGGCGCTCGACGAGGCCGCCCCGGCTCGGGCGGACCTGCGCAACAAGCTGGTGACGGGTCACCTGCCGCTGGCCGAGCACATCGCGGCGCGCTTCTCCAACCGCGGGGTGCCGCGCGAGGACCTGGTGCAGGTCGCGACGCTGGGTCTGATCAACGCCGTCGACCGCTTCCAGCCGGATCGCGGCACGGACTTCCTGTCGTTCGCGGTGCCGACCGTGATGGGCGAGGTGCGCCGGCATTTCCGCGACGCCAGCTGGTCGATGCACGTGCCGCGGCGGCTCAAGGAGCTGAACCTGGCGATCAACGCGGCCAGCGCGGAGCTGTCGCAACGGCTCGGCCGCGCCCCGACGCCGTCCGAGCTCGCCAAGCACCTGGACCTGAGCCAGGAGCAGGTGTACGAGGGCCTCGAGGCGGGCAACGCCTACCACTCGATGTCCCTCGACGAGGCCCTCTCCCCGGACTCGGACTCGGACTCCCTGGGCGAAACCCTTGGCGAGACGGACACGGCGCTGACCGGCGTGGAGGACTACGAGTCACTGCGGCCGTTGATCGAGCGCCTGCCGGAGCGGGAGCGGACCATTTTGACGTTGCGGTTCTTCCGGCACATGACGCAGACGCAGATCGCGGACCGAATCGGCATCTCGCAGATGCACGTGTCGCGCCTCCTGGCACGAACGCTGGAACAACTGAGAGAGGGCATGCTGGGCGAGGACGAGGACTAGCACGGCCTCCCTGACCAGGTGTCGAGGTAGCGGCTCAGCCGGGTCGCCGCGGTGAGCATCGCCAGTCCTTGCGCGGTGAGCTTGTGCTGCCAGTCGTCCAGGGCGTGGTTCAGTGCGTCGGTGCCGCCCGCCGTCCGGATCTGCTCGACGACGGTGGCGATGTGCTCGAGCGGATATCCGCCGCGCCGGAGCAGGTGGGCCAGTTCGGCGTCGCGGATGTCGCTCGCGCGGTAGACGCGGTACCCGGTGGCCGGATCCCGGGTGGGGACGACGATGCCGGCGCTCTCCCAGTTGCGCAACGTCGCCGCGGTGACGCCGAGGTGGCGCGCGAGCTCGCCGATGGTCCGGAGGTCGCTCGCGCGGTCCGCGGGTGCCTCGGCGGTCAGGTGGTTCACCGCTTTCCGCACCAGGTCAAGCGTTACGCGGTCGCGGAGCACCTGGCCGTGGCCGCGATCGATGGCCGTCAGCGCGTCGGCGAGCGCGTCCCGGTGCAGAGCCGTCATGATCCGGCCGGCGGCCGAGTACCCGTAGGCCGCGACGAGCGCGAGGTAGGCACGCAACGCCGCCGCGTGCGTCTCGGTGTAGATCCGGTAGCCGCTGCGCGTGCGCTCGGCGGGCGGGAGAAAGCCGTCCCGCTCGTAGTTGCGCACCGCCTGAGGCGAGATACCGTGCTCGCGTGCGAGGTCGGCCGACCGGAGGGTTGTCACCGGTTTGAGACTTTACCCATCATTTCCCGGTCAACGCTGACAAAAGTCTCAATCGAGTTTTCAACGATACGCTTGAGGCTCATGGACATCCGAGACTTCCTCACCCCGTCATGCGCGCTGCTGGGACTCGGCGAGCCGACACACCGCGAGCCGGTGTTCTCGCGACTCCGCAACGAGCTGTTCGCCCAGCTGGTCGACCACGGGTTCCGGTCGATCGCCCTGGAGACCGACCGCGTGGCAGCGCTCGTCGTGAACGACTTCGTCCAGCAGGGCACCGGAAACCTCGACGCGGCGATGAACGAAGGCTTCACCCACGACCTCAGCGCGCTGGAACCCAACCGGCAGCTCGTCAGCTGGATGCGTGAGTACAACGAGACCCGTCCGCCGTCGGAGAGGCTGGCGTTCCACGGCTGCGACGCGCCGACCGAGAACACCAACGCGCCCAGCCCGCGCGGCTACCTCGAACACGTCCGCGACTACCTACAGCTGGACGGCGACATCGAAATCGACATCGCGAGCATCACCGGCGACGACGAACGATGGAGCCGCACGGAAGCGATCCTGGACCCGGCCCAGTCCCCCGGCGCCACGCCCGAGGCCGAGCGGCTGCGCGTGATCGCCGACGACCTGGTCGCCGCGCTCTACGCCCGGGCGCCGGAGCTGATCGCGGCGACGTCACGTGCCCGGTGGCTCAGGGCCCGGACGCACCTCACCGCCGGAATCGGGCTACTCCGCTACCACAACCAGGCGGCGGAACCCCTCGATCGGAGCGCACGGATCAGCCGCCTGCTCGCCTCCCGGGACGTGCTCATGGCCCAGAACCTGTTCGAGATCCGCGAAATCGAAGCACGACGAGGCCCGACTCTGGTGTTCGCACACAACGTCCACCTGCGACACAAGTCGACCGGCCCTCAGGACTGGTACGGCGCGGGCGCCATCGTCGGCTCTCTCGCGGACGACTACGTCTTCGTCGCCGGCAGCCTCGGCCGAAGCGAGATCCACCAGATCCCGGAGCCAGAACCGGACTCCTACGAAGGCGTCCTGCAAGGCCGGTTCCCCAACTGGGGCCTGACGAGGGCTGTCGAGGTCACCGCCACACGAACACGCACCAACCCGTTCCACGGCTACTTCCCACTAGACCAAGAACTTCTCGACGCAGCGGAGGGAGTCCTCCACGCCAACGGCTAGCCACGGAGGCTGTGGACAGAACCCCGTGACTGCCCGGAACCGTCAGCCCCTCTGTCTGGACTGGAAAGCGGGGCCGGAGGCGCGCGGACGGCGCGCCTCCGCCCGCCGCGTCACGGAGTCGTCGGCGTGTGGGCGCGTTCCGCCGCTTCCCGAGCCGCCGCGCTCTCCTCCGCCGCGCGTTCCTCCGCGGCGAGGGCCGATGCGACCGGGCCACCCGAGTCGCGGCTCTGCTTGTCCACCAGGTTGGCGCGCAGGGCGGTCAGCAGGTCCGCCGCACCGAGCTGTTGCGCCACGGTCGCCGGCTGGACCAGCTCGTTGCCCTCGATCTTGGCCTGCACCAACGCCTGCAGCGCCTCGCGGTAGTGGTCCTTGTAGCGGCTCGGCGTGAACTTCTCGCTCAGGGCGTCGATCAGCTGCGTCGCCTCGCGCAGCTCCGACGGCGAGATCGTCACGTCCTGGTGCTGGAACGGGAAGTCCGGCGTGCGGATCTCGTCCGGCCACAGCATCGTCTCGAGAACGATCACCTGCTGCCGGATCCGCAGCACGCCCAGCGACTCCCGCCCGCGCAACGCGACCTTCACGACCGCCACGCGGCCGGACCGCTGCAGCGCCTCGGTGAACAGCACGTACGACTTCGTCCCCGCCGGCTCCGGCTCCAGGTGGTAGCTGCGCGCGAAGTAGATCGGGTCGATCTCCTCCAGCGGCGCGAACGCCTGCACGTCGATCGCCCGCGAGGTCGGCAGCGGCAGCTTCGCGAAGTCCTCGTCGGTGAGCACGACGGTCTCGCCGCCCGGCATGACGTAGCCGCGCGCCATCTCGTCGCCGTCCACGGTCTTGCCGTCGACCTCGCAGACCTTTCGATGTCGCACCCGGCCCCCGTCGATCACGTGCACCTGGTGCAGACCCGTGGCGTGTTCCTCGGTGGCGCCGTAGGCCCGCACCGGGATCGCGGCCGCGCCGATCCTGATCGTGCCGTTCCAGACGCTGCGCATGCGGTCCTCCCCCGCTCGACGACACATGCAGGCTATCGCCGACGGAGGCCAGGTCACAGCGCCAAACGGGTGCATTATTCGAACATACGTTCACCCTCGGCGAGGGCGTCCGCGGCGTGCCCGGAAGCCCGCGCGGCGGCCCGCAGAATCTCGGCCAGCGCGGCCCGGTCGGCCACCGGCGCGGCGTCGAGCTGGCCGGCGAGCCGGTCGAGGGCGGCGGCGATGTGCCGCTGGCCGGACACGAGCCGACCGACGACCTCGGCCAGGTCATCCGGCGGCGAGGAGTCGGCGGCGAGCTCGGCGGCACAGGACTCGAGGTGCGAGGTCAGCACCGTGGCCGGGAGTACCAGCTCGCGATCCGCCACCTCGGCACCGCCCTCCGGCTCGGGGACGGGATCATGCTGCCACCCGCCGAACCCGAACCATAGGGCGACACACCGGCTCATTCGGCCTTGCGCTTGTACACACCGACCATCGACGGCAGCCGGACGTAGTTGGCGCGGTCTGCCTCGGCCTTGGTGACCTCGGCGAGGAAGCGGTCGGCCTTGCGCTTGGTGGTGATGCCGAGCCGGAGCGCGGCGGGCAGTGCGCTGGAGTACGACCGCTGGCAGAAGCCGCCGGTGTCCGCGATGGGCGCGAGCATGCCGCCGACGTCGGTACCGTCCGGCGAGCCGATGCCGGCGTCGACGAAGTGCTGCGGCAGGTGCAGCCCGCAGCGCGGGTCGCCGCCGGACTGCTCGAAGACACCGTCCATGACCCGGCCGAACTCGTCCCAGAGGGGCAGCCGGGGCCAGGTGTCCATGCCGGCGGTGTCGTAGTCCTGCACGACGAGCACGCCGCCGGGCGCGACCCACTCCCACAGCCGGCGCAGCAGCGACACGGGGTCAGCCAGGTGCATGAGCACGAGCCGCACGTAGACGACATCGAACTCGGGCAGGTCGAGCTCGTGCACGTTCCCCTCGACGAACTCGACCGGCGTGTCGACCGTGGCGCGCAGGACCTCGAGCGCCTCCCGCCCGATCGCCCCGTCGATGTCGACCCCGGTGATCGCCCCGGTGGGGCCGACCCGCTCGGCGAGCAGGCGCATCACCTCACCGGGCCCGCAGCCGACGTCGAGGCAGCGCTGACCAGCGCCGACGTCGACCTGGTCGAGCAGTCGCAGGGTGGCCGCCTCCCAGATACCGGCCTGCAGCCGCAGCCGCCGGTACTCCTCGGAGGTGCGAGACAGGACGTAGGCAGGGCTCCCAGTCACGACCTTCGAACATAGCCCGACGGTCGCCGGTGCGGTACCACCGTCAGCGCACAGCCTCGCGGTGTAGTTGGAAGTCCTCGATGCCGAGGTCCTTCCGCGCCGTGTTCACCAGCTCCTGGTACAGGGCCCGCATCCGCTCCTCGTCCGCGTCGGTGGCCGTTCCGTTGGTACCTCAGGCGCCGCAGGTCCCCATGCCATGGGCTCGAGTGTTCGATGCGGGGGTCGGTCAGGGAACCTCTGCGGGGTCGGCATACGCGTGCATGCGAACGACGACGCCGTCGACCACGCTGAAGACGTCCACCACCGTCGCCGAGTGCGGGGTGCCGTCGGTCAGCTCGCCCGCCACGTGGTGCAGCACGACGATGTCCGCGCCGCTGCGATACGCCGTCGGGGACGACTCCAGGCGCGACCACGCCGCGCGGGAGGCGCGCAGGTACTCCGCCACGGCCGCCGGGCCGCGGTGCAGGCCGCCCCGCGGGAACTCCGCCGGCTCGAGCCACTCGACGTCCGGGTGCAGCGGGGCGACGGCCGCCTCGATGTCGCCGCGGGCGAACGCCGCGTAGGAGTCCAGCACCAGCCGCACGTCCGGGTCCTCGGAAATTCGGTCCACAGCACTCTCCCCGCACTGCCAAGATCCGGGCATGGACATCTTCATGGAGACCGACCGCCTCGTGCTACGCCGGTTCACCAGAAGCGATCCCGAGCTCCTCGTCGAGCTCGACAGCGACCCCGAGGTCATGCGCCACCTCACCGGCGGCAGGACCACCCCGCGCATCCGCGTCGAGACCGCCGTGCTGCCCGCCATGATCCGCGACTACACCCGCTACCCGGGCTTCGGGGCGTTCGCCACGCACACCAAGGCCGACGGCGAGTTCATCGGCTGGTGCATGCTGCTGCCCGAGTTCGACGGCTCGAAGGACGAGGCCGAGCTCGGCTACCGGCTGCGGAAACCGGCCTGGGGCAAGGGATACGCCGTCGAGGGCTCGCGCGCACTGATCGACTACGGGTTCACCGACCGCGGCCTGCGGCGGATCTTCGCCGAGACCATGGCGGTCAACGGCCAGTCGCGGCGGGTCATGGAGAAGGTCGGCATGCGCTACGAATACACCTACTTCCCGCCGTTCGCGCCGATCGAGGGCTCCGAGCACGGCGAGGTGCGGTACGTGCTCGACCACGCGGAGTGGTTGACCGCAAGTCAGCGCAAGAACTTGCACGAACAGTCGTAGAGTTGCGGCCATGGCGCAACGAAGGCTGTCCGAGGTAGCTCAGAAGGTCGGGGTCAGCGAGGCGACCGTGAGCCGGGTGCTCAACGGCAAGCCCGGCGTCTCCGAGGCGACCCGCCAGGCCGTGCTCACCGCCCTGGACGTGCTCGGCTACGAACGCCCGACACAGCTGCGCGGCGAGCGCGCCCGGCTCGTCGGCCTGGTGCTGCCCGAGCTGCAGAACCCGATCTTCCCCGCGCTCGCCGACGTGGTCGGCAGCGCGCTGGCCCAGCAGGGCTTCACCCCGGTGCTCTGCACGTGCACCGGCGGCGTCTCCGAGCCGGACTACGTCGAGCTGCTGCTCGCCCAGCAGGTCTCCGGCGTCGTGTTCGCCGGCGGCAGCCACGCGGAGGCCGACGCGCCACACGAGCACCACTACGAGCTCGTCCGGCGCAAGCTCCCGGTCGTGCTGGTCAACGCCTCGATCGACCTCGAGTACCCGGTGGTGTCCTGCGACGACGCGGTCGCCGTCGAGCAGGCGTTCGGCCACCTCGTCGCGCTCGGCCACACGCGGATCGGCATCGTGCTCGGGCCGCGCGACCACATTCCGTCCCAGCGCAAGCTGACGGCGTTCCGCGCGTGCGCCGAGCGCATCGAGCTGCCCGTCGACGAGCACAACGTCGGCCACACGATGTTCTCCGTCGAGGGCGGCCAGGCCGTCGGCACGCGGCTCGTGCAGAACGGCGTGACCGGCCTGATCTGCGCGAGCGACCCGCTCGCGCTCGGCGTGGTGCGCGCGGTCCGCCGCATGGGCCTGCGCACGCCCGAGGACGTCTCGGTCATCGGCTACGACGACTCGGCGCTCATGACCTGCACCGATCCGCCGCTGACCACGGTGCGCCAGCCGATCGAGGCGATGGGCCGGGCGGCGGTGGAGCTGCTCGTCCACCAGATCGCCGGCAACGAGGTCTCGATGGAGGAGCTGCTCTTCGAGCCGGAGCTGGTGGTCCGCGCCTCCGCCGCCCCGGCCCCGACTCGGCGGCACAGCCTGACCTGACGGCCCGACCGCGAGAACGCCCCGGCGGCTGCCGCCGGGGCGTTCTCGCGTGTCCGAAACGCCCGTTGACAACCCGGCCGCAGCTCCATGCCAGTCCGGAGTCGTCATTTTTCAGAACTCTGTCGGCGTATTGCTGCTGATCGTCGAAAGTCTTATGGTGTGGGTCACAGATTTTCATCCGGTCCCCCACGCAAGGGTTAATCGACGATGAGCACACCCATCCAGCGCAGAACCCTGGCCCTGGTGCTGGCGGCCGGCCTCGGCCTGGCCGTCACGGCCTGCGGCGACTCCGACGACGCGGGCGGGGAGGGCGGCAAGGTGGCCATCACGGTCAACGGCCAGCCCCCGAAGACCCAGCCCTTCGAACGCAAGATCTTCGACGAGGACGTCGCCGCCTTCGAGAAGGCCCACCCCGACATCGACATCCAGCCCCGCGAGGGCTTCATGGACCCGAAGACGTTCGCCTCCAAGCTCGCCGGCGGCCAGCTCGAGGACGTCTTCTACGTCTACCTGACCGACCCCGCGAACCTCATCGCCCGCCGGCAGGCCGCGGACCTCACCGACCACCTCGAGGACGTCCCGTTCGTCGAGGACCTCCAGCCGCAGCTCAAGGAGATCTTCACCGGCGACGACGGCCGCGTCTACGGCCTGCCGACCGCCAACTACTCGATGGGCCTGCTCTACAACCGCGAGCTGTTCACCAAGGCCGGCCTCGACCCCGACCAGCCACCGACCACCTGGGAAGAGGTGCGCGAGGCCGCCAGGAAGATCACCGCGCTCGGCAAGAACACCGTCGGCTTCGCCGAGTACAGCAAGAACAACCAGGGCGGCTGGCACTTCACCACCTGGATGTACTCGATGGGCGGGGACATCGCGAAGAAGGACGGCGACTCCTGGGTCGCCGACTTCAACAACGACAAGGGCCGCGCGATCGCCGAGGCGCTGCACGCGATGCGCTGGGCGGACAACACCATGGGGCAGAAGCAGCTGCTGGTGATCGAGGACGTGCAGCGGATGATGGGCGCCGGCCAGCTGGGCATGTACCTCGCCGCGCCGGACAACATCCCCGTGCTGGTCAACCAGTTCAAGGGCGACTACGCCGACTACGGCCTCGCCCCGCTGCCGGAAGGCAACGGCACGCTGATCGGCGGCGAGGGCTACATGGTCAACCCGCGCGCCACGCCCGAGAAGATCGAGGCCGGCCTGCGGTGGATCCAGTGGAAGTACCTCAACCCGGACCGGATGGACTCGAACCTCGAGCGCTACGCCGACAACGACCAGCCGATCGGCCTGCCCGCCTCTCCCGCGGCCGACATCTGGACCGGCGCGGTGCGCGACCAGCAGGAGTCGCTGAAGGAGAAGTACGCGACAGTCCCGGTCGAGAACTACCAGTCCTTCGTGGACGGTCTGGCCGACCTCGACCAGAAGATCGAGCCACCCAACGCCCAGCAGGTCTACGCCGCGCTGGACAACGTGATGCAGGGCGTGCTGACGGACCGGGACGCCGACATCGACAAGCTGCTCGCCGACGCCGAGGACAAGGTCAACTCGGCCCTCGCACAGGTCGAGTAGCGAATGTCGACCACCACGATCCGCGTGCGTGCGCCGTCCGAAGTGGACGACGCACGCACCGGGCCGGCCACCGGCCGGCTCCGCCGCCGGATCGCCGACAACCTCACCGCGTACGGGTTCCTCTGCGCGGCACTGGTGTGTTTCGCACTGTTCTCCTGGTACCCGATCATCCGCGGCATCCTGCTGAGCTTCCAGCAGGTCAACTTCGTCACCGCCCCGGAATGGGTCGGCTGGCAGAACTTCGCCACCCTGTTCGCGGACCCGCTGTTCGGCGTGGCCTGGCGCAACACGTTGCTGTTCACCGGGCTCGCGCTGGTCGTCGGCTTCGCGATCCCGTTCGCCGTGGCGATCGTGCTCAACGAGCTGCGGCACGCCAAGGCGTACTTCCGGATGGTCGTCTACCTGCCGGTCATGCTGCCGCCGGTGGTCGTCGCGATCCTCTGGAAGTGGTTCTACGACCCGGGTCCGGGCCTGTTCAACAGCATGCTGCGGGCGGTCGGCCTGCCTGACCTCGCCTGGCTCGACTCCACCGACACCTCGATGCTGTCGCTGGTGCTCGTCGCCACCTGGGCGGCCATGGGCTCGGCCACGCTGATCTACCTGGCCGCGCTGGCGACGATCCCCGGCGAGCTGTACGAGGCGGCCGAGCTGGACGGCGCGAACCTCTGGCAGCGGCTGCGGCACGTGACGATCCCGCAGACCCGATTCGTCCTACTCGTCATGCTGCTGATGCAGATCGTCGCCACCATGCAGGTGTTCACCGAGCCGTACGTGATGACCGGCGGCGGGCCGGAGGACTCGACGGTCACCGTGCTCCTGCTGCTGTACCGCTACGCGTTCACCTACAACGACTTCGGCACGGCCAGCGCGATGAGCCTGCTGCTGTTCGTCTTCCTCGGCGGCTTCTCGGCGCTCTACCTGAAGCTCACCAAGAGCGGGGGCTGACCCACGTGCCCGAGGCGACGGTTCACGAGAACGCGACCAATCGTAAGAAGCGCGGGGAGGCGGAAAGGACGCTGCTTTCGCCGTGGACTCTCGAGCGGCCGCACGGCAAGCTCGGCTACTGGCTGGTGTTCGCGGGAGTGTTCGCCCTGTTCACGCTCGCGTTCGTGGTGCCGCTGGTGTGGATGCTGCTCGGCGCCATGAAGACCGCGCCCGAGCTCGCCCGCACCCCGCCGACGATCCTGCCCGAGCGGTTCAACGTGGACTCCTACGTCGAGGCGTGGACCTTCATGGACCTCGCCGGTTACTTCACCAACACGGTCGTCGTGGCCGCGGGCGCCTGGCTGCTGCAGCTCGCGGTCATCGTGCCGGCCGCCTACGCGTTGTCGAAGCTGCGGCCGGTGCTCGGCAACTGGGTCCTCGGACTGATGTTGGCCACGCTCATGCTGCCGGCCTCCGCGCTGCTCGTGCCCACGTACCTGACGATCACCGACGTGCCGCTCGTCGGGGTCAACCTGATCAACGAGCCCGCCGCGATCTGGCTGCCGGCCGCGGCGAACGCGTTCAACCTCTACCTGCTGAAGCGGTTCTTCGACCAGATCCCCACCGAGCTGCTGGACGCCGCACGCATCGACGGCGCGGGCAGTGTCACGACGCTCGTGCGGATCGTGCTGCCGCTGTCCCGGCCGATCCTCGCGGTGGTGTCGATCTTCGCGATCGTGGCCGCCTGGAAGGACTTCATCTGGCCGCTGCTGGTCCTGCAGGACCCCGGCGTCCAGACGCTTTCCGTGGCGCTGCAGCGGTTCGAGCCGGACACCCCGATCAACCTGATGCTCGCCGGGCTCGTGCTCGCGAGCGTCCCGATGGTGGTGGCCTTCCTGATCTTCCAACGTCAGATCCTCGCCGGCCTGACCGCCGGCAGTCTCAAGGGGTGATTCGGTGACCGACTCGACGACCGACTCGACGACTCGGCAGAGCTGGTGGCGCGGCGCGGCGATCTACCAGGTGTACGTCCGCAGCTTCGCGGACGGCGACGGCGACGGCACCGGCGACCTCGCCGGCGTGCGCTCGCGGCTGCCCTACCTGGCCGACCTGGGCATCGACGCGATCTGGTTCAACCCCTGGTATCCGTCCCCGATGGACGACGGCGGCTACGACGTGGCCGACTACCGCGACATCGAGCCGGTGTTCGGGTCGCTCGCCGAGGCGGAGAAGCTGATCGAGGAGGCGCACACGCTCGGCATCAAGATCATCATCGACATCGTCCCGAACCACTGCTCGGACTCGCATCCGTGGTTCGCCGCCGCGCTCGCCGCCGGCCCGGGTTCACCCGAGCGGGAACGGTTCTGGTTCCGCCGCGGTCGGGGCGACGGCGGCGAGCTGCCACCGAACAACTGGCAGTCCCGCTTCGGCGGTCCGGCCTGGACACGGGTCACCGAGCCGGACGGCTCGCCCGGAGAGTGGTTCCTGCACCTGTACTCGTCCCGGCAGCCGGATCTGAACTGGACCAACCCCGAGGTGGCCGAGGAGTTCGAGGACATCCTGCGGTTCTGGTTCAACCGCGGCGTCGACGGGTTCCGCATCGACGTCGCCGACGGGCTGGTGAAGGCCGACGACCTGCCCGACGCCGGGGACGGCCCGCTGCCCTACTCCGACCTCGACGGCGTGCACGAGATCTACCGGACCTGGCGGCGGATCGCGGACGGCTACCCGGATCAGCGGGTGTTCGTCGGCGAGATGTGGTTGCCCGACCCCGAGCGGTTCGCGATGTACCTGCGCCCGGACGAGCTGCACTCGGCGTTCAACTTCGACTTCCTGTCCTGCCCGTGGGACGCGTCGCGGCTGCGCGCGGTCGTGGACGCCACGCTGGCCGCGCACGCGCCGGTCGACGCGCCGGCGACCTGGGTGCTGTCCAACCACGACGTCACCCGGCACGTGACCCGCTACGGCCGCGCGGACACGTCGTTCTCCTTCGCCGACCGCCAGCATCTGGCGCCGACCGACCGCGAGCTCGGCCTGCGGCGCGCCCGTGCGGCGGCGCTGCTCACCCTGGCGCTGCCCGGCGCCGTCTACATCTACCAGGGCGAGGAGCTCGGTCTGTCCGAAGTGGAGGATCTGCCGGACTCGCTGCGGCAGGACCCGGTGTTCGAGCGGACCGCCGGCGCGGACATCGGTCGGGACGGCTGCCGGGTGCCGCTGCCGTGGTCGGGGGACGCGCCGCCGTTCGGGTTCAACGCCGCGGGCACCGCGCCGTGGCTGCCACAGCCGCCGTCGTGGTCGTCGGTCACGGTGGCGGCCCAGACCGACGACCCCGACTCGATGCTCGAGCTGTACCGACGTGCGCTGCGGCTGCGCGCCGACGATCCCGCGCTGGGTGACGGCACACTCGGCTGGCTGTCCGGTCAGTCCGCCGGGGTGCTCGCGTTCACCCGCTCGGAGACGTTCGCCTGCGTGGTGAACCTCTCCGCGGCGCCGGTCGAGCTGCCCGCGCACCGGGAGGTTCTGCTGGCGAGCCGGCCGGTCGAGCAGACCCTGCCGCCGGACACGACGGTCTGGCTGAGGATCTGATCGCCCGCCGACGGCTACCAGGCGACCCGGCCGGCGTCGTCGAAGAAGCCTGCTGTCGGGCCGTCTTCGGGCAACAGGGCCATCTCGATCGCGATGGCGGCGCCCTGTTCGGGAGTTCGGTCGCCCGCGAAGCCGTTCAGGTCCGTGGCCGTGTAGCCCGGGCACACGGCGTTCACCAGGATGCCGTCCTTGCGCACGTGCTTCGCGTACTGCGCGGTCACCGCGCCCAGCGCGGTCTTCGACACCGGATAGCCCAGCATCGCCGGCATCTCAGCCAGGTACCCGCCGTCCGGCGCGGTCATGTCCGAAAGCGATCCCACGCTGCTCGACACGTTCACGATCCGCGCCCCGGCCGACCGCAGCAACAGCGGCAGCATCGCCTCCGTCACGGCCATCACCCCGAACACGTTGACGTCGAAGACCCGCCGCACCTCCGCGAGCCCGCCCGCGCCGGCCGTCTGCGTCTCGTCACCGGTGATGCCGGCGTTGTTCACCAGGATGTCCAGCCGGCCGTGCCGATCGCCGACGAAGGCCGCCACCTCGGCGATCGTCGACGGGTCGGTGACGTCCAGCCCCACCCCGTGCACGGCGACGCCCTCGGCCGCCAGCCGGTCCACGGCCGCCGACCGCCGGGCGGCGTCCCGCGCGCCCAGCAGAACCTCGACCCCGCGCGCCGCCAGCCCACGCGCGATCGCATACCCGATTCCCTTGTTAGCCCCGGTCACCAACGCGACCTTCGTTCCATCTGCCATGCCCCAACGACACCAGCGACCGGCGAGAAGAGCCAAGACCGTTTGGGTGGCCACCGATACCTTGGCGGTATCGCGGTCACAACGCCTCGAGGCAGACCGTGCTGGGCGGCGGCTCCGGGTAGACCTGCGGGACGACGGTGTCCTCGACCGGGCAGGCCGACTCGCTCGCCTCACCCTCGACCACCTTGATCACCTTGAACTCACCCTGGGCGCAGTCCCCGCGGGTCACGTTGGCGTTGATGTCGTCGAGGTTGATGAAGCAGTCGCCCTCCTTGGCGTTGAGCATCAGGCACATCGTGAAGCCGCCCGCGCCTTCCTCGTAGTACAGGGTGTAGTCGGAGCCCGGGCAGTCGGCGTCGACCTCCGGCAAGGTCGTGGCCACCTTGTAGACCGCCTCCGGCGCGTCGCAGGGCACGGACCGGATCTCCGCGTCGTTCGCCGACCGGGATCTGTCCTCCACACAGACGCCCGGCTCCGGTGCCGCGGCCGGCTCGGTCGACCCGGTCGTCTCGGCCGTCTCGGGCGCGGTGCTGGTGGTGCTCTCGTCCGCGGCGGCCGGCGCGGACCCACGGTCCTTGGTCAACAGGTAGATCCCGATCCCGGCGCCGGCGAGCACCAGCAGCGTGATCACGACGATCGCCACCGCCCGCCCGATGTTGCGCCTCGGCGGCGGGTGCCAGGGCGGCGGGACCGGCGGTTGTTGCCAGGACGGTGGTGGCCACGGCTGCGAGCCCGGTGGTGTCGTCACCGGGGCAGGATGAGCGACCGGATTGCAGCGTGGTTGCAAAGGCTGGTCACGCGGGGCCGGGTGCCGGCAGCGGCGCGAAAATCGCCGAGCCCGATGGGTTCGCCGGCCGATACCCTGGCGGTATGGAATCCCGCGAGCTGGCCTACTTCGTCGCGGTCGCCGAGGAACTCCACTTCGGCCGCGCGGCCGAGCGGCTCGGCATCGCGCAGCCGCCGCTGTCCCGGGCGATCCAGCGGCTCGAGCGCCGGCTCGGCGTCACGCTGCTCGACCGTGCCAACCGGCGAATCGTGCTCACCGCCGCCGGCGAGGTGCTGCTGTCGGAGGGCCGCAAGGCGCTCACCGCGCTGCGGTCGGCCGAGCTGCGGGCCCGCCGCGCCGGGCGCGCCGACCCGCGGCTCGTCGTGGTCATGAAGCCCGGCGGGGACGCCGGCCTGCTCGAACGGGTCCTGGCCCGCTACGCCGAGCACCCGGACGCCATGGAGGTCGAGGTGATGATCTGCGGCATCGGCGAGCAGGAGGGCCTGCTTCGCGACGGCCACGCCGACCTCGCCATGCTGCGCATCCCCCACGACGACCCGACGGGCTTCGCCACCGAGGAGCTGCTCACCGAGCGCGAGGTCGTCGTCCTGCGCCGCGACCATCCGCTGGCCGGCCGGACCTCCGTGCGGATGGCCGACCTCGCCGGCGAGAACTTCCCGCGCTGGTCCGAGGAATGCCCGGCGAGCGGTCAAGTGGTCCGCGACACCGGCCAGGTCGCCCAGATGATTGCGCTGGGCCAGGCGATCGCCGTGCTCCCCGAGTCGGTGACGCTGACCCTGCGCCGCGACCTCGCCGTCGTCCCGGTCATCGACGGCAACCTCACGACGCTGCTCCTCGCCTGGTCGGAGGAGAGCCGCTCCCGCCCGCTGGCCGCGTTCGTCCGCACCGCCGCGGAGGTCGCCGCCCAGGCCCGGCCGGCGGAGATCGGCGCGTAGCGCCTCGACCTCACCCGTCCGGTAGGGACTAGGCGGCCAGGGCGGCCGAAGCGGGCGTCGTGACGTGGAAGTCCACGCCCGGGCGCAGGCCGCTCGACGCCGCGAGCCGAGCCGCGACGTAACCGGTCGGCACCGGTGAGCGCACTTCGACCACCGCGCCGCGGCGCAGCAGCGGGCCGAGAGCGTCCACCACGAGCTCGACCTGGCGGCCCGGCACGCAGAGCACGTAGGAGTCCAGGCCCGCGAGCAGGCCGGGGTCGGTCGTCGGCTCGAACCAGTCGGCCGTCGCGACCAGCGCGTCGGGCGACACCTGCGCCACGTGCGACTCGCCGGCCCGCAGCGCGGCGACCCTGGCGCGGTCCGTGTCGAGGCCCGTCGTGAGCACGCCGGAGTCGGCCAGCGCCACAGCCAGCGGCAGCCCGGTGTCCCCCAGGCCGACCACCCCGACGGTTCCCACCTCGCTGAACGTCATCGCGCCTCCTCGGGTCGTCTACCCAGGATCGGCGCGCGCGGTCGAGGAACGCTCAAGTCCCGGTCGACAGGATGAGCAGCGTGCTCGACGCGGTCGCGACGACCTTGCCGTCCGCCGAGCGCACGTCCGCCTCAGCGAAGGCCAGCCGCCGGCCGGGCCGCACCACCCAGCCGTGCGCGAGCAGCTTGCCGGAGTCCCGGTGCACCGGGCGCACGTAGGACACCTTGATCTCCGCGGACGTGTAGCCGACCCCCGCCGGCAGCGTGGTGTGCACCGCGCAGCCGGCGACCGAGTCCAGCAGCGTGCACACCAAGCCGCCGTGCACGACGCCGATCGGGTTGTAGACCGACTCGTCCGGCTCGCAGCTGAACACCACGTCGCCCGCCTCGACCGACTCCGGCTGGAAGGACATCAGCCCGCCGATCGGGGCCGGCGGCAGCTCCTCACGCAGCATGGCGCGGAGATAGTCCAGTCCGGACATCTCCGCGCCCGCTCGCGCGCCGACCATCGGGTCGTACCAGGTGACGGTCTTGCTGCGCGGCTCGCCCCATGATGCGTTCATGGAGCTCACCCTAACAGTCTGAGTTCTGAAACCAGACTCAGAAGCCGGCCGTGATCCGGGTGAACTCCCAGTCCGGCTGGTCGATGCCGCTGCAGTTGGACACCACGCCGCCGCCCGGGCAGCCGCGGTCGCGGTTCACCGCCCAGAAGGCCAGCCGTGCGAGGCCGTTGTTCCGCGCGTAGTCCCGGATCTGCGCCCAGGTGTCCAGCGAGGTCATCTCCTGCTGGTCGGACAGGCCGTTCATGCCCGAGATGCCCATGTGCCCGTACGCCTCGGCGTCGGACCAGCCGAACGCCGACTTCAGCTTGTTCTTCAGCCCCTCGGACGCGTTCACCGTGTCCTGACCGATGTTCCCGCTGCCGAAGTCGAACGGCATGATCGTGAACACGTCGATGCCGGCCTGGATGGCCGCCGCACGGTCGATCAGCTGGTTGCCGAAGAAGTTCGGGCCGGTCGTGGTGGTGCCGAACGTGACGATCGTCTTGACGCCCGGGTTGTTCTGCTTGACGATCTTCAGCGCGTCGAGGATCCGGTTGCGGACCGTGTCGTTCTCGAACTCGTCGGAGTTCTCGATGTCGATGTCGATCGCGGAGAGCCCGTAGGCGTCGATCACCTGCTGGTACGCGCCGGCGAGCGACTGGGCGTCCGGGCAGTTCGGGCCTAGCTTGTTGCCGCTCCAGCCGCCGAACGACGGCACGATGTCACCGCCGGCCGCGCGGATCTCGTTGATCGCCTGCTCGTCGACGCCGCCCTTGAGTGGCCTGTTCGAGTCCCACGCCGGCGTGCAGCCGCCGCCGGAGAGGACGAAAGCCATGGTGAAGGACCGGATGCCGGTCGCGTTCATCACCGTCGAGGGCGACGGCGGGTTGCCCCAGCCGAGGAACAGGTAGGGCGCCGCCGGCGACACCGCGCGTGGTTCGGCCGCGCGCTCCTCGGCGAACGAGGCGCCGCCGGGCAGCAGCAGCGCGGCCGAGGCGGCCGCCACCGTGAGGACAGCGAAAATGGAACGTTTGCGCATGTGCGTACTCCCTCGTCATTGAGCGTGGGCCCCGACCTACGCCATACAGGCACTGAGCGCCGGCATCGCAGGGAGGATGCCGGCGCTCAGTGTGGTCTAGACCACGGTGCGTGGTCAAGGGTCTAGACCAGCTTCGCTGCTCAAGACACGGTCTGCACCAGGCTCTGCCGGGCGAGCTCGGCGGTCTCCGAGGGGGTTTTGCCGACGCGGACGCCGGCTGCTTCGAGGGCCTCTTTCTTGGCCTGCGCGGTGCCCGAGGAGCCGGACACGATGGCGCCCGCGTGGCCCATCGTCTTGCCCTCCGGAGCGGTGAACCCGGCGACGTAGCCGACCACCGGCTTGCGCACGTGCTCCTTGATATAGGCGGCCGCACGCTCCTCGGCGTCACCGCCGATCTCACCGATCATCACGATGACCTCGGTCTGCGGATCGGCCTCGAACGCGGCCAGCGCGTCGATGTGCGTCGTGCCGATCACCGGGTCCCCACCGATACCCACCGCCGAGGAGAACCCGATGTCACGCAGCTCGTACATCAGCTGGTAGGTCAACGTCCCCGACTTCGACACCAACCCGATCGAACCGGCCTCGGTGATGTCCGCGGGAATGATGCCCGCGTTCGACTTACCCGGGCTGATCACCCCGGGACAGTTCGGGCCGACGATGCGGGTCCTCGGGGTGCGGGGTGTCCCCGACGACACTGTGCCCGTCGCGCACGCGTGCGCCCAAAAACCCGCCGTGTCATGCACCGGGATGCCCTCGGTGATCACCACCGCCAACGGAATACCGGCATCGATCGCCTCGATCACCGCCGACTTCGCGAACCTCGGCGGCACGAACACCACCGTGACGTCCGCACCGGTCTCCGACATCGCCACCGCCACGCTGTCGAACACGGGCAGCTCGGCCTCGCCGATCGTCGCGACCTGGCCGCCCTTGCCGGGCGTCACGCCGCCGACCACCGTCGAGCCCGCGGCGAGCATGCGCGCTGTGTGCTTGCGACCTTCGGCACCGGTCATGCCCTGGACGATGATCCTGCTGTTCTCGTCGAGAAAGATGGCCACGACTCCTCCTATGCGCCGACTATGTGACGGCTAGCTCGACGGCGCGGCGCGCGGCCGCGTCCATGGTGTCCACCTGGGACAGTCCAGGCAGGCCGGCGTCGGTCAGGATCCCCCTGCCCTCGGCGGCGTTGTTCCCGTCCAGGCGAACCACGATCGGCTTGCTCACCGTGTCGCCGCGGCTGTCCAGGAGCTGGAAGGCCTGGACGATGCCGTTGGCGACCGCGTCACAGGCGGTGATGCCACCGAAGACGTTGACGAACACACTGCGCACGTCCGGGTCGGACAGGATGATCTCCAACCCGTTCGCCATCACCTCAGCCGACGCGCCACCACCGATATCCAGGAAGTTCGCCGGCCTCATCCCACCGAACTCCTCACCCGCATACGCCACAACATCCAAAGTGGACATCACCAGACCGGCACCGTTACCGATGATCCCGACCTGACCGTCCAACTTGACGTAGTTCAGATCCTTCGCCTTCGCCGCCGCCTCCAACGGATCCTCCGCGGCGATGTCCACCAACTCCGCATGCCCCGGGTGACGAAACGAGGCGTTCTCGTCCAGCGTGACCTTGCCGTCCAACGCCACGATCGCATCCCGCGGATCACGAACCAGCGGGTTCACCTCGACCAACGTGGCATCCTCGGAGACGAAGGTCTCCCACAGCTTCACCACAACCTCGGCCGCCTTCTCGGCGACGGCCTCCGGGAACCTCGCGGCAGCCACGATCTCCCTGGCCTTGACCAGATCCACCCCAGCCAACGCATCCACCGCCACCCTGGCCAACGCGTCCGGACGCTCCACGGCCAACTGCTCGATGTCCATACCGCCCTCGGCCGAAGCCATCGCCAAAAACGTGCGGTTCGCGCGGTCCAGCAGGAAGGAGAAGTAGTACTCCTCGGCGATGTCCGACGCCGGCGTCACCAACACCCGACGCACGATGTGCCCCTTGATGTCCAACCCGAGAATGGCCTCAGCCTTGGTACGCGCGTCGGCGGGGTCATCAGCCAACTTCACACCGCCGGCCTTGCCACGACCACCGGTCTTCACCTGCGCCTTGACCACGACCGGCACGCCGAACTCGGCGGCCGCCGCGGCCGCGGCGTCGGCGTCGTCCGCGATCCGCTGACCTGGGCCGACGGGCACGCCGTGCCGCGCGAAGAGGTCCTTTGCCTGGTACTCGTACAAGTCCACGCGGGCGATCCTCCGATTCTGGGCTGTGACGAGGGCCATATCTTGCTGTAGACTGTATGCAGTATGGAACCACATGTCCAGGGAACACCGACCCCGGAGGCAGTGATGGGCACCTCAACGCTCGACTTTCTCGGCCGCCGATACGTCGTCGGCCCGACCGCCGAGGAGCTGCTCGGCCGGCGCAGGGAGTGGATGCTGTGGCTGTCCTGGGCGGCCATGGCGGCGATCGGCATCCTGCAGTACGGGTTCGGCTCGCTGGTCCCGGCGCTGACCGAGCGCGGCTGGGTGCCGGTGGACGTGTTCTGGCTGTTGGCGCTGTGGACGGTGTTCCAGGCAGGAGCCGGCTTCCCGGTGGCGTTCCTACGCGAGCGCGGCCGGATCGGACCGCGCAGCGCGATGGTCGCCGGGGCGGTGCTGCTCCTGCTCGGCCCGTTGGCGCTCGCGCAGGGTTCGTTCCTCGTGGCGCTCCTCGGCTACTCGGTGCTGAGCGGCACGGGCGCCGGCCTGGTCTACGCGACCTGCTCGTCGACCGTGGCCAAGTGGTACCCGGAGCGCACGGCGGCGAAGGTGAGCGTGGTGACCGGCGCGTTCGCGTACGGCTCGGTGCCGTTCGCGGTCGCCTTCCTGTTCACTGTGGACGGTGGACCGCTGGTGCCCTTCCTCCTCGTGAGCGCGGCCTTGATCTTCCTGGCGGTGCTGGCGGCCGGCGTCGTGTTGCGTGACCCGCCGGCGAACTGGTGGCCCCCGGACGTCGACCCGCGCGAGTGGGCGCTCGACGGCCGCCGGGTGAGCGCGGTGAAGCAGTACTCCCCGCGCGAGGCGATGCGGACCGGCGTGGCGCCGCTGATGTACCTGATCCTCTTCTGCGCCAGCGCGGTCTCGCTGTTCGACATCACGTTCCTGGCCACGCTGGGCGCCGAGGTCGACGTGACCCTCGTGGTCGTCGCCGCCGGCACCGGCCTGCTGCTGGGCACCAACGGGGCCGGCCGGGCGCTGGCGATCCGGGTGTCCGAGCGGCTCGGCCGGACGCGGACGCTGGGCTGGGTGCTCGCCGTGCTCGGCATCGGCCAGCTGTGCCTGGCGACCGCCGCGACGACCGGCTCGGTGGCCATCCTGCTGCTGGCGTCGCTGCTGGCGGGCATCGGCGGCGGCGCGTTCTACCCGCTGTTCGCGAGCCTGGTGCGCGAGTACTTCGGCGACCAGAGCGCGGGTGCGCGCCAGACCCACGCGGCGGTCTACTCGGCGAAGGCGTTCGGCGGCGTGCTCGGCGTCGGCGTCGCGGCCGTGGCGGTCCCCGGGTGGGGCTTCCCGGCGGTGTTCCTGCTGGCCAGTGTCCTGGCGGTCGCCTCGGGTGCGCTGTGCCTGAAGCTGCGCCAGCCGGGCCGCTTCCTGCCGGGGCTGCCGCCGCAGCAGGTCGCGGGTGGCTGACACGCAAGGGACTCCGAGCCGTCAGTGGTGTTGATCACGCCGGTCACGCGCTGTGAACGTGCTCACGAGGGGCATAAACGGACATCGCCTGCGTTGTATGCTGTAGACAACGAAGCACAGTCCGTGCCCAGAACGCCTTGGAGTCCACCATGCAGCCGACCGAGTTGCCGAAAGAACTGGCGGCTCGCCGGATCGATCGGCCGGTCCCCCTGCGGGAGCACGTCTACCAGGCGATGCAGGAGCTCATCATCTCCAGGCGACTCGCTCCCGGTCAACACCTGGTCGAGAGCGAGCTGGCCCAGATGCTCGGCGTCTCCCGCCAGCCGGTGCGCGAGGCGTTGCAGTGGCTCAACAACGAGGGCTGGGTGGACCTGCGCCCCGGTTACGGCGCGTTCGTCCACGCCCCCACCCAGGACGAGGCCGACCAGCTGCTCGCGGTCCGCACGCTCCTGGAGAGCGAGGCCGCACGGTTGGCCGCCCTGCACGCGGACGCCGACGGGATCGCCCGCCTGCGCGACCTCAACCGGCAGGGCGAGGAAGCCCTGGCCGGCGACGACATCGACGAGGCGGTCGCGATGAACGCGGCCGTGCACCGCTGCGTCACCGAGCTCTCCGGCAACAAGGTGCTGCTGGACTTCGCCACCCAGGTGGACCGCAGGGTCCGCTGGTACTACACCCCGATCGCCCGCCAGCGCGGGAAGCAGTCGTGGCAGGAGCACCACGCGCTGATCGACGCGATCGAGAACCGTGACGCGGACAACGCCGCCCGCATCATGCGCGAGCACACCGAGCGGACGCGGAAGTCCTACTCCGAGCAACGCGTTACAGAGGTAGCGGACGACCAGCAGCTGATCGAGCTGCCGACAAGGCGCCGCCGCCGGTCCTCGACACGAGGCTGAGCGGCACCACCCACCACTGAGGCGACGCCCTCGCCTCGTTCGACCGACCCTGCCCGTCGCGCCGTAGCGACGGAAGGGGCTGACAGTGCTGCCCGCACGAACCCGCACGAAGGAGGTGAACGCAACCATGCGCAAGCTCTTCCGGCTCCCCCGCGGCTTCAACGCCGACGGCCGCACCCTCGGCCTCGGCCTGGCCCTCGCGATGGAGAAGCAACGCCAGGAGGCGACTCGCGGCGTCGAGGACTACCTGCGCCGCAACACCGCTACCGAGCGTGTGACGACCACCTCGGTCTAGCCCTATCCCACTCCGGGTAACCAGAACGCTGGAATGCCCACACAGGAGGTGACTAGCAATGCGTAACTGGCGAGAGCTCATCAAGGCCCTCACCAGCTCTCCTCGCGGCTGGAGCGCCGACGGTCGAAGCCTCGGCCTCGGTCTGGCCACCGCCATGGAGAAGCAGCGCGCACAGGCCACCCACGAGGTGGAGGACTACCTGCGCCGCAACACCGACCACACCGACGACCAGCCGGTGAAGACCTCGGTCTGACCGAGTCAGACCGCAGGACCGAAGGGCCGGGCCAGGAATGGCCCGGCCCTTCGACTTTGCCGCGCTGCGTCGCCAACGAGACCTCAGGGGACCGTGACGGCACTCAACCACCAACAACCGCCGGTCCGCACCGTTCGCTGGAACGCAACCAACACTTTGAATTCCGGGGAGGCGGACTAGCCCGGCCCTTCCGTGTCAGTCCAACTCGGCGGCGACGGGCCGCTCTTCGGCGACCTGGTCGAACTCCTTGTTCCGGTCGTGCCGAACCTTGATGAGGCTGGCGACCGTGGTGAGCGCGAGCGTGCCGATGATGACCGCCAGCGACACCAGGATCGGGATCTCCGGCGCCCACGCCACGCCGTCGTGGTGCAGCGCCTCGAGCACGAGCTTGACCCCGATGAACCCGAGGACCGCGGCGAGCCCGATGGACAGGTAGACCAGCCGGTCCAGCAGCCCGCCGATCAGGAAGAACAGCTGGCGAAGTCCCATCAGCGCGAACGCGTTGGCGGTGAACACCAGGTAGGGCTCCTTCGTGAGCCCGAAGATCGCCGGGATGGAGTCGAGCGCGAACAGCAGGTCGGTGGTGCCGATCGCGACCATGACGATCAGCATCGGCGTCACCATCCGCCGGCCGTCCACCCTGGTCGTGATCGCCGCTCCGGCGTACTTCTCGGTGGCCGGCAGGAAACGCTTGGCCAACCGGAGCATCGCGTTCTCCTTGAACTCCTCCTCGTCGTCGTCGCGCTGGGCCACGAGTTTCCAGGCCGTGTACACGAGGAACGCCCCGAACACGTAGAACAGCCAGTCGAACCGGCTGATCGCCTGGTAGCCGACGAGGATGAAGGCACCGCGCATGAGCAGCGCGATCACGATGCCGATCGAGAGCACCTTCTGCCGGTACTCCCGCGGCACCGCGAAGCTCGCCATGATGACGACGAACACGAACAGGTTGTCCACCGACAGCGAGTACTCGGTGATCCAGCCGGCGAAGAACTCGCCGCCGTACTGGCTGCCCGAGAGGACGAGCACGCCGAGCCCGAAGAGGATCGCGAGTGTGACGTAGCACGCGATCCAGAGCGTGCACTCCTTGAGCGACGGGTTACGCGGGTTGCGCGAGATGAGATAGAAGTCGGCACAGATGATGGCGGTCAGGCCGACCACCGTGACCAGCCACAACCAGAGAGGGACGTTCATCGGCTACCTTTCACCCGCGCGCCTGCGGGCTCGTCGATGCACCACTGATTATCCGTGGTGCACCGACGGGCTCTCAACGGGTCGTTGGTCTCGTTCCTAGCGGGTCGTCGGTCGGGTCGACGCTGCCTTGCGCGCCGCGCGATGGCTGTCGACCACCGCCTTGCGCCGCTCCTTGGCCTCGAACACCGCCCGCGCGTGCTCGAGGTAGCGCATGAACACCCGCTCGGCCACCTCGTCACGCTCGGCCAACCGCTGCCACCAGCGCGGCGCGAGCCGCTCGTGCAGCCACAGGAACCCGATCGCGAAGCCGGCGCTCACCAGGGCCTGGTAGAGCAGGAACCCCAGCGGGTCCGGCGGCAGCGCCGGGCTCCCAGTGAGGAACAGCGCGGTCAGGACCTCGTGCAGCATCCGGCACAGCGGGAAGGCCACCAGCCAGTACAGCGCCGCGGGCGCGAACCCGCCGAGCCGCACCTTCTCGTTGATCAGCAGCATCGTGTAGCCGCCGCCGGCCAGGGCGAGCGGCACGCCGAGGGTCAGCGCGGACACCAGCGCCCACCCGGTGGGCTGGCCGACGATCGCGGCCAACCCACCGGCGATGGCACCGGCGACGAATCCCACGGCCAACCCCGGCAGGGTCAGCAGCATCAGACGGGAAAGACGCATCGCGAGCATCTCCTAACCAAGATCCACGACGCCGAACTTGATCATGCAGAAGAACAGCATGCCGAGGTAGAACAC
>NZ_JBOHGA010000024.1:0-47427 GCF_050699915.1 Actinophytocola sp.
TAGAGTTTCGGCGGCCATAGCGGTGGGGAAACGCCCGGTCCCATTCCGAACCCGGAAGCTAAGCCCACCAGCGCCGATGGTACTGCACTCGACAGGGTGTGGGAGAGTAGGACACCGCCGAGCATTCATTCCCGAAGAGCCCTCCGATACCCGGAGGGCTCTTCGGCGTGTTGAATGGTGGTCGGTGTGCATGTCCCAATCGGTGGAGGTTCAGGTGTCGCAACCCAACGACCCACGCGACGAGCGTGGTCGGGACGAGCGGCCGCGCCCTGAGCGAGGCAGTGGCTTCGGCCGCGCCCCGAGGCCCGCCGCCGGCGCCCCTGACAGGTCGGACCGCGACGCCCCCACCCAGCCGGGCCGCGGCGGCTCGGACCGTCGAACCCCCAGGTCAACGGGCCGTGACCGCGACAGCCAGCCCGGCTCGGGCCGAAGCTACCAACGCGGCAGCGACCGCAACCGAGACGCTTCGCGCCAGCCTTACCGAGGCGGCGACGACCGCAACCGCGACTCCCGTCCCCGCTACCGAGACGACAACGACCGCTCTCGCGACACCTCGAGCCGAGACCACCGCAACCGCGACGAATCGCGCCAGGGCTACCGAGGTGGCTCCCGCGACGACTCACGTCGGAACTTCCGGGGCGACGACCGCGGCCGCGATGACTCCCGCCAGGGCTACCGGAGCGGTTCCCGGGACGACTCTCGCGGGAACTACCGAGGTGGCGGCGACCGCGGCCGTGACGACTCGCGCCAGGGCTACCGGGGCGGTTCCCGAGATGATTCTCGCCGGGACTACCGGGGCAACGACCGCGGCCGTGATGACTCGCGCCAGGGGCACCGAAGTGGTTCCCGGGACGACTCTCGCCGGGACTTCCGAGGTGGCGACCGCGGCCGCGATGACTCCCGCCAGGGCTACCGGAGCGGTTCCCGGGACGACTCACGTGGCAACTACCGAGCTGGCGGCGACTCGCGCCAGGGCTACCGGGGCGGCTCGCGTGACGATTCTCGTCGTGACTTCCCGAGTGGCGACCGCAATCGCGATGACTCGCGCCAGGGGTACCGGGGCGGTTCCCGGGACGACTCTCGCCGGGACTACCGAGGTCGCAACGACCGCGATCGCGATGACTCGCGTCAGGGCCGAGGTGGCGACGGCCGCAACCGTGGCGATTCGCGGCCGAGCTACCGAAGCGGTTCTCGCGATGACTCGCAGCGGGGTTACCGCGGCGATGATCGCTCGAGCGGCGGGTCGCAGGGCTACCGCCGCGGCGACTCGCGGCCGAACCATCGGGGCGGCGAGGATCGTTCTCGCGATGACTCACGTCGAGACTTCCGGAGTGGCGGCCGCGACCGCGACGACTCGCGCCAAGGCTACCGAGGCGACTCGGGCCGAGGCTACGGACGTGGCGAGGAGCGCTCCGGCGACAACCGCCCCTCGCGCGACGACTCGAGCCGCGGCGGCTACCGAGACCGCCGCGGACCTCGAGACGACTCCGACCGACGTGGCTACGGTCGTCCCCGCGACGATGCCGACAGGCGCCGACCACGCGACGACTCCGATCGACGCAGGTCCGCTGCCCCGAACCGCCGCCACGATGGCGACCGCAAGCCTCCCGCCGACCGGCGGAACTCCAGGGACCGTCACGACGCGGGAGCCTCGCCGTACCGCGAGGTCACCAAGGCACCTGACGAAGCCACGAGGCACGCGACCGTCGACCCGACGACCGACTCGGTGACGGCACAGCCGATCCCCGAACGTCCCGACGAGCTGGCGGCCGACCAGGCCACTGTCCAGTCAGTTCCCGACCAGGTGGCCGCGGCACCAACGCCCGCCCGCCCCGCCGAACTCCACTCCGAGGACGACACTCGACCGGCACCAGCCGACGGCTCGACCGACCAAACGCGGGAGTCCGTGCCAGCGGCCCCCGATCCGGTGGAGCCCACCCCCGATCACATCGAGCCGGCGACCGACGAGGCTGAACTCGCGGCCGTCCAGTCCGAACTCGCATCTGCCGAGCCCGCACCCGACGCCGACCATGACCAGCCTGTGGCCAACCCGGCCGAGCCCGGACCGGACGCATCCGAACCCGGCGCCGGCCAGGCTCAGCCCGTGGTCAGTCTGGCGGAGCCTCGGTCCGGCGAACCCGATGGTGGCCAGGCCCGGCTCGGAGCCAACGCATCCGAACTCGCGTCCGAAGGGCCCAGCGCCGACCACGTCCTGCCTGGGGACAGCTCGGCTGAGCTCGCGTCCGGGGAGTCGACGGTCGGCGATTCTGAGGCCGCCTCCGAATCCGAGACCGAGCCGGACCGTGACGAGCGACGGAACCCCAGCGGCGAGCCCGAGCTCCCCGAGGACGTCCAGTTCTCCGACCTCGACGCCGATGCCCGCCGCGAGCTGCGCAGCCTCACCAAGTCGACCGCCGAGCTCGTCGGGCTGCATCTGGTCGCCGCGGGGCGGTTGATCGACGACGAGCCGGAGCTGGCCCTCGAGCACGCCCGCTTCGCTCGTTCCCGCGCCGCCCGGGTCGCGCTCGTTCGCGAGGCCGCCGGGCTCGCCGCCTACCACGCCGGCCACTGGGCCGAGGCTCTCGGCGAGCTGCGGGCCGCCCGCCGCATGAGCGGCGGGCAGGGCCACCTCCCCGTCATGGCCGACTGCGAGCGCGCTCTCGGCCGGCCCGAGCGCGCCCTCGAGCTGGCGGCCGAGGCGAAGGACCTGGACAAGGAGACCGCCGTCGAGCTCAAGATCGTCACGGCCGGCGCCCGGCGGGACATGGGACAGCTCGACGCCGCGGTCGTCGGCCTCCAGGGGCCTGACCTCGACCCCGCGATCCGCCGGCCCTGGAGCCCCCGCCTCTTCTACGCCTACGCCGACAACCTCGAGGCCGCCGGCCGCACCGACGACGCCATTCGCTGGTTCCTCAACGCCGCCGAGGCCGACCTCGACGAGGAGACCGACGCCGCCGAGCGGGCGTTCGCCCTGAGAGAAGCAGAATGACCCTTCTCGACCGCTACGACGCCTTCCTGTTCGACCTCGACGGCACCGTCTACCGCGGCGAGCACGCCATCGACGGCGCGGCCGAGGCGGTCGAGGCCGTGCGCGGCAGAACAGTCCGATTCGTCACCAACAACGCCTCCCGAGGGCCCGACGAGGTCGCCGCCCATCTCACCGAGATCGGCATCCGCGCGGCATCCGACGAGGTCAGCACCAGCGCGCAGGCCGCCGCGGCGGTCCTGGCCGAGAAGGTCGCCGAGAAGAGCACCGTCCTCGTGGTCGGCTCACCGGCACTCGAGCGCGAGGTCGAACTGGTCGGCCTCACCGCGACGCGCACGGCCGACGACGACGTGACGGCCGTCGTCCAAGGCCTGTCGAAGCAGACCAACTGGCAGGACCTCGCGGAAGCCACCGTCGCGCTCAACAGAGGCATGCTCTGGGTCGCCTGCAACGTCGACCCCACGCTGCCCACCGAGCGCGGCATGCTGCCCGGCAACGGATCGTTCGTCGCCGCGCTGCGGACGGCCACCGGTCGCGAGCCGATCGTCGCCGGCAAGCCCGCGACCCCACTGATGGACCAGGCCGTCCGCGCCGCGCACGCCACCCACGCCCTCGCGATCGGCGACCGGCTCGACACCGACATCGCCGGCGCCGTCGCGGCGGGGCTCGACTCGCTGCTCGTCTTCACCGGCGTGACCACGCCGGCCGAGCTCCTCGCGAGCGACATCAAGCCGACCTACCTCGCTGCGGACGTCCGCGCGGTCACCGAGGACCCAGAGCGGCTCGCGATCGGCGAGAAGCCCGGCTGGAAGATCGACAACGGCGTGGTCAGCGGTGACGGCGACCCGCTCGACCTGCTCCGCGCCCTCTGCGCGGTGGAACACAGAGACGCGAAAGCCGGTGACGACAACGCGGCCGCCGCACTTCGCCACCTCGGCCTCCCGCATGGGCTAGCGTGACGGAGTGCAGTTGGACGGCATGAATCCCCAGGATCCGACGGCCGTGATTGACGATGCCGTGGCCCAGACCGAGGCACTCGACGAGGTCCCACTCGCCGAGCACGTCGCCCGGTTCGACGCGGTCCACGGCGCGCTCAACGACGCGCTCTCGCGCATCGACACGGACTGAGCGGTGCCCCGCCGGACCCGGCTGGACGCGGAGCTTGTTCGCCGCGGCCTGGCCCGATCTCGCGAGCACGCTTCGCAACTCATCGCCGACGGCCGGGTGACCGTCCGCGGCACCGTCGCCGGCAAGGCGGCCACCGCTGTCGAGACCGACGCGCCGGTCGTCGTCCGCGAGCGTGCCGGCGACGACTGGGCCTCCCGCGGCGCACACAAGCTGATCGGCGCGCTCGAGGTGTTCGGCCTCGACGTCACGGGTCGACGGGTGCTCGACGCCGGCGCCTCGACCGGCGGCTTCACCGACGTCCTGCTGCGCCGCGGCGCCCGCGAGGTCGTCGCCGCCGACGTCGGGCGCGGGCTGCTGGTCTGGCGGCTGCAGACCGACGACCGGGTCCTCGTGCTCGACCGCACCAACGTCCGCTCGCTGACGCCGGAGCAGACCCGGGGACCGGTCGACCTCGTCGTCGCCGACCTGTCGTTCATCTCGTTGCGCCTGGTCCTGCCGGCGCTGCTCGCATGCGCGACGGCCGACGCCGACCTGGTGCCGATGGTCAAGCCGCAGTTCGAGGTCGGCAAGGAGCGGCTCGGCTCCGGCGGCGTCGTCCGCGATCCTGAACTCCGCGCGGCCGCCATCCGTAGTGTGATCATGGAGGCCGCCGGGCTCGGCCTGCGCGTGCACGGAGTGACCGCCAGCCCACTTCCCGGCCCATCCGGGAATGTCGAATACTTCGTGTGGTTGCGTCGCGGCGAACCCGGCGCCGACGTGGATGCACTCGTCGAGACCGCCGTGCTGGAGGGGCCGCGATGACCGGACGTGAGGTGCTCCTCGTCGTACACACCGGTCGGGCCGACACCCGGCACACGGCCGAGAAGGTCGCCGGCTGGTTCGCCGCGGCCGACGTCAAGCTCCGCGTGCTCGCCGACGAGGCGCCGCAGCTCGACAGCGCCTGCTACCAGAACGTCGTGCGCGGCGGGCCGGACGCGGCGGAGGGCACCGAGCTGGTGTTCGTCCTGGGCGGGGACGGCACGCTGCTGCGCGCCGCCGAGCTGGCGCGCCCGGCGGGCGTGCCGGTGCTCGCGGTGAACATGGGCCGGGTCGGGTTTCTCGCCGAGGCCGACACGGACGTCCTCGAGCAGGCGGTCGCACAGGTCATCGCGCAGAACTACGAGGTCGACGACCGGATGACCGTCGACGTCACCGCCTCGCTCGGCGGCCGGCAGCTCGCGCACACGTGGGCGCTCAACGAGGCCAGCGTGGAGAAGAGCAGCCGAGACCGCATCCTCGACGTGCGGATCGAGGTCGACGGCCGGCCGGTGTCGGCGTTCGGCTGCGACGGCGTGCTGTGCGCGACGCCGACCGGCTCGACGGCCTACGCGTTCTCCGCCGGCGGGCCGGTGGTGTGGCCGGACGTGCAGGCGCTGCTGGTGGTGCCGAGCAACGCGCACGCGATGTTCTCCCGGCCGCTCGTCGTGTCGCCGGGTTCGGTGGTGGCGGTCGAGGTCGACCCGGACGGGCACCCCGCCGTGCTGTGTTGCGACGGCCGGCGGACGTTCGTGCTGCCGCCGGGGGCGCGCGTCGAGGTGGTCGGCGGGACGAAGCCGACCCGGCTCGTGCGGCTGCGCGAGGAGCCGTTCACCGACCGGCTGGTGCACAAGTTCGAGCTGCCGGTGCAGAGCTGGCGCGATCGCTGAGCACTTTCTCAGCCAATCGAACACACGGTCGTTAGTTACGGGATTTAGTCGGTGCGAGCCGATAAGGTGCGCGCTGTGTTGGCCGAAATGCGCATCGAGGGCCTCGGCGTAATCGACGAGGCCACGCTCGAACTGGATCCGGGTCTCACCGTCGTCACCGGTGAGACCGGCGCGGGCAAGACCATGGTCGTCACGGGACTGCACCTGTTATCGGGTGGCCGGGCCGAGGCGTCCCGAGTGCGCAGTGGCGCACAGAGAGCGGTGGTCGAGGGCCGCTTCGACGCGCCGCCGGGCAGTCCCGCGGCCAAGGTCGCGGCGGACGCGGGCGCCGATCCGGACGAGGACGGCGCGCTCATCGCGCTGCGCACGGTCGGCACGGACGGGCGGTCCCGGGCACACCTGGGTGGCCGGTCGGTGCCGGTCGGTGTGCTGTCGGAGCTGTCCGAGCAGCTCATCGCGGTGCACGGGCAGAACGACCAGCTGCGGCTGCTGCGTCCCGCCGAGCAGCGGGCCGTGCTCGACCGGTTCGCCGGCGAGGAGCTGCTGAACGCGCTGTCGGAGTACCGGCGGGTGCGCGAGGAGTGGCACGCGGTCAGCACCGAGCTCGCCGACCGCACCGCGCGGTCGCGGGAGCTGGCCCGGGAGGCCGACCTGCTGCGGCACGGCCTCGCGGAGATCGAGGCCGTCGACCCGCAGCCGGGCGAGGACGACGAGCTGGTGGCCAAGGCCCGCCGGCTGGCCGACGCCGACCAGCTCCGGGAGGCCGCGACCGGTGCGACGTTCGCGGTCACCGGCTCCGCCGAGGGCGACCCGGACGCGCCGGGCGCGCTCGGCATGGTCGCCGACGCGCGCAACCGGCTCGCGTCGTCGGAGGATCCGCGACTGCGGGATCTCGCACCGCGGCTGGCCGAGGCGGAGGCGTTGCTGTCGGACGTCGGCAGCGAGCTCAGCGGCTACCTCGAGTCGCTGGACGCGGATCCGGCCGTGCTCGAGCAGGTGCTGGCCCGGCAGGCCGAGCTGAAGGGGCTGACCAGGAAGTACGCCGCCGACGTCGACGGGGTGCTGGCGTGGGCGAAGGACGCCCAGGAGCGGCTGGCCGGGCTCGACACGTCCGAGGAGGCGCTGGCCGAGCTCGACCGCCGGCGCGGCGAGCTGGCCGAGCAGCTGGCCGAGCAGGCGCGGGTGCTGACGTCGCTGCGGGTGAAGGCGGCCGACTGGTTCGCCCAGGCGGTCACGACCGAGCTGGGCGGCCTGGCGATGGGCCAGGCGAGTGTCGAGCTGGTGGTGAGTACCCGGTGGGCCGAGCCGGGCGACGCGCACGCGCTGCGGGTGGCCGGCGGTGGCGGTGGGGACGCGCTCGTGCACGCGGGTCCGGACGGCATCGACGAGGTCGAGCTGCGGATGTCCGCGCACGACGGCGCCCAGCCGCTCCCGGTGCACAAGGCCGCGTCCGGCGGCGAGCTGTCCCGGGTGATGCTCGCGATCGAGGTCGTGCTGGCCCACTCCGACCCGGTGCCCACGCTGGTGTTCGACGAGGTCGACGCGGGCGTCGGCGGCCGCGCGGCGGTGGAGATCGGCCGCCGCCTGGCCCGGCTGGCGACGAGCCATCAGGTCATCGTGGTCACGCACCTGCCGCAGGTGGCCGCGTTCGCGGACCGGCACCTGGTGGTCGACAAGTCCGCCAAGGGCGGCGTCACGCGCAGCGACGTGCGGATGGTCGCGGATCGGGACCGGGTCGTGGAGTTGGCTCGGATGTTGGCGGGCATGGACTCGACCGAAACCGGGCGGGCTCACGCGGAGGAGTTGTTGGAGGTCGCCAAGAAGGACAAGCGGAAGCGCTGACGGCTGGGGTGAGGTTGGGGCTCCGGGGGAGCGGAGGGGGTGGGGTGCGTGGGGGCGGGCCGGATTTGTTGGTGGTTCTGTTTGGGGTTGCCGGGTGCGGTTGGGCCGGGCGTTCGGCGGGGTCGGTTTCGTTGATGGTTCTGTTCCATCAAGCCAACCGACCTCACCCAGCACCTTCCTCAATTTGGTCATCCCGCGTTTCTTGACGGCGTGGCGGAGCGGAATTCCTCTGTCCATTTGTCACCATCAGTCTCATGAAGCTCACCGGCCTCCTGCTGCGACCAAATCGGAGTCGGCCTGGGATCACCGGGGTGGCCAGGGTTGACCGTCGAACCGGCGATTTGTTGCGTCGGGTCGACGTCGGAGAGATCGTCGTGCTCGATCAGGTCGATCTTGATCGGGCCACGGCCGATGCGCTCGTCGAGGCAGAGGTGGCGGGCGTGGTGAACGCATCGCCGTCGATCTCCGGGCGGTTTCCCAATCTCGGGCCCGAGATCGTCGTCGGTGCGGGGATCGTGCTCGTCGACGACGTGGGGCCCGAGGTGCTGCGCGCCGTCAAGGAGGGCAGCAAGGTCCGGCTGCACGAGGGCGGCGTCTACCTCGGCGAGAAGGAGGTCGGGCGCGGGACGGAACAGACCGTCGAGTCGATCGCCGACCTCATGATCGAGGCCAAGGCCGGCATGTCCGCCCAGCTCGAGGCGTTCTCCGCGAACACGATCGAGTTCCTTCGCCGCGAGCGCACGCTCATCCTCGACGGCATCGGCGTCCCGGAGCTGCGCAAGAGCCTCCACCAGCGCCAAGTGCTGATCGTCGCCCCCGGTCACGGGCACGCCGAGGACCTCGCGAGCCTCAAGCGCTACATCGCCGAGCACCGGCCCGTGCTCGTCGGCGTCGACGCCGGCGCGGACACCCTGCACGAACGCGGCTACCGCCCAGACCTGATCGTCGGCGACCCGGACCGGCTGTCGACCGACACCCTGCGCTGTGGCGGCGAGGTCGTCGTCCCCGCGTACCTGGACGGGCACGCCCCCGGCCTGGAACGCGTCCAGGACCTCGGCATCGGCGCGGTAACCTTTCCCGCCTCCGGCAACGCCGAGGACCTCGCGCTACTACTGGCCGACACGCACGGCGCGAGCCTCGTCGTCACGGTCGGCTTCCAGGCCACGCTCAGCGAGTTCCTCGACCGCGGCCGCTCGGGCTCGAACCCGTCGACGTTCCTGACCCGACTCAAGCTCGGCAGCAAGATCGTGGACGGCAAGGCGGTCGCGACCCTGCACCGCAGCCGCGTCTCGCTCGGCGCGGTCGTCGTGCTCGTCCTCGCCGCGCTCGTCGCCATGGCGGTCGCGGTGGCGGTGTCCGGGGTGGGCGGCGCCTACGCCGACTGGGCGGTCGACACCTGGCACAGCTTCACCACCTGGATCGAGGGGCTCTTCTCGTGATCTCCCTGCGCTACCACGTCATCTCCATCGCCGCGGTCTTCCTCGCGCTCGCCGTCGGCGTCGTGCTCGGCTCGAGCACGCTGTCGCGCTCGCTGCTGTCCGGCCTCAGCAACGACAACGACGAGCTCGTCCGGCAGGTCCACGACCTGGAGACCCAGCGCAACGGGCAGAACGCCCGCCTGGCCGACGCGGACAGCTTCGCCACCCAGGTCGGCCCGATGGCCGTGCGCGGCCAGCTCACCCAGCGCACGGTCGTACTCGTCACCACGGCCGACGCGGACCCGGCCGACCGCGACGCGCTGAAGCAGCTGCTCACCGACGCCGGCGGCCGCGTCACCGGCGAGGTCCAGCTCACCGACGACTTCGGCAACCCGGAGAAGGCCGACCAGCTCAAGGACATCGTCACCCGCCTGCTGCCGGCCGGCGTCCAGCTGCCGACGGCGTCGGACCCCGGCACGCTCGCCGGCGGCCTGCTCGGTCCGCTGCTGTTGATCAGCAAGACCGACAACAAGCCGCAGGCCTCCGCGGCCGAGACGGCCGCCGCGTTCGCCGGGCTCACCGACGGTGGGTTCGTCAAGGCCAGCCAGGGGATCCAGCCCGCCCAGCTCGCGGTCGTGCTCACCGGCGGCGCCGCGAAGGGCGACGGCGCCGGCGACCGCGCGGCCACCATCGCCCGGTTCGCCACGCAGGTCGACCGGTCCGGCGCTGGCGCGGTGCTCGCCGGCTCCGACGGCTCGGCGGACGGCACCGGCTCGGTCGGCGTCGTGCGGGCCGACACCGCCGCGACGTCCATTCTGTCCACTGTGGACAACGTGAGCTCGCCGGCGGGCCGTGTGGTGACCGTGCTGGCGCTGCGCGAGCAGCTCGAGGGCGGCTCCGGCCGCTACGGCAGCGCCGGCAACGCACAGGGCCCGGCGCCAGGCGCACCGGCTGAGTGAGCGCGCCATCTACACCGTGAGCGAGAGCGACGGAGCGTTCGCCGTCTGGACTGAGGAGCGCGCGCAGGCGCGCCAGCGCCGAGCACGCGACGAGGGAAGACGGCGAGTAGCGCAGGAGCGAAGCGAGCCATCTACACAGCGTCATGGGTGTGGGCTGGACCGCGTGTCGGGCGAGGATCGGCCGAACAGGTGATACGGTGAAAACCCGTGGAGAGTCAGGCGGGTAGTCCCGCTGCGAACGGTATCGCCGGTGACGGTCACGGACCGAAGGTCAGTCCACGGGGAGCATCGCTGGTGCAACACTCACTCACGACGAAGTACGTGTTCGTGACAGGTGGGGTCGCCTCGTCCCTCGGCAAGGGACTCACCGCGTCCAGTCTTGGACAGCTGCTCACCGCCCGCGGGCTGTGGGTCACCATGCAGAAGCTCGACCCGTATCTCAACGTCGATCCCGGAACGATGAACCCGTTCCAGCACGGCGAGGTGTTCATCACCGAGGACGGCGCCGAGACCGACCTCGACGTCGGCCACTACGAACGCTTCCTCGACCGCGACCTCGTCGGCCGGGCGAACGTCACCACCGGCCAGGTGTACTCGACGGTGATCGCCAAGGAGCGCCGCGGCGAGTACCTCGGCGACACCGTGCAGGTCATCCCGCACATCACCGACGAGATCAAGGCGCGCATCCGCGGCATGGCCGAGCCGGGGGAGGACGGCAACGCGCCGGACGTCGTCATCACCGAGATCGGCGGCACCGTCGGCGACATCGAGTCGCTGCCCTTCCTCGAGGCCGCCCGGCAGGTGCGCCACGACGTCGGCCGGGACAACTGCTTCTTCCTGCACGTGTCGCTGGTGCCCTACCTCGCGCCGTCCGGGGAGCTCAAGACCAAGCCGACCCAGCACTCGGTGGCGGCGCTGCGCAACATCGGCATCCAGCCAGACGCCGTCGTGTGCCGGGCCGACCGAGAGGTGCCCAGCGGGCTCAAGCGCAAGATCGCGCTCATGTGCGATGTGGACCTCGACGCGGTCGTGGCCGCCCCGGACGCCCCGTCGATCTACGACATCCCGAAGGTGCTGCACAGCGAGGGCCTGGACGCCTACGTGGTGCGCCGGCTCGGGCTGCCGTTCCGCGACGTCGACTGGACCGTGTGGGGCGACCTGCTGTCTCGCGTGCACAGTCCCAAAGAGACGGTGCGGATCGCGGTCGTCGGCAAGTACGTCGACCTGCCGGACGCGTACCTGTCGGTCACCGAGGCGTTGCGCGCCGGCGGGTTCGCCCACTGGGCCAAGGTCGAGGTCGTCTGGGTCCCCTCGGACACCTGCGAGACACCGGCCGGCGCGGCCGCCCAGCTGTCCGGGTTGGACGGTGTGCTGATCCCAGGCGGCTTCGGCGTGCGCGGCATCGAGGGCAAGATCGGCGCGATCCACCACGCCCGCCTGCACGGGATCCCGGTGCTGGGTCTGTGCCTCGGCCTGCAGTGCATGGTGATCGAGACCGCGCGGAACCTGGCCGGCATCGCGGGCGCGAACTCCTCGGAGTTCGACGAGACCACCCGGCACCCGGTGATCAGCACGATGGCCGACCAGCAGGACGTGGTCGCCGGCGAGCGGGACATGGGCGGCACGATGCGCCTGGGCGCCTACCCGGCGAAGCTCACCGCCGGCTCGGTCGTGGCGCATGCGTACGGCACCCGTCAGGTGTCCGAGCGGCACCGGCACCGCTACGAGGTCAACAACGCCTACCGGGCCAAGCTCGCGAAGGCCGGCGTCGTGTTCTCCGGCCTGTCGCCCGACGAGCACCTCGTCGAGTTCGTCGAGCTGCCGCCCGAGACGCACCCGTTCTTCGTCGGCACGCAGGCGCACCCGGAGCTCAAGAGCCGCCCGACCCGCCCGCACCCGCTGTTCGCCGGCTTCGTCAAGGCGGCGTTGGCCTACCGGGCGGCCGAGCGGCTGCCGGTCGAGCTGCCGGAGCCGCTGGGGGCCCGCTCTTGAGCGTGCCGGGCCAACACGACTTCGAGGTTCTGGGCACCGAGGACGTCTACCAGGGGCGGGTCATCGCCGTGCGGGTCGACGAGGTGGCGATGCCCGGCGGTGGGCGGGCCAAGCGCGAGGTCGTCGAGCACCTCGGCGCGGTCGCGATCCTCGCGCTCGACGAGGACGACCACGTCACGCTGATCCACCAGTACCGCCACCCGATCGGCCGGCGGAACTGGGAGCTGCCCGCCGGGCTGATCGACAAGCCGGGGGAGGACCCCGTGGAGACCGCCCGGCGCGAGCTCGTCGAGGAGGTCGGGCTGGCCGCGGCGGACTGGTCGGTGCTGGTGGACGTGGCGGCGTCACCGGGGTTCACCGACGAGGTGGTGCGCGTCTACCTGGCCACCGACATCGCGGCGGTCGAGCGGCACGTCGAGGGCGACGAGGAGGCGGACCTGGTGGCTCGCCGTTTCCCGCTCGAGGAGGCGGTGCGCATGGTGCTCACCGGCGAGATCGTGAACGCCTCGTCGATCGGTGGCCTGCTCGCCGCCCACGCGGTGCGCACGCTCGGCGTGCGGCCCAGGCCCGCCGACGCGCCGTGGCGCGACCTGCCGAAGAGGATGCCGAACCGGCGCCGCTGATCATGTGTGGCGGCCAGGGCGAAGGTAACGTCCCGCTCATGGTGAAGTTGTGAGCAGGACAAGTGCGCCCCATCCCCATCAGGTCACCAAGAGCAAGCCGTTCCAGCTGCTCGCGCGCGTCGGCCTGATTACCTACGGGGTGGTTCACCTGCTCGTCGCCTGGCTCGTGGTGCAGGTGGCGACCGGCGACAGCGAGAAGGCGGACAAGACCGGCGCGCTGCAGGAGCTCGCCGGCGCGGGTGGTGCATGGCTGCTCTGGCTGCTCGCGGTCGGGCTGGGCGCGAGTGCGTTGTGGCAGCTCACCGAGGCGTTGTTCGGCAAGGGCCGGCCGACGCGGGCGCGCGTGGTGAACTTCGGTGAGGCGGTGCTGTTCGGCTACCTGGCCTACAGCGCGGGCAAGCTGGCGGCCGGCTCGGCGGCGTCGTCGACCGACTCCGCGCAGCTCGGGCTGATCGGTGAGCTGCTCAGCAAGGAGTGGGGCAAGCCAGTGGTGATCGCCATCGGGCTCGCGATCGTCCTCGCCGCCCTGTTCATCGTCCGGCACGGTCTCACCCGCCGCTTCGCCGAAGAGCACGACTACAGCAACGCGAACCCGAAGACGCGCCAAGGAGTGGTGCGGCTGGGGCAGGTCGGCTACGCCGCGCTCGGCGGTATCTACGGGATCGCCGGCGCGCTGGTCGTGGTGGCGGCCGTGCAGTCCGAGCCGGACAAGGCGACCGGCCTGGACGTCGCGCTGAAGACCCTGGCCGCGCAGCCGTACGGCCAGGTCATGCTGTTCGTGATCGCCGCCGGCCTGCTGGCCTTCGCGGTGTTCTGCTTCTTCGACGCCCGCTTCCGGCGCGCCTAGCCAGCAGGCCCAGTCGGCGAACTCAGTCGGCGAACTAGTCGGCCAGTTCGGACTCCGCCTGCTTGATCGCCGCGAACTCCTCCTCCGGGACGTTGCCCACCAGGTGGTGGCGGCTGTAGAGGAAGAAGTAGGCCAGCGCGACCAGCAGGATGCCGGCGGTGATGGCGGCCGCCAGCTCGTCGACGAAGAACGTCGCGACCACCGCGGCCACGGCCAGCACCGCGGCGACGCCCGTGGTCACCACGCCGCCCGGGGTGCGGTACGGGCGCTCCAGGCCTGGCTCGCGGATCCGCAGCACGATGTGCGACACGTTCAGCAGCACGTACGACACCGTGGCGCCGAAGACCGCGATGTTGATCAGCAGCGCGCCGTCCATCGTCGCCGTGGCGAGGATGAAGCCGATCGTGCCGGGCACGATCAGTGCCAGGTACGGCGTCTTGCGCTTGCCGGTCACCGACATCCAACGCGGCAGGTAGCCGGCCCGCGACAGCGCGAACAGCTGGCGCGAGTACGCGTAGATGATCGAGAAGAAGCTCGCGATCAGCCCGGCGAGGCCGGCGTAGTTGACGAACTGGGCCAGGAAGTTGTCTCCGCCATAGGCCGCCCGGATCGCCTCCGGCAGCGGGTTGTCCGACCCCGCGATCGCGTTGGAGCCCGCCGCCCCCGGTGCGATGAGCAGCATCAGCGCGGCGAACACCAGCAGGATCGCCATCGCGGCGATGATGCCGCGCGGAAGGTCGCGCCGCGGCTCGCCGGCCTCCTCCGCGGCGAGCGGCACGCCTTCGACCGCGAGGAAGAACCAGATGCCGTAGACGAACGCCGCGAGCACGCCCGCGACCCCGAACGGCAGGAACGTCGAACCGCCCGCCTCCGGCGCGATGTCGAACAGCTTGTCTCCGTCGAACTTGCCGACCATGCCGATCGCGAACACGATGAGCGCGACGACCGCGATGCCGGTGATCACGAACATGACCCGCAGGGCCTCCCCGACGCCCCACAGGTGCAGGCCGATGAAGATCAGGTAGCACACCAGGAACACCGGCCACCCGCTGGTCATCCCGAACAGGCCCAGCGCCTCGACGTAGCCGCCGATGAACACGGCGATCGCGGCCGGTGCGATCGCGTACTCGATGAGGATCGCGGTGCCGGTGGCGAACCCGCCGGTCGGGCCGAGCGCGCGGCGGGCGAAGCCGTAGCCCGCGCCGGCGACCGGCATCGCCGAGGCCATCTCGGCCAGGCCGAACACCATGCAGGTGTACATCACGGCCATCAGCACGGTCGCGATCATCAACCCGCCCCAGCCGCCCTCGGCGAGGCCGAAGTTCCAGCCGGCGAAGTCCCCGGAGATGACGTAGGCGACGCCCAGCCCGGCCAGCAGCACCCAGCCGGCGGCACCCTTGCGCAGCTGGCGGTGCTCGAGATAGCTCGCCTCGACCGTCTGGTACTCGACGTTCTCACGTGAATGCGGAGTCGACACGGAAACTCCTAATGGGCCGTTACCAGTCCTTTGGGTGCTGACGAGAGTGATCCTGTTCGCCTGGCGTTGTCAAGGTTCACGGGCGTTTGACACCTTCTCCGCTGGACGTGTGAAATGGCGTCAATGGGTCAGCACTGGTCCTTTGGAGGACGTCTCATGGGACACCGCGACGGCATGCTCACGCTCGAACGCCTCAGCGCGCTGGTCGAGGAGGGCACGGTGGACACCGTGCTGGTGGCGATCACCGACATGCAGGGCCGGCTGCAGGGCAAGCGGTGCGCCGCCGAGTACTTCCTCAACGAGGTCGTCCCGCACGCCACCGAGGCCTGCAACTACCTGCTCGCGGTCGACGTCGACATGAACACGGTCGACGGCTACGCGATGTCGTCCTGGGACCGGGGCTACGGCGACTTCGTGCTCCGGCCGGACATGACGACGCTTCGCCTCGTGCCGTGGCAACCCGGGACCGCGCTGGTGCTCGCCGACATCGAGTGGGTGGAGGGCGGCCCGGTACCGGCCTCGCCACGCCAGGTCCTGCGCCGCCAGCTCGACCGGCTCGCCGAGCGGGACCTCGCCGCCTACGTCGGCACCGAGCTCGAGTTCATCGTGTTCGACGACTCCTACGAGCAGGCCTGGACGAAGGCCTACCGCGACCTGACGCCCGCCAACCAGTACAACGTCGACTACTCGATGCTCGGCACCGGCCGGCTCGAGCCGTTGCTGCGCGACATTCGCAACGGCATGACCGGCGCCGGCATGTACGTCGAGTCCGCTAAGGGCGAGTGCAACCCCGGCCAGCACGAGATCGCCTTCCGCTACGCCGACGCGTTGTCCACATGCGACAACCACAGCATCTACAAGACCGGGGCCAAGGAGATCGCCTCGCGGCACGGCAAGAGCCTCACGTTCATGGCGAAGTACAACGAGCGCGAGGGCAACTCCTGCCACATCCACATCTCGCTGCGCGGCACCAACGGCTCGGCCGTGCTCGCCGGAGACGGCCCGCACGGCTTCTCGAAGCTGATGGAGCACTTCCTCGCCGGCCAGCAGGCGCTGCTGCGCGAGCTCACCTACCTCCTCGCCCCGAACGTCAACTCCTACAAGCGGTTCCAGCCCGGCAGCTTCGCGCCGACCACGGTGGCGTGGGGCATCGACAACCGCACCTGCTCGCTGCGCGTGGTGGGCCACGGCGAGTCGCTGCGGGTGGAGAACCGGGTGCCGGGCGGCGACGTGAACCCCTACCTCGCGACCGCTGCGCTCGTCGCGGCCGGGCTGCACGGCATCGAGAACGAGCTGCCGCTGGAGCCGGAGTTCACCGGCAACGCGTACGCGGCCGACAAGCCGCAGGTGCCCTCGACGCTGCGCGCGGCGGCCGAGCTGCTCGCCGAGAGCAAGCACGCCAGGGCCGCGTTCGGCGACGAGGTCGTCGACCACTACCTGAACAACGCGCGCGTGGAGCTCGCCGCCTACGACGCGGCGGTCACCGACTGGGAGAAGATCCGTGGGTTCGAGCGCCTCTAGCCCGCTGATCGGCATCAGCACCTACCTGGAGCGTAGCCGGTTCGGGGTCTGGGACGTGCCGGCCGCGGTGCTGCCGCGAGGTTACCTCGACGGGGTGGTGCACGCGGGCGGCACGCCGGTGCTGCTGCCGCCCGTCGGGGACTGGGAGTCCGGTCATCTGTCCAATCTGGACGGTCTGATAATCGCGGGCGGTGCGGACCTCGACCCGTCGTGCTACGACGCCGACCGCGACCCGGCGACCGGGCCGGCGCGGGAGGACCGGGACACCACGGAGTGGAAGCTGATCAACCTCGCGTTCAAGCTGCGCATCCCGCTGCTCGGGGTGTGTCGGGGGATGCAGCTGCTGAACGTCGTGCTGGGCGGCACTCTGCACCAGCACCTGCCGGACCGCACCGGCACCGACGCCCACCTGCCGCGGCCCGGCACGTTCGGCCGCGTGCCGGTGACCGTCGCACCGGGCAGCACGCTTTCGGCGGTCGTCGGCGAGCGGGTCGAGGTGCACTGCCACCACCACCAGTCGATCGACCAGCTCGGTGACGACCTGGTGGCCGTCGCGTGGGCGGCCGACGGGACGATCGAGGGCATCGAGCTGCCGGGAGAGCCGTTCCTCGTCGGCGTGCAGTGGCACCCGGAGGAGGACGGAGTGGACCGGCGGCTGTTCGAGGCGCTGGTCGGGGAGGGGAGAGCATGACCGAGGTGATCAACCCGGCCACCGAGCAGGTGGTCGCGACCGTGCCGGCGACGTCGGCGGCCGACACCGACGCGGCGATCGAGCGGGCGCACCGGGCGCTGCCCGCGTGGCGCGCCGTGGCCCCGGGCGACCGCGCACGGCTGCTGCGCCGGTTCGCCGACGCCGTCGACTCCGATGTGGACAATCTGGCTGCCTTGGAGGTGGCCAACTCCGGGCACACGATCGGCAACGCCCGGTGGGAGGTGGGCAACGTCCGCGACGTGCTGCACTACTACGCGGCCGCGCCGGAGCGGCTGTTCGGCCGGCAGATCCCGGTGCCGGGCGGGGTCAACATCACGTTCGCCGAGCCGTTGGGTGTGGTCGGCGTGATCGTGCCGTGGAACTTCCCGATGCCGATCGCCGGCTGGGGGTTCGCGCCCGCGCTCGCCGCCGGCAACACCGTGGTGCTCAAGCCGGCCGAGCTGACCCCGATGACCGCGGTGCGGCTCGGCGAGCTGGCCCGCGAGGCCGGCCTACCGGCGGACGTGTTCCAGGTCGTGCCCGGCAAGGGATCGGTCGTGGGGCAGCGGTTCGTCGAGAACCCGTTGGTGCGCAAGGTCGTCTTCACCGGCTCGACCGAGGTCGGTCGGCAGATCATGGCGGGCTGTGCCGCGCAGGTGAAGCGGGTGACGCTGGAGCTCGGCGGCAAGAACGCCAACGTCGTGTTCGCCGACGCAGACCTCGAGGCCGCGGCCGCGAGCGCGCCGTACGGCGTGTTCGACAACGCCGGCCAGGATTGCTGCGCCCGGTCGCGGATCCTGGTCCAGCGCAGCGTGTTCGACCGCTTCCTCGAACTGCTCGAGCCGGCCGTGCACGGCGTGGTCGTCGGCGATCCGGCCGACGAGCAGACCGAGATGGGCCCGCTCATCTCGGCGTCCCACCGCGCCTCCGTCGAGTCCTATATGGACGAGACGGTCGCCTTCCGCGGCAGTGCGCCGGCGGGTCCCGGCTTCTGGTTCCCGCCGACCGTGCTGCTGCCCCGCACGCCGACCGACCGCGCGGTCGTCGAGGAGGTGTTCGGCCCGGTCGTCACCGTGCAGGCGTTCGACGACGAGGCCGACGCCCTGCGGCTGGCCAACGACACCGAGTTCGGGCTGTCCGGCTCGATCTGGACCCGGGACGTCGGCCGGGCGATGCGGGTCGCTCGCGGCGTGGAGGCCGGGAACCTGTCGGTGAACTCGCACTCCTCGGTGCGGTACTGGACGCCGTTCGGCGGCGTGAAGCAGTCCGGGCTCGGCCGCGAGCTCGGCCCGGACGCGCTGGACGCGTTCACCGAGACCAAGAACGTCTTCATCGCGACGGAGGGGGAGTAGCCGTGGAACGACTGAAGGACCGGGTGGCCGTGGTGACCGGGGCGGCGAGCGGGATCGGGCTCGCCACCGCCCGGCGGTTCGCCGACGAGGGCGCCCGCGTGGTCGCCGTCGATATCGCCACGGACGCCATCGAGACGCTGGCCAAAGAGGTCGACGGCGACGCGATCACCTGCGACGTCACCGACGAGGCGGCCGTCGAGGCGATGTTCGACCAGGTCGTGCGGAGGCACGGCAGCGTGGACGTCGCGTTCAACAACGCCGGCATCTCCCCGCCCGAGGACGACTCGATCCTGACCACCGGCATCGACGTGTGGGAGCGGGTGCAGCGGGTCAACCTCACCTCGGTGTACCTGTGCTGCAAGTACGTGCTGCCGCACATGCGCCGGCAGGGCCGCGGGTCGATCGTCAACACCGCGTCGTTCGTGGCGGTGATGGGCGCGGCCACCTCGCAGATCGCGTACTCGGCGTCGAAGGGCGGCGTGCTGTCGATGACCCGCGAGCTCGGGGTGCAGTTCGCCCGCGAAGGGATCCGGGTGAACGCGCTGTGCCCCGGTCCGGTGAACACGCCGCTGCTGCGGGAGCTGTTCGCCTCCGATCCCGAGCGGGCGCAGCGCCGGCTGGTGCACGTCCCGATGGGACGGTTCGCGGAGGCGTCGGAGATCGCGGCCGCGGTGGCCTTCCTGGCGAGCGACGACGCCTCGTTCATCACCGCGTCGTCGTTCCTGGTGGACGGCGGCATCTCCGGTGCCTACGTCACGCCGATCTAGTGCCGTGGCCGCCACGGTGCGGTCCGCGTCAGCCGCCGTGTTCCGTCCGGTCCGCACGCGGAACGCCTTCGAGGAGACAGTCGAGCGGCTGTTGCAGGCGATCCGGTTGGGGGTGGCCGGGCCGGGGGAGCGGCTGCCCGCCGAGCGGGAGCTGGCCGGACGGCTCGGAGTCAGCCGGGTGACCCTGCGCGAGGCGATCCGCGCGGTCGCCGACGCCGGCTACTTGGAGTCCCGGCGCGGCCGCTACGGCGGGACGTTCGTGGCGGAGACGCTGCCCGGGCCGCCCCGCCACGATCCGTCCGATGTGGACTTGGAGGACGCCCTGACGCTGCGCCGGGTGCTGGAGACCGGCGCCGCCGAGACGGCCGCCGCGCGCTCGCTGGCCCCGGCCGAGCGTCAGCACCTGATGGCCGCGCTCACCGAGGTCGACGGGGTCGACCCGGCCTCGGCGCCGGAGTACCGGCGCCGCGACTCCCGGCTGCACCTGGCGATCGCGGAGGTCACCGCCGCGCCGTCGCTGACCACGGCGGTGGCCGAGGTGCGGACCAGGGTGAACGAGCTGCTGGACGCGATCCCGTTGCTGGCGACCAACATCGAGCACTCGAACGCCCAGCATCGCGCGATCGTCGCGGCCATCCTCGCCGGCGACCCCGTGGCCGCGCGCACGGCGATGGACGAGCACCTCGAGGGCACCGCGGCCCTGCTGCGCGCATTCCTCTAGATGGCGCGGTCCGCTAGATGCGCAGCGGGCGGCCGTAGGCGTCGGTGCCGCCGCCGATCAGCAGCACGATGCCGTCGATGATCGACCAGAGCACCCCGACCCCGATGAACACGGTGAACAGCTGTGCCAGGGCCACGGCGGTGTGCCCGGTGTAGAACCGGCCGGTGCCGAAGGGCAGCACGATCTGCAGCACGCCCGCGACGACGCGGTACCGGTCGGACGGCTCGTACGGCTGAACTCCCGTGTACTGCGGGTACATCGGCACCGGAACCGGCTCGACCGGACGCACGGGCGGCACCATGAAGGCTGGGTAGGGCGTCGGCAGGTCGTCGAACAGCGGGCGCAGCTCCCCGCGGGTGCGGGCCTCGACGGCCATGCCGACACGGTCCTCGTACTCGTCGACGGCGAGTCGACCCTCCGCGAAGTGGTCGCCGAGGATCCTGACCGCCTCCTCGCGCTCCGCCGTACCGATGCGGAGCTGGTCCGACCCGACCGGTTCGCCCACGAAATTCACGATACGTGAGTCGCGCCACGCCACGCCCGGTTCCGCCCCGCGGCGCGGAGACCGGAATAGGCTGGGCCGCCTCCCAGGGAGGTGCCATGATCGAGCATGCGGTCGCACCGGCACTCGCCGCCGCGGTCGCGGGGTATCTCGATCACCTCGCCGTCGAGCGCGGCACGTCGCGCAACACCCTCGACGGGTACACCCGGGACCTGCGCCGGTACGCGTCGCATCTCACGGTGTCCAGCCTGGCGGACCTGTCCGCGGTGACCGAGGAGCACGTGTCGGCGTTCCTGGCCGTTCTTCGCGAGGGCGACGAGGCGCACCCGCCGCTGGCCGCGTCGTCGGCCGCCCGGGCGCTGGTCGCGGTGCGGGGGCTGCACAAGTTCGCCGTGCGGGAGGGGCTCGTCGACCTCGACCCGGCTCGTGAGGTGCGCCCGCCCGCCGCGCCGCGCCGTCTGCCGAAGGCGCTCCCGGTCGACGACGTCGTGCGGCTGCTGGACACCCCCGGCGACGGCGCCGGGCCGTTGCGGGACCGGGCGCTGCTGGAGGTGCTGTACTCCACCGGCGCCCGCATCTCGGAGGCGGTGGGCCTCGACCTGGACGACGTCGACTCCCACGAGCGCACCGTGCGGCTGGATGGCAAAGGCGGCAAGCAGCGCCTGGTGCCGGTCGGGCGGCCCGCGCTGGACGCGCTGGACGCGTACCTGGTGCGGGCCCGTCCCGGGCTGGCCGCCCGCGGGCGCGGCACGCCGGCGGTGTTCCTGAACGTTCGCGGAGGCCGGTTGTCGAGGCAGAGCGCGTGGCAGGTGCTGAAGGTCGCCGCATCGCGGGCGGGCATCACCGCGCCGGTGTCGCCGCACACGCTGCGCCACTCGTTCGCGACGCACCTGCTGGAGGGTGGCGCGGACGTACGGGTGGTCCAGGAGCTGCTCGGTCACGCCTCGGTGACCACGACGCAGATCTACACGCTGGTCACGGTGAACACGCTGCGCGAGGTCTACGCGACGGCACACCCGCGAGCCCGCGGCTGACCAGAGGGTTCTCTCGCCGCTGATCCGCCAGCTCCTGCGCCCGCGCCGCACCCCGGCCCCTGCGCTCAGCCCCGCTGCTTGGCCGACGCCTGGGCTCCGCACCTGGCTGTGGTCGGCCTTCACGTCCGGTCAACCCCGCGCGGCCCATCCCAGCCCGGCCACCACGGCTCGGGCCCAGCACATCCGTCCGAAACGACCCGCGCGCACGCGCACGCGTGCAGAACGCAAGAAACCCAACGCCCCCACCCTCTCCGGGGGCCACCCTCGATGCCAGCCTATCGCTGAACACCGACAATCCCAGGTCAGACCGCCAGCCTGTGGACAAGCCGGCCACCTGTGGATGGGTCAGTCCATCTGGAAGAGGGTCAGTTGGAGGCCGGCCGGGCCGTTGAGACGGGCGTTCGTCGAGCGGAACGGCGTCCGGCGGGGCTCGGCCAGCACCTCGGCGCCCGCGTCCGCGAGGGCGGCCGTCACGGTCGCGGTGTCGGTGACCTCGAAGGCCACCCGGATGTGGCCGGCCACCCGGCGGCCGACCTCGACCTGGTCGATGTACTCCGCCGTCGCCGGTTCGGCGAGCTCGAGGGTGGCCTGACCTGCATCGAGGATCATCACGCGGCCGTCGGGGGACTGGACGGCATCCCGTTCACCGAGGCCGAGGACGTCGCGGTAGAAATGCACCGCCTCGTCGTAGTCGGTGGCGGTGACGACCAGGCGTAGTTGGCGGACTGGCACGACTCTCAGGATAGGTCCCGCCCTCATCGGCGAGCCTCTTTGCTGCCCGCACCAGGCAATCTCTAAGCTTCGGCGCACAGCGCGGACGACAAGGAGCTAGGTCCATATGTCGACATTTCATCCTTCGGAGCTCAGCATCGCACCGCGGGCGGCCTCCGACGAGGACGAGGCGCTCGACGAAAGCCCCAACGGCGCACTCGGACCCACCGGCCGACCGAAGCGACACATCCCGGAACCGCCCCTGCTCAACGGGCACGGCCCGGCGAAGGTGCTCGCGCTCTGCAACCAGAAGGGCGGCGTCGGCAAGACGACGTCGACGATCAACCTGGGCGCCGCGCTGACCGAGTTCGGCCGCCGCGTGCTGATCGTCGACTTCGACCCGCAGGGCGCGCTGTCCGTCGGCCTCGGCATCCCCGCCCACCAGCTCGACCGCACCATCTACAACATCATCATCGAGCGGTCCGCGAGCGTCACCGACTCCGTCATCCGGACCGGCGTCGACAACATGGACTTGCTGCCGAGCAACATCGACCTGTCGGCGGCCGAGGTGCAGCTGGTGGCCGAGGTCGGTCGTGAGCACACGCTGGTCCGCGCGCTGCGCCCGGTGGTCGCCCACTACGACTACATCCTGATCGACTGCCAGCCCTCGCTCGGCCTGCTCACGGTCAACGCGCTCGCGGCCGCCGACGGCGTGCTGATCCCGCTGGAGTGCGAGTTCTTCAGCCTGCGCGGCGTGGCCCTGCTGATCGACACCATCGAGAAGGTGCGCGAGCGGCTGAACCCGAAGCTCGAGATCACCGGCATCCTCCCGACCATGTTCGACCCGCGCACGCTGCACTCGCGCGAGGTCATCCAGCGCGTGGTCGAGCGCTTCCAGGACACGGTGTTCGACACGGTGATAAACCGGACGGTCCGGTTCCCGGAGACCACGGTCGCCGGCGCGCCGATCACCGTGTGGGCGCCGCGCTCGGCCGGTGCCAAGGCCTACCGTCAGCTGGCCCGCGAAGTGATCGCCCGCGAAGTGGCGCACGCCCGGTGAACCGTCGAGCCTCGTTGCCGGGGGCGGCGGAACTGTTCAGATCCACGGGAGGGCCGACCGACGAGGGCTGGTTCGAACGCCGGCCCAACAACCACCACGCGGCGGCCAGCCCGCGTCGCGGCACACCGCGGCAGAAGCACACCGCGAAGATCACCGTGTACGTCTCCGACGAGGAGCTTCTCGCCCTCGAGCACGCCCGACTGGCGCTGCGGGCGACGCATGGGCTGGCGGTCGACCGCGGCCGGGTGGTGCGCGAGGCCATCGCCGTCGTGCTCGCCGACCTGGAGGAGCGCGGTGAGGACTCGGTGCTGGTGCGACGATTGCGTCATGACACCGGGAAGTAGTGCTTGTTGATTTCCTCGTCCTCGGACGCTCCGGAAGAGTCGGCGCCCGCGCGGTTCACCGTGCGGTTGTCGAACTTCGAGGGCCCGTTCGACCTGCTGCTGCAGCTGATCTCCCAGCACGAGCTGGATGTCACCGAGGTTGCGCTGCACCGGGTCACGGACGACTTTATCGCCCACCTGCGCCAGGCGGGCGACGACTGGAACCTGGACGAGACCACGGAGTTCCTCGTCATCGCGTCGACGCTGCTCGACCTGAAGGCCGCGCGGTTGTTGCCAACCGGCGACGTCGAGGACGAGGACGACCTGGCACTGTTGGAGGCGCGCGACCTACTGTTCGCGCGGTTGCTGCAGTATCGGGCGTACAAGCAGGTGGCGGCGCTGTTCGCGGAGCTGGAGCAGGGTGCGCTGCGGCGGTACCCGCGGTCGGTGGCGCTGGAGGACAGGTTTGCGTCGCTGCTGCCCGAGGTCATGCTGGGCGTGAGCCCGGACCGGTTCGCGGAGATCGCCGCGGCGGTGTTCCGCCCGAAGCCGCCGCCGATGGTGTCGATCGAGCATCTGCACATGGGCAAGGTGTCGGTGCGCGAGCACGCGGCCGTGCTGCGGGTGCGGCTGGCGTCGACGGGCCGGGCGTCGTTCAGCGAACTGGTGGCCGACTGCGAGCACAGCATCGAGGTGGTGGCCCGCTTCCTGGCGCTGCTGGATCTGTACAAGGAAGACGCGGTCACGTTCCTGCAGGAGGAAGCGCTGGCGGACCTGCACGTGCAGTGGATCGGCGGCAGTGTCGAGAACGCGGCGAGCGTCGCCGAGAACGGCGGCGAGGAGGAGGAGTACGGGTGAGCCAACCGCAGGACCCGAGGCCGGAGCCGGCCCCGGTCGCGGACGCGGACCCGCCGACCGAGGCGGTCCCGGAGCCGGCGGACACGGAGAAGCCGCCCGAGTCGCCGCCGATGGAGCGGCCGGATTCGGCTGGCCAGGAGGAACTCCACGACGCGGACCCGCCGACCGCCCCGGACTCGCCGGCTGCGCTGGACGCGGATCCGCCCACCACGCCGGATACAGAGCCGGACTCGCCCGAGCCGCTGACGGAACCACCCGCCCGGTCGGAGACTGAACCGCCGGTCTCGCCGACCGCACCGATGGCGGGCTCGCCGGATGTGGCGCTGTCGGTCGAGGCAGAAACCGACTCGCCGGCCGCGCAGGTCACGGAATTGTCGGCGGACTCGCCGGCCGAGTCAGCGGCGGTGCCACCGGCCGAGCTGGAGACGAAATCGCTGGCCATGGCACCGCCCGAACCGCCCACCGCGGCGATGACGGATTCGTCAGCCGAGCAGGAGACTGAAACGCCCGAGGTGGTGGCGAAGTCGCCGACAGGGGGGACGGCGGAACCGCCCGCCGCCGCGGCGCCGCCGACGGAATCACCCGAGCCGGATGCCGAAAAGCCTGTTTCGCTGGTGACGGACTCGCCGACGGAGCTGGCGGCGGATTCTTCGGCCGCGGTGGCGGGATCGCTGGATACGCAAGGCGATCTGTCTGCCGAGTCGGCGGGGGAGTCGCCGTCCGAGTCGGAGGCCGAAATGCCTGATCGGGCGGTCGCGGAGTCGCCGGCTGCACCTGTGGCGGAAGCCGGGTCGGCGCCGGAGACCGAACCTTCGGTTGGGCCGGCTGACGCGGATCCGCCCACCGACGTCCTCGACGGCGCTGACCAGGCCGGCGAGGAGGTCGAGACCGACGAGCTGCCTGAGCTGGATGACGCCGAACTCGAGAAGGCCCTCGAAGCCCTCCTCCTCGTCGTCGACTCGCCCGTCGAGGAGGACGTGCTCGCCGGCGCCGTCGGGGCGGGGCTCGATCGTGTCGTCGCGACGCTTGGGCGGATGGCGGCCCACCTCGGCGAGCACGAGCGCGGGCTGGACCTGCGCCGCGTCGGCGGGGGCTGGCGGTTCTACACCCGCGACAAGTACGCCCCCTACGTCGAGAAGATGCTGCTCGACGGCCAGCGCGCCAAGCTCACCCGCGCCGCCCTCGAAACCCTCGCGGTCATCGCCTACCGGCAGCCCGTCACCCGGGCCCGGGTCGCGGCCGTCCGCGGCGTCAACTGCGACGGCGTCATCCGCACACTGCTCGCCCGCGGCCTGGTCGAGGAGATCGGTACCGACGTCGAGACCGGTGGCTTTCTCTACCGCACAACGGAACTGTTCCTCGAGCGTCTCGGTCTGTCCTCCTTGGAGGATCTACCGCCGATCGCGCCGCTACTGCCGGAAGTGGACTCCATCGATGACGTCTAACGAAGGAATCCGCCTCCAGAAGGTGCTCGCGCAGGCCGGCGTCGCGAGTCGCCGGGCCGCTGAGGAGCTGATCGCCGCGGGGCGGGTCAGCGTGAACGGCACGGTGGTCAGCGAGTTCGGCCGCCGCGTCGACCCGGAGACCGCGGTGATCCACGTGGACGGCGTCCGCGTCGTTGTCCGTACCGATCTCGTCTACCTCGCGCTCAACAAACCGCGCGGCGTGCACACCACGATGTCCGACGACCGCGGCCGGCCCTGCGTCGGCGACTACGTCCGCGACCGCAGGGAACGCCTCTTCCACGTCGGCCGCCTCGACGCCGACACCGAGGGCCTGCTGCTGCTCACCAACGACGGCGACCTCGCGCACCGCCTCATGCATCCGTCCTTCGTCGTGCTCAAGACCTACCTCGCCGAGGTGCCCGGACCCGTCGGACGCACGGTCGGCCGCCAGCTGCGTAACGGCGTCGAGCTCGACGACGGCCCGGCCAAGGTCGACGGCTTCCGCGTGGTCGACACCAACGGCGGCAAGGCGCTCGTCGAGGTGGTGCTGCACGAGGGCCGCAACCACATCGTGCGCCGGATGCTGGCCGAGGTCGGCCACCCGGTCCGCAAGCTCGTCCGCACCCAGGTCGCCGACGTCCGCCTCGGCAGCCAGCGCTCCGGCACGCTGCGCGGGCTCACCCGAGCCGAGATCGGCTCGCTCTTCGCGGCCGTCGGCCTGTGACCGGCTGGGTTGGACCGATCGAGCGCGGCTGGGTGGTGCGCAGCGAGGTGCCCGGCCCGGACGTAGACGAGTTCGCCGAGCCGGACCGGATCGTCGCCGCGTTGCGCCGGGCCAACTCGCGCACGTTGCTCGCGATCCAGCACCCGCACCGCACCCCGGCCGCGCGCGCTCGCGGCCTCGGGCTGCTCGACGCCCTGCCCGACGCCCGCAACACACTCGCCGTACTGCTGCGCACCGACTACCGCGCGGTCACCGACGTCGTCGCGCCGTACGAAGTGGACGGTCCGGACGGGACGGCGTGCGGACTGCTGTGCATGGTCGACCCGGCCGCGGTGGACGCCGAGGGGATCGGCCGGGTGCGGCACAGCGAGGAGGTCTACCCGGAGGTCGTCGCCGAGCGGGCCGAGGCGCTGACCGGGCTGGGCTACGCGACGAGCGCGGCGATGCTCGTGCCGGTCGGGCGGCAGGACGACCTCACCGCGGCCGTCCGCCGGGTGACGACGGGCACGGACGCCGCGGTATCGACTGTGGACTCCAGCGGCCGGCGGCACCGGCTGTGGCTGCTCGGTCCCGGTGCGGAACGTGAGCGGATCCTCGCCGTGGTCGCGGCGAACCCACTGATGGTGGCCGACGGCAACCACCGCGTCGCCGCCGCGGCGGCGGCCGGGCTGACCGGGATGCTGGCGCTGGTCACCGCCGGCCCGGCGCTGCGGATCGGCGCCTTCCACCGCGTGCTCACCGGGACCGGCCGCACGCTCGCCGACCTCGAGCGGGCCTGGCGCGAGCTGGGTCTCGACGTCGAGCGCACCAGCCTCGCGGACCCGCCGCAGCGCACCGGCACGCTGGTGGCCCGCTGTCCACAAGGGACGCTCATGGTCGGGCTGCCCGACGGGATGGACCACGCCGTGGTGGAGGAGCAGCTGATCCGCGAGGCACTCGGCGTCGACCCGGAGGGCTCGCACGTCCGCCCTCTCGCGGGCGACCGGACCCCGCCGGCCGGCGCGGACGCCGTGCTGCTGCTCGCCCCGGTGCCGCTCGCGGACGTCCTGGCCGTGCACGCCGGCGGCGGGCGGATGCCGCGCAAGAGCACCTACTTCACCCCGAAGCCCCGCTCCGGCCTGCTCCTCGCCGACCTAGGCGGTGGCCGGCCGTAACCGCTGCGCGACCAGGCGCACGACCGGTTCGACGAGCCGCGCGGCCAGTGGTCCGGAGATGGCCATGACCAGCACGTACGCCGTCGTGAGCGCGGCCAGCTGGGCGTCGACGGCGCCGGCGGACACCGCGAGCCCGGCGATGACGATCGAGAACTCGCCGCGCGCCACCAGCGCCGCGCCGGCCCGCGCCCGGCCCATCCGCCCGATGCCCTGCCGCTTCGCCGCCCACCAGCCCGTCACGAGCTTCGTGACCGTCGTGACCAGCGCCAGCAGCACGGCCGCGCCCAGCACCGGCGGGATGGTCGACGGCACCGTGTTCAGCCCGAACACCACGAAGAACATCGCCGCGAACAGGTCCCGCAGCGGCTCCAGCATCCGGGTGGCGTTCTCCGCGGTCGACCCGGAGATCGCGATGCCGAGCAGGAACGCGCCGACCGCGGCCGACACCTGCAGCTGCTGTGCCACACCCGCGACCAGCAGGGCGGCGCCCAGCACGCGCAGCAGGAACACCTCGGGGCTCTTGCTGTCCACGACGGCCGACACGTACCGGCCGAACCGGAGCGCGAGCACCAGCACCAGCGTGACGACCACGAGCGAGATCCCGGTCGCGGTCAGCCCGCCGAGCAGCGTCGCGCCGGCCAGCACGGCGGTGAGGATCGGCAGGTAGACGGCCATCGCGAGGTCCTCGAAGACGAGGATCGACAGCACGACCGGGGTCTCCCGGTTGCCCAGCCGGCCGAGGTCGCCGAGCACCTTGGCGATGATCCCGGACGACGAGATGTAGGTGACGCCGGCCATCGCGAGCGCGCCGACCGGCCCCCAGCCGAGCAGCAGCGCGACCGCCGCGCCGGGTGCCGCGTTCAGCACGAGGTCCACCAGCCCGGCCAGCCACGACCGGCGCAGGCCGGTGACGAGCTCGGCCGCCGAGTACTCCAGGCCGAGCAGCAGGAGCAGGAGGATCACGCCGATCTCGCCGGCCAGCGTGGTGAACTCCTCGATGCCGGAGAGCGGCACGAGCCCGCCGCTGCCGAACGCGAGCCCGCCGAGCAGGTAGAACGGGATGGGCGAGATGCCGATCTTCCACGCCACCCGGCCGAGGATGCCGAGCCCGAAGAAGATCGCGCCCAGCTCGATCAGCGCGACCGCGGATTCGTGCACGTCACCCCCGGTCGAGCACGTCGGCCGCCTTGGCCAGGCCCTCGCCCGTGCCGACGGCGACCAGCGAGTCGCCACCGCCGAGCATGAAGTCCGGCCGAGGCGACGGGTGCACGGTGCCCGCGCGCACGACCGCCACCACGGAGACCGCGGTGCGGGTGCGTAGCTGGGTGTCGCCGAGCGTGCGGCCGTCGTAGGGCGAGCCGTGCAGCAGCGACAGGTGCTTGGTGTGCACGCCGGCCAGGTCCTCGTTCTCCCGGCGCAGGTCGGCGACCAGCTGTGGCGCGCCGAGCAGGCCGGCGAGCGCGCTCGCCTCCTCGACGGACAGCGGGATCGACGCGGTACAGGTGTCCGGGTCGTCCTCCCGGGAGACGATCAGCTCGAAGCGGCCGTCGCGGTAGGTGATCACGCCGATGCGGCGTCCCGCGCGAGACACGAAATCCTGGCGCGTGCCGATGCCTGGTAAGGGGGTCACCTCGACGTTCACCACGTCAGGGTAACCGCGTGTACCCGAGCTTTCTTCCCGGCACAAGCGGTCCTAACGTGGTGTGGATCTAGTTGCCGATCAAGGAGCCACCATGTCCGGACGTACCAAGTTCGTCCTCGATGAAGCCGACATGCCAACCCAGTGGTACAACGTGGTGGCCGACCTGCCCGAGCCGCCGCCCCCGCCGCTGCACCCGGGCACCGGCGAGCCGGTCGGGCCCGATGACCTGGCGCCGCTGTTCCCGATGGCGCTGATCCAGCAGGAGGTCAGCGGCGAGCGGTACATCCCGATTCCGGACGAGGTCCAGGAGGTCTACCGGCTGTGGCGGCCCTCGCCGCTGTTCCGGGCGCATCGGCTGGAGAAGGCGCTGGGCACGCCGGCGCGGATCTACTACAAGTACGAGGGCGTCAGCCCGGTCGGCTCGCACAAGCCGAACACCGCCGTGCCGCAGGCGTTCTACAACGCCGCCGAGGGCGTCACCAAGCTGACGACGGAGACCGGTGCCGGCCAGTGGGGGAGCGCGCTGGCGTTCGCGTGCGCGCAGTTCGGCCTGGAGTGCGAGGTCTGGCAGGTGCGCGCGTCGTACGACCAGAAGCCGTACCGCAAGATCATGATGGAGACCTTCGGCGCGACCGTGCACCCGAGCCCGTCGGACCTGACGAACTCCGGGCGGGCGGTGCTCAAGGAGCACCCGGACTCGACGGGCTCGCTGGGCATCGCGATCAGCGAGGCCGTCGAGATGGCCGCCGCCGATCCTGCCGCGAGGTATGCGCTCGGCAGCGTGCTCAACCACGTGCTGATGCACCAGACGATCATCGGCGAGGAGGCGTTGCGGCAGTTCGAGCTGGCCGGTGACACTCCCGATGTGATCGTCGGCTGCACCGGCGGCGGGTCGAACTTCGGTGGACTCGCGTTCCCGTTCCTGCGGGAGAAGCTCGCGGGCCGCATCTCGCCGTCGATCCGCGCGGTCGAGCCCGCCGCGTGCCCGTCGCTGACCCGCGGCACGTACACGTACGACTTCGGTGACACCGCGGGGCTGACGCCGCTGCTGAAGATGCACACGCTGGGCCACGACTTCATCCCGGACCCGATCCACGCCGGCGGGCTGCGGTACCACGGGATGTCGCCGCTGCTGTCGCACATCGTGTCGCTGGGCCTGGTCGACGCCGTGGCGGTCGGCCAGAACGAGTGCTTCGCGGCGGGGGTGCGCTTCGCGCGGGCGGAGGGCATCGTCCCGGCCCCCGAGCCGACGCACGCGCTGGCCGAGTGTGTGCGGGAGGCGTTGCGCTGCAAGGAGACGGGTGAGGAGAAGGTCATCCTGACCGCGCTGTGCGGGCACGCGCACCTGGACCTGCCGGCGTACGAGAGCTACCTGGCGGGCGACATGGTGGACCGAGAGCTCACGGACGAGGAACTACAGACCGCCATGTCGACGATCCCGGCCCGCTGACCCGCCGGCTCATCGCTCGGTGGCGAGTTGTCCACAACCGACCTGGTTGTCCACAGCTCGCCGCCGAGCCCCCGATCCCGTCGGTGCTCGCGACTAGGCTGAAACCAGGGGTCCCCCAGGGCGAGACGGGTACGTCTGAGCAGCAACGTTTGCATGTGCACTCGCCCGCCCACGATCCGCCGGGCTCGAGGGCCGGCCGTCGGTGTGGGATCAGCGGTACAGGTGGCGGGCGATGATCTCCCGTTGGATCTCGCTCGCGCCCTCATAGATTCGGGGTGCGCGGACCTCCCGGTACAGATGCTCCAGCAGGTGCCCGCGCTCCAGCGCACGCGCGCCGTGCACCTGGATCGCCACGTCCACGGCCTGCTGCGCGGTCTCCGTCGCGAACAGCTTCGCCATCGCCGACAGGTGGCCCGTTCGGCCGCCGCCGTCGTAGGCCGCCGCCGCGTCGTGGACCAACAAGCGGGCGGCGTGCAGCCGGGTCGCCACGTCGGCCAACTGGTGGGACACGGCCTGGAACTCGCGCAGCGGACGCCCGAACGCCTGCCGCGAAGCGGTGTGCGCCACCGCCGCGTCGAGCGCCGCCTGCCCCATCCCCAGCGCGAACGCCCCCACGCTCGGCCGGAACATGTCCAGCGTCCGCATCGCGACCCGCCAACCTTCGTCGACCGAGCCGAGCACCGCGGACGACGGCACGAAGACGTCGGCGAACACCAGCCGACCGATCGGGTGCGGCGACACCATCTCCTGCCGCGAACCGGTCAGGCCGCCCGCCGAACCAGGCACGGCGAACGCCGTGATGCCCCGCGAGCCCGCGTCCGACGTGCGCGCGAACACCGAGTACACCGCCGCGTCCGGCGCGTTCGAGATGAACGCCTTCTCGCCGGACAGCCGGAACCCGCCCTCGACGGGCTCGGCCGCGAGTGCGAGGGAACCGGCGTCCGAGCCGGCGTCCGGCTCGGTGAGCGCGAACCCCACCGCGACCTCGCCCGCCGCGATCCGCGGGATCCATTCGTCCACAATAGACACAGAACCGGCAAGCAGGATCGGGTACGCGCCCAGCCCCTGCAACGCGAACGCCGTCTCCGCCTCCGTGCAGTGCCGGGCCAGCCCCTCGCGGATCAGGCAGAGCGCCATCGCCGACGTCGGCTCGTAGCCGGGGCCGGACCGTCGGAAGATCTCGTCGAGCAACCCCGAGGAAGCCAGCGCCGACAGCAGCTCCCGGTTCACCCGCCCGGGCTCGCCGGCCTCGGCGACCGGCGGCAGCGTGCGCGCGACCTCCTCGGTCCGCGCCATCAGGTTGGTCACGCCGGGATCACCGCCGTCCCGACCAGCTCGACCTTCGCGTCGTCGTCGAACAGGGCGGCCACGCCGAGCAGCGCGACCGCGGGGTAGTGGCGGCCGAAATGCCTGCGCCACACCGGTCCCAGCTCGCCCAACGACGCCCGGTACTCGGCCACATCGGTCGTGTAGATGATCAGCGACACCAGCTGGTCCGGCTTGGCGCCGGCGGCGGTCAACGCGGTCACCACGTTGCCGGCGGCCACGTCGAACTGCTCGACCATCGTCGCGCCGACGATCGCGCCGTCTCGGCCCTGCGCGGTCTGCCCGCCCAGGTACACCGTGTCGCCCGGCCGGGCGACCACGGCGTGTGCGAACCCGACCGGCTCGGCGAGCCCCGGCGCGTTGACGATTCGGTTCACTTGCCACTCCATTGTGGACGACGGCCGGCGGCCCACGCCGCGTAGAACTCCGCGTGGTCGTCGCTCTTCATGAGCAGGGCCTGCGTCATCGCCTCCAGCTCGATCGCGCTGCCCAGGTCCATGTCGAGCTCCCGGGTCAGCAGCACCTTCGTCGTCGAGTACGCGAGCGCCGGCCCGTCCGCCAGTCGCCGCGCAAGCGTCGCGGTGGCCGAGGGCAGCTCGTCGTCCGGCACCACGGAGGTGGCCAGCCCGATCGCGTCCGCCCGCTCCGCGGTGACCTTGTCCCCTAGCACCAGCAGTTCGGTGGCCCGGCCGAGCCCGACCAGCCGGGGCAGCAGGTACGCCGAACCCATGTCCGCGCCGGCCAACCCGACCCTGGTGAACAGGAACGCGAACGACGCCGACGAGGCCAGCAGCCGGAAGTCCGACGCCAGCGCGATCACCGAACCCGCGCCGGCCGCGACCCCGTTGATCGACGCGATCACCGGCAGCGGGCACTCGCGCAGCGCCTTCACCACCGCGCCGGTCATCCGGGTGAACTCGAGCAGCTGTGCGGGCGCCATCTTCTGCAGCTCGCCGATGATCTCCTCGACGTCGCCGCCGGAACAGAACCCGCGGCCCTGCCCGGTCAGCACGACCGCCCGCACGTCGCCGCGGTGCGGCAGCTCGGCCAGCACGTCGCGCAGGTCGGCGTAGACGTCGAAGGTGAGCGCGTTCAGCTTCTCCGGCCGGGAGAACGTCACCGTGGCGACCCCGTCGACCACCGCGAAGTCGAAGTGCTCCCACTTGTCGGTGAAACCGGGCGACGCCCGGAATGGACTCATGCCTGTATGCCTCCTCCGTCGAGGACGATCGTCTGGCCGTTGATCGCGCCCGCTTCTGGTGCGGCGAGGAAGGCCACCGCGAACGCTACCTCCTCGGGTTCGAGCAGCCGGCCCAGTGGCGAGAGCCCGGCGATCGACGCCTCACTGTCCTGCTCGGACTTGCCGGTCCGCTCGGCGATCCGCGCCACGGTGCGGGCGGTCATCTCGGTGCGCACGAACGTCGGGCAGACGGCGTTCGCGGTCACACCGCTGCCGGCGACCTCGGCCGCGACCGTCCTCATCAGACCAACGGCCGCGTGCTTCGACGCCGTGTAGCCGGCGGTGTACGGGGCGCCGAGGTGCGCGGCGGTCGAGGCGACCGTGACGATGCGGCCGCGGTCGCGCGCCCGCATGCCCGGCAGTACTGCCCGCGTGCACAGGAACGCGCCGGTCGCGTTCACCTCCAGCTGCGTTCGCCAGACCGCCAGGCTGGTGCGGTGCACCGGCGCGCTGGCGGACACGCCGGCGTTGTTGACCAGCACGGCGACGTCGCCGAGCGAACCGAGCACCTCGGACACCGCGGCCTCGTCGGTGACATCGAGGTCGGCCCGGCCGAGCGCCACGACCTTGTCGCCGGCGTCGGCGAACCGCCGGGCGACCGCCGCGCCGATCCCCTTGGTCCCGCCGGTGACCACGACCAGTCGGCGCACGCCGCTCACAGGGCCCTCAGCGCACGCCGGTCCAGCTTGCCGTTGCTCGTACGCGGCAGCTCGGTGACGAAGACGACCTCGTGCGGCCGCTTGTGCCCGGACAGCCGCTCGCCCACGTACTCCCGCAGGGCCTCACCCTCCGGGGCGGCGCCCTCGCGCAGCACCACGTACGCGCGCGTGCGCACGAGCCCCTCGGACTCCTGGCCGACCACGCCGCACTCCACGACGTCCGGGTGGCCGATCAGGCAGTGCTCGATCTCGCCCGGCGCCACCCAGATGCCGCCGACCTTCAGCAGGTCGTCGGCGCGGCCGTGGTAGGTGAAGAAACCGTCGGCGTCGCGGCTGAACATGTCTCCCGTGTGGACGGTGTCGCCGCGGAAGGTCGTCGCCGACTTCGCCGCGTCCTGGTAGTACTCCCGCGCGATCGTGCCGCCGGTGACCTCGAGCGTGCCGACGTCGCCGTCCGGCAGCTCCTTGCCGTCCTCGTCGACGATCCGCGCGGCGTAGCCGGGAACGGCCTGCCCGCAGGTGCCCCGGCGAGCCGCGCCGGGCCGGTTGGAGATGTAGATGTGGTAGGCCTCCGAGGAGCCGATGCCGTCGACGACCTCGACGCCGAACGCCGCGTCCCACTTGCGGTGCAGCTCGGCCGGCAGCGCCTCCCCGGCCGACGTGCATACTCGCAGGCAGCTGAGGTCCTGTGTGGACGCTTCGGGGTGGGCGACCATCGCACTCATCATCGTCGGCACGTTCACCAGGATCGTGGGGCGGTGCCGGGCGATCAGCTCGAAGATCCGCTCCGCGGTGGTGCGCTCGGGGAACGCGATGCCCGCGCCGCCGACGCCGAACGGGTAGAGCGCGGCGAGGTCGCGGGCGTAGCCGAAGAACAGCTTCGGCACCGGCAGCACGATGTCGTCCGCGCCGATGTCCAGCACGTCGCGGGCGTAGCAGTGGTGGCTGAGCACCGGGCTCGCCACCGGGTGCACGCACGCCTTGGGCGCGCCGGTACTGCCGGTGGTGAACTTCCAGATCGCGACGTCGTCTCTGGTGGTCGGCGCGGCGTCGAGGGTGTCGGGCGCCTGCTTGGCGAGCGCGGCGAGGTCGTGCTCGTTCGAACGCGGCTCGGCGTCGCCGACGACGAGCAGGCGGTGCCGACCACCGGAGGCCTCGCGCATCCGCTCGAGCGTCACCGGGTCGACCACGACGACGTTCGCGCCGGTGTAGTCGAGGAAGTAGCGGTAGTCCTTCGCCGGCAGGAAGGTGTACACCTCGGCGGTGACCGCGCCGATCTTCTGCGCCGCGTACCAGGTGGCGACGAACTCGACGCCGTCCGAGAGCGCCAGCAGGACCCGGTCGCCGCGCCGGACGCCGAGCTCGAGCAGGACGTTGCCGATCCGGTTCACGAGGGCGGCGAGCTCGGCGTAGGTCGTGGGGCCGGCGGCGGTGAGCAGGGCTTGCCGGTCGCCGCGGCCGTCGGCGAGGTTGCGGTCGACGAAGTAGTCGGCGACGTTGAGCCGCTCGGGGAGGTCCTCGTACCGCATCAGGCGCGCCCCACTTCCCGGATGAGTTCGACGAGCAGGTCGGTCAGCGTGTCGAAAGTGGACTTTCCCTCGGCGGCCGTGGCGCCGGCCGGGGTGCCGCAGTAGGCGGCGTCCATGCCCATCTCGACGAAGTCCTTGTGCCCGGCGGACATCGCCGCGGGCATGTCGACGAGGACCGGTGGCAGCTCGCGCTGTACCGCGGTGTCGACCAGCTCGGGCCGGTCGGCGAGGACGAGCGAGGTCTCGTACTGCCCGGCGTGGCAGGAGCCGGACCGGAACTCGTCGGTCAGCCGCGCGACGTTGGCCCGGCGCAGCAGGTCGAGGTAGGCCACGCCGGCGTCCTTCGTGGCGGTTCGCAGGGCGGTCACGTGCGCGGGCTCGTAGTGGTTGTTGACGACGACGATCCGGTCGAGTCCTTGCCGTTTCAGTGATGCGCACACGTCCTTGATGAGCGCGCACAGGGTTTCGGGGCTGATCGAGATGACGCCGGGGAAGGAGGCGCCCATGTCGGTGACGCCGTAGTCGAGGGCGGGCAGGACGAGGACGCGGAGGTCGTCGTCGCCGGCGAGCCGGTCGGCGGCGCGCTGGCACATGCCGGCGGAGATGAGCAGGTCGGTGGCGAGCGGCGCGTGCGGCCCGTGCGGCTCGACCGCGCCGACCGGCAGCAGGAGGACGGGCTTGCGCGGCCCGTCTCGCAACTCGGCGATCTGGGGCGAGGTGAGCTCGGCGAAGGCGGTCATGGTCGGCCTCCGGCCCCCGTTTTCCAGCCTAGCGCCGAGAACCGACTGTTTCTCGTGCCGCGGGGCGGGGCTGTGGACAGGTGGCGGCCAGGACGCCGGGGCCGGCTCGGTTCGTCGATCACGCCCGATTCTCGCGCTTCGAGGCACAACGCGGAATCTCGCGATGTGCTGAGTAGCGCGCCGAACCGTCCGGCCGGGCCCACGACTGCTTGTCGCAGAATGCGGAATCGCTCAGCCTGGCGCGCATCCAGTTGTCCACAGGCCGACATCCGGCCCCCGGAAACCGTCAGCCCTCGCAAATAGACTGGAAAGCGGGGGGCCCCCGCGAGCCCGGGGTTGTCCACAGGCAGGCTTCGAGCGGCCGGGATCGTCGGTGCTCGTCGGTAGGCTGGAATGCGGGGGGCCCCCGCGACTCCGGAGTTGTCCACAGGCTGGCGCGGAGTGGGCGGGATCGTCGGTGCTCGTCGGTAAAGTGGAAATCGGGGGGCCCCCGCGCGGCCGGGATCGAAGTTCGGGGCGAACGCTGCGAGCGACGCCTGGTTGGGAGCCTCGGCGAGGCGCCGGCGAAGCGACGCCGGGCTGGCCGGCCTCACAGCGCCGCCTCCAGCGGGCTCCTCGGCGGGTCGAACAGGCACAGGTCCGCACGGCCCGCGGCGACGATCGTGTTCATCTCGTCCGGGGTGGTCAGGTAGCCGCCGACCAGGGTGGGCACGCCGGCCTCGTTGCGCACCCGGTCGGACAGCGTCGTCAGGTACCCGCGCCGGTACTCCGGGCGCGAACTCGCCGTCGTGTGTCCGGCCCGCACGTGCACCAGGTCCACGCCGTGCGCTGCCAGCGCCCCTGCATGCGCGATGCCGTCCTCGACCGTCAGTCCGCCGCGCGCCCAGTCGGTCACCGTCAGCCGCGCCACCAGCAGGCGGTCGGCCGGCCACGCTGCGCGGACCGCGTCCACCACCGACAGCGGGAACCGCAGCCGGTCCGTGCCGAAGGCGTCGGTGCGCCGGTTCGTCAGCGGCGACAGGAAGCTCGCCAACAGATACCCGTCCGCCAGGTCCAGCTCCAGCGCGTCGAAGCCGGCCGAACGTGCCTGCGTCGCCGCCGCGACGAACTCCGACCGCACCTGCTCCATGTCCGCCGCCGACATCTCCCGCGGCACCGGCCCGAACGGCGCGTACCGCAGCGGCGACGCGGACAGCAGCGGCCACCCGTCCCGCAGCGGAACGTCCACACCGGACTCCCGGACCGCGCCGCGCCGGCCTGCGTGCCCGAGTCGCACGCCCACGAGCGCACCCGCGTCGTGCACGGTGTCGACCAGCTTGCCCACCACCGGCGCCCACGACTCGTCGAGCACCGGGCACGACGGCGTGGTCCGGCCGGCTGCCGACACGGCCACGAACCCGGTCAGCACCAGGCCGGCACCCGTCCGCGCGGCATCCGCCAGGTCGCCGCCCGCGCGCACCACCCGGTTCCGCGTGGTCAGCCCGCCGATCCGCAGCGGCGCGAACGTCGGCGGAGCGGCCACCGAGCCGGGCGCGGCCGACGAACCGCCCGCGGTCGCGGCGAACCACGAGTCCAGCACCCGGATCAGGTGCGGGTCGCGCTGGGTCAGGTTCGCGTGGCTGATCCGACCGCTGCGGGTCAGCAGGTTGAACGCGAACTGGATCGGCTCGAGCCCCGTGTAGTGGCTGACCCGGCTGAAGTACGCCGCGCTGTCACCCGCGGCCTGCTGGAACCGCTCGACAATCGGCTGGCGCTCCAGCTCGTAGTCGGTGAGCGCCTGCTCGACGCTCGACGGATGCCGCACGAAGCTGTTGGCCAGCGCGATCGCGTCCTCCATCGCGAGCTTGGTGCCCGAGCCGATCGAGAAGTGCGCGGTGTGCGCCGAGTCGCCGACGAGCACCACGTTGCGGTCATGCCAGGAAGCGTTGCGCACCAAGGGAAAGTCCAGCCAGGCCGACTTGTTCGACATCAGCCGGTGCTCGCCCAGCTCGTCGGCGAACAGCTTGCGGCAGAACGCGATGCTCTCCTCCTCCGACATCGCGTCCAGCCCGGCCCGCCGCCAGGTCTCCTCGGTCGTCTCCACGATGAAAGTGCTGGTGTGCTCGTCGAACGGGTACGCGTGCACCTGGAACAGCCCGTGCTCGGTCTGCTTGAAGATGAACGTGAACGCGTCGAACACGAGGTCCGTGCCGAACCACACGTACTTGCAGCCCTGCGGCCGCGAGGTGGTCCCGAAGTCACCGGCGCGCCGCAACACGCTGTTCGCCCCGTCCGCGGCCACCACCAGGTCGGCCGGCGACGGCGAGGAGACCTCGACACCGAACTTCAACGTCACGCCCAGCGCGCGGGCCCGGCGCTGCAGGATGTCCAGCAGGTGGGTGCGCTTGATCGCCGAGAACGTGTGACCCGTCGAGCGCAGCACCTGCCCGCGGTAGTGGATGTCGATCGAGGTCCACCGCGCGAACGAGTCGGTGATCTCCAGGTAGGTGGCGTAGTCGGCGTCCCGCAGCGCACCCAGCGTCTCCTCGGAGAACACCACGCCCCAGCCGAACGTCGCGTCCGGCGCGTTGCGCTCCACCACGGTGACCTCGTGCGCGGCGTCGGCCCGCTTCAGCAGGATCGCCAGGTACAGCCCCGCCGGCCCCGCGCCCACCACCTCGACGCGCACTACGAAAGCACCTCGGCGAGCCGGTCCAAATCGTCCAGGTCGGCGACCGTGGGGTAGAGGATCAGCTCGTCGCAGCCCTCCGCCTCGTAGCCGCGCACGAAGTCCTTCACCTCGCGCGCCGAGATCAGGATGCCGGCCGCGATCCGCTCCGCGAACGGGCCGGTGAACGCGTAGTAGTCGCGCACGTAGTCACGCCCGCGTTCCGGGTCGCCGAACACGAAGTAGCCCTGGCCCCACAGCGTCGGCTCGCCTGGCCGCTCCAGGTCCCGCCACGCGGCACGGGCCCGCGTCGCCGCCGAGCCGAACGCCCGCGGCGGGCCGCCGCCGTGCGCGTAGCCGTCTGCGTAGCGGGCCATCCGGGCGAACGCCGGCCCGCTCGATCCGCCGACGAGCAGCCCGATGTCCTTCCGGGACGGACCGATGCCCGAGCCGTCTAGCTGGCCGCGCAGGTAGGCGAGCTGCTCGGAGAGCGCCGCCCCCCGGGTGCGCCGGTCCACGCCTGCCGCGTCGTAGTCGTCCTGGCGGGCGCCGACGCCCAGGCCGAGCGTGAACCGCCCGTCCGAGATCGCGTCGACCGACACCGCCTGCTTGGCGAGCATCGCCGGGCCGCGGAGCGGGCCGATCGCGATGTTGGTCGCCAGGCCGACGCGGGAGGTGACCGCCGCGGCCGCGGACAGCGCGGCGAACGGCTCGATGCTGTCGTAGACCAGCCGGTCGAGCACCGCGGCCGTGGAGAACGGGCCGGCGTCGGCGCGCCGAGCCCATTCCACGAGCAACGCGCCCGAAGCGCCGGGAATCGTGTTGGGGAGCCCGATGCCGACCTTCACCCGCGAAACATTACGGTTGACCCCGATAAGGCGTCAACTATGCTCCCGGGCATGACCGACCTGCTGCGAGGGTTCGAGCCGGCCCCGCAGGGTCTCGTGCTGAGCCTGCTCGGCGCCCACCACGTCCCGCGCGAGCGCGGTGTGGTGTGGTCGGGCGGACTGGTGCGGCTGCTCGGGGAGTTCGGCTTCTCGCCCGGCGCCGCGCGCGTCGCGCTGAACCGGCTGGTCGGTCGCGAGCTGCTGGCCAGCAGTCGGGACGGCCGGCACGTCTACTACGCGTTCACTCCGCGCACGGTCGCCGTGCTCGCCGAGGGCGACCGCCGGATCTTCTCGCTCGGCGAGAGCCCGCGCACCGAGGTCACGTGGACAGTCCTGTGGCACTCGATCCCGAAGGACCGCAGGCTCGCCCGCACCCGGCTGGTGCGCCGGCTGCGCTTCCTCGGCTTCGGCTCGGTGCAGGACGGGACATGGCTCGCCCCGCACGACCGGGAGGCCGAGGTCGGCAAGCTCCTCGACGAGCTGGACGTCGCGACGCACGCGGGCGTCATGCTCGGCCGGCCGGCGGTCGCGATCGACTTCGGGGTGTTCGTCGCCCGGGTCTGGGATCTCGACGAGCTGGCCGAGCGGTACCGCGCGTTCGCCGAGCACTTCCGCGACCAGCGGGCCGGCGGGACCCTCGACGACCGGCAGGCCCTGCTGCTGCGCACCCGGCTGGTGCACAGCTTCCGCGAGTTTCCCTTCCTGGATCCCGAGCTACCCGAGGACCTGGTGCCCGCACCCAAGCACCGAGCCGAGGCCGTGCGGCTTTTCCACGACCTGTACCCGGCGCTGGCCCCGGCGGCCCAGCGATACTTCGACGAGGTGACCATGCCATGACCGACCAAGGCCCGAATGGACAGTCAGCCGCGCTGACGTACACGTCCTACCTGGCGCTCGACGAGGTCCTCGCCGCGCAGCGGCCGCGGTCCGACGAGCACGACGAGATGCTGTTCATCGTCATCCACCAGGTCTACGAGCTGTGGTTCAAGCAGCTGCTGCACGAGCTCGCGCACCTGCAGTACATGCTGGAGAAGGTCGACACGGCGCACTCGGTCCGCACCCTGCGTCGGGCGCTGACGATCCTCAAGGTCGTGGTCGCGCAGATCGACGTGCTCGAGACGATGACCCCGCGCCAGTTCACCAGCTTCCGCGCGCGGCTCGACGCGGCCAGCGGGTTCCAGTCCGGCCAGTTCCGCGAGCTCGAGGCAGTGCTCGGCCGCCGCGACGAGCGAATGCTCCAGCCGTACGCGAAGGGCAGCGAGGCCCGCGACCGGATCACCGCGGCGATGTCCCGGCGGTCGATCTTCGACTCGTTCCTGGCCTACCTGGCCGGCAGCGGCTACGACATCCCGTCCAGCCACCTCAACCGGGACCTGCGGCTGCCCTGGGAGGCCGCGCAGGACGTGCAGCGCGTGCTGGTACAGGTGTACGGCGACGACGCCGGCCCGTCCACCGTGGCCGACCTGCTCGTCGACCTGGACGAGGGCATGCAGGAGTGGCGGTACCGGCACGTGAAGATGGTGGAGCGCACGATCGGGTCCAAGGCGGGCACCGGCGGCTCGGCCGGCGTCGCGTACCTGCAGCGGACGCTGTTCCAGGCCGTGTTCCCCGACCTGTGGGCCGTACGGAGCGAGCTGTGACCACATTGGACGATCTGCGCCGCGCCCCCAACGCCCTCGCGCGCCACTACGGCCGCTTCGACGTCGCCAACCGGCTGCTGCTGACCGGCCACTCCCACCAGGCGTGGCCGGACGTCGCGCTGCACGGCCAGATCGAGGCGTTCACCGACGCGGCCGCCGCCGCGGACCAGAAGTGGGAGCTGGCCTTCGCCAAGGCCGATTGGGTACGTGAGGGCTTCCGGACGCTGCTGGACGATCCCGGCGCGGACATCGCGCTCGCCGGTTCGACGCACGATCTGGTCATCCGCTTTCTGTCCAGTGTGGACCTTCGGCGGCGGCCGCGGCTGGTGACCACCGACGGCGAGTTCCACACGCTGCGCCGCCAGCTCGCCCGGCTCGCCGAGGAGGGCGTCGAGGTCGTCCGGCTACCCGCGGCCCCGGTCGACACGCTCGCCGAACGGCTCGCGGCCGAGGTGGACGGGCGGACCGCCGCCGTGCTCGTGTCCGCCGTGCTGTTCGAGACCTCGCGGATTGTGCCCGACCTCGGTTCGCTGGCGCGGGCCTGCGAGGCCGGGGGAACGGAGTTGCTGGTGGACGCCTACCACGCGCTGGGCGTGGTGCCGCTGTCCGTGCGTTCGTCAGGGCTCGGCTCGGCCTGGGTCACCGGGGGCGGCTACAAGTACCTCCAGCTCGGGGAGGGCAACTGCTTCCTGCGGCTGCCCCCGCACGCCTCGTCGCTGCGGCCGGTCGTCACCGGGTGGTTCGCGGAGTTCGACGAGCTGACGGCGAAGGCGTCCGGACAGGTCGGCTACGCGCCCGGCGGGGACCGGTTCGCGGGCTCCACCTACGACCCGACGAGCCACTACCGCGCGGCGCGGGTGCTCGAGTTCTTCGCCGAACAGGGGCTGACCTCTGCGTTCCTGCGGGAGGTGTCGCAGCACCAGAACGGGCTGCTGGCCGACCTGTTCGACGCGCTCGACGCGCCACCGGAGGCCATCACGCGCGACCGGTCGGCGCCGCGGTCGGCCTACGGCGGGTTCCTCGCGCTGGAGTCGCCGCGGGCCGGGGTGCTACAGAAGGAGCTCGCCGAGCGTGGCGTGCTCACCGACAGCAGGGGTAAATTTCTCCGGTTTGGCCCCGCCCCGTACATGTCGGATGAGCAGCTGGAGAAGGCGATCGCCACGCTCGGCGAGCTGCTTTGAGAGCACAGTTCGAAACACTCCTGATCAGCAGCCTCATGGCTCGTCGCTGACCTGTTTCGAACTGTGCTCTGTTCTGGCTAGCTGTCCTGCCAGCCGATGATCACTCGGTGCTGCTCCTTCTTGGGCGCGTTCGCGGCACCGTTCGCGTAGTTCGCCTCGACCTCGGCGATCTCCTCGGCGTTCGGCTGTGCGTTCGTGCAGTCCACGCCGCCCGTGCTGCCGGACATCAGGCTCTCGCACGGTCCGGGCTTCACGTCGGGCAGGCCCAGACTGTGGCCGAACTCGTGCGCGGCGATCCGGATGACGTTGTAACCCTCGTCGACGGCCTGCTTGCCCATCCAGATGGTGCCGTTGTCACCAGGGAACATCGGGCCCAGCTCGGCCTGCGGCCAGCCGTCGAAGGACTCGAAGGTGACCTCGGCCGGCTGACCAGACTGGGCCTTGACGATCTCGACGTTGTTCACCGAGTCGTTCCAGATCTGGATGGCCTGGGTGATCTCGTTGGTGTACTCCGGGGCCAGGCTGTCGTCGTAGCTGATGGTGACGGCCGCGGGCGCGACGTCGTCGGCCATCGCGTTCGGTACGACGAATCCGCCGACCAGCGCGGACGAGACGGCGACCAGGCCGATGACTGTGCGTTTGAGCATCGTTACCTCCTGTATCTGCCTTTGCGATGCTAGGTCGGCTTCGGCCGCGTGGGGACCCGCTGATGGTCGGGGAGATGGCTGTCACCAGTTGCCAGCTACCCGGGTCCTGATCGCCACGGTTCGGAGGCACCAGGCACAATGGAGGAAGGGCGGGTCGGATGGAGGAGGCAACCGCGGTGGTTGAGGGCGAGCTGCGTGGCGTGATCGCGCTGGACGGCCCGTCGGGAACCGGGAAGTCCACGGTGGCGCGCCGACTCGCGGCCCACCTGGGTGCCGGTTATCTGGACACCGGCGCGATGTACCGGACCGTGACGCTCGCCGTGCTGCGAGCCGGCGTGGCGCCGTCCGACGAGGCCGCCGTCACGCGGGTCGCGGAGCGGGTGACGCTGAGCATCAGCACCGACCCGGCGCACCAGGAGGTGCGGCTGGGCGAGGAGAGCGTGGGCATCGAGATCCGCGGCCAGGTGGTGACCGGCGCGGTGTCGGCCGTGTCCGCGGTGCCGCGGGTGCGCGAGCTGCTGCGGATCCAGCAGCAGGAGCTGATCGCCGGGGCGTGCGACTCGTACGGCGGGATCGTCGTGGAGGGCCGCGACATCGGCACGGCGATCGCCCCGGACGCGGCGTTGAAGATCTTCCTCACCGCGTCGTCGGACGCCCGCGCGCAGCGGCGGACCAGTCAGGACGCGGCCGAGGGCCGGACGTCGACGCTGGACGCGACCAAGCAGGACGTGGACCGGCGCGACCGACTGGACTCCTCGCGGGCGGCCTCGCCGTTGCAGGCGGCGGACGACGCGGTGCGGCTGGACACCACGCACCTGGACGTCGCGGGCGTGCTGGACCAGATCCTGGAGTTGGTGGACGAGCGCGAGCTGCGTGGGGTGGCTGCCAGCCCTGGCAGGTGGTGACCTTCCGTGTTGCCCGAGGGTGCCCGGCCGCGCCTGCACGACCTCGCCCGGTGGATCGCGCGCTGGCTGTACCGCCCGGCCTACCGGGTGCGCGTGCGGGGTCGGTCGCGGGTTCCGTTGACCGGGCCGGTTGTCCTGGTGGCGAACCACAGCACGCTGATCGAGCCGCCGGTGATCTTCGGAATGCTGCCGCGCCGGTCGGTGTTCCTGGTGAAGAGTGAGTTGGCCACCGGCGCTATGGGTTGGGGTCTCAAGCGGATCGGGCAGCTGATGGTCCGCCGCGGTGAGGCCGACCGGGCCGCGCTGCTGGGTGCGGTACAGGTGCTGCGCGCCGGTGGCGTGCTCGGCGTCTTTCCCGAAGGGACAAGGGGTTCCGGCGACGTGGCGCGGGCCGAGCAGGGCGCGGCGTGGCTCGTGCGGACCACCGGCGCGGTCGTGCTGCCGGTGGCGACGCGCGGCACGCTGCGGCCGTCCGGGAGCGGCCGGCGGTTCCGACCGCGGCTGGACGTCCTGGTCGGCGAGCCGTTCCAGCTGACCGTCCCACGAGGACGGTCCGGCCTGGTGGCGGCGACCGAGGAGCTCCGCGGGCGCCTGGCCGACCTGGTGCACGAACTGGACGAGCAGCGCGCCGCCGCTGCCTGATGAGGACTGTGATGACCGATCTGGATGGAACGTGGGCCACGGAGTCCGAGTGGACGGCCGTGGACGAGGAGTTCGGCCACGGCGACGAGGACGGCGGTCAGCCGCCACAGCCGGTGCTGGCCGTCGTCGGGCGGCCGAACGTGGGCAAGTCGACGCTGGTGAACCGCATCATCGGGCGGCGCGAGGCGGTGGTGCAGGACAAGCCGGGCGTGACCCGGGACCGGGTGGCGTACGACGCGCTGTGGAACGGTCGGCGGTTCACCGTCGTGGACACCGGCGGGTGGGACCCGAAGGCAGAGGGTCTGCAGGCGTCGGTGACCGAGCAGGCCGAGCTGGCCATGATGACTGCGGACGCTGTGTTGTTGGTGGTCGACGCGACGGTAGGTGCGACCGGGACCGACGAGGCGGCCGCCAGGGTGCTGCGTCGCTCGAAGAAGCCGGTCCTGCTGGCCGCGAACAAGGTCGACGACGAGCGGTTGCTCGCCGACACGGCGGCGCTGTGGTCGCTGGGTCTCGGCGAGCCGCACCCGGTGTCGGCGCTGCACGGCCGCAACTCGGGCGACCTCCTCGATGCGGTCCTGCATGCGCTGCCCGCGACGCCCCGCGAGTCCTTCGACACCGCGCGGGGCCCGCGTCGCGTGGCGCTGGTCGGCAAGCCGAACGTGGGTAAGTCGTCGCTGCTGAACCGCCTGACCGGCTCGGCCCGAGCCGTCGTCGACCCGGTGGCCGGCACCACGGTCGATCCGGTCGACTCGCTGGTGGAGCTGGATGACGAGACGTGGCAGTTCGTGGACACGGCCGGCCTGCGCAAGCGAGTGAAGACGGCGTCCGGCATGGAGTACTACGCGTCGCTGCGCACTCGCGCCGCCATCGAGGCGGCCGAGGTGGCGATCGTGCTGCTCGACGCGTCCGAACCGATCACCGAGCAGGACCTACGAGTCCTGACGATGGTGGTCGACGCCGGCCGCGCCTGCGTCCTGGCCCTGAACAAGTGGGACCTGGTGGACGAGGATCGTCGCCACCAGCTCACCAGGGAGCTCGAGCGTGGCCTGGTCCGTGTCCCCTGGGCGGACCGCGTGAACGTGTCCGCGCTGACCGGCCGGTCGGTCCGCAAGCTGGCGCCGGCGCTGCGGACCGCGCTGACCTCGTGGGACCAGCGAGTATCGACAGGCCAGCTGAACTCCTGGCTGGCTGAGTTGATCGCCGCCACCCCACCCCCCGTCCGCAGCGGCAAGCAGCCGAAGGTCCTGTTCGCGACCCAGGCACAGACCCGACCGCCCACCCTGGTCCTCTTCACGAGCGGCTTCCTGGAGGCGGGCTACCGCAGGTTCGTGGAACGCCGCTTCCGAGAGGCGTTCGGTTTCGCCGGCACCCCGGTCCGCATCTCGGTCCGGGTCCGGGAGAAGCGCCCCCGTAAGTCCTGAGGCTGCTGGTTGCGTTAGGCTGTGCGGGCACCTCCTCACGGAGGTGTGGCCGGGCTGTGGCGCAGTTTGGTAGCGCACTTGACTGGGGGTCAAGGGGTCGCAGGTTCGAATCCTGTCAGCCCGACGGTGAAGCGGGTTCTCGCAGCTCAGAGGCTGTGAGGACCCGCTTTTTGTTGATCTTGGGTCGTTCGTCCAGTTGAGCACAGCGGTTGGTGACAACTTGACTGGAGGATGTTCCCATGAAGGGGGATTTGACTGAACAGCGTCTACCGCGGCCCGTTGGTGCGATCTGGCGGACCTACGTAGAGGACTGGGACCGGTCCATGCGGGCGGCCAACAAGCCGTTGACGACTCGCTACAACTACGAATTGGCGGTCACGCAGCTGGCCGGCTTTCTCGATGGCGGCGACACGACGACGTTCCTGGCCAACTCGGGCAGGAACGTCGGAGAGGACATGTCGGATGCTGCGGAGGATCCAACCGATGTGCAGAAGGGGCATATCGAGTGGTTCCTCGCCTGGATGATCGAGACGAGGTCGGCCGCCACGGCACTGAACAAGTACAAGGCACTGCAGCAATTCTTCAAATACTTGGAGTACGAGGAGGAGATCAGTCGGCATCCGATGCAGCGGATCCCGCAGCCTAAACCCGGAACGAAGCTGATCCCGGTCGTGGCGGACGATGAGATGGCCGCGCTGCTGGCCACGTGCGCGGGAAAGTCCTTCCTCGACCGCCGCGACACAGCGATCATTCGCCTACTGTTTGACACTGGTGGACGGCTGACGGAGACGGCGATGCTCGACCTCGACGATCTGAATATGCGGCGTGACCTGATCAAGGTTGACGGCAAGGGGAACAAGGAGCGTGCGATACCGTTCGGGGAGAAGACCGGCCAGGCTCTTGCCCGCTACCTCCGAATTCGCGCTAAGACGGTGTCTCATGTGGCCGTTTTGCGGAGTTTCTTGTAGCAGGTGAGGGCGGCGGCGAGGGTGAGGAAGGCGCTGAAGTGGTTGGCGTAGCGGTCATATCGGGTGGCGAGCCGGTGGTA